>CACBPV010000009.1 GCA_902541215.1 uncultured Alphaproteobacteria bacterium | reverse complement strand
TTACCATGATCAACATGACCCATAATTGTTACTACAGGAGCTCTTTGAATAAGACTGTCTTCAGGATCTTCAAAATCTTTAATTTCATTTAATATATCATCATCTTTAACTACTGTTACTTTGTGACCTAATTCTTCAGCAACTAATTGCGCAGTATCAGATTCCAAAGATTGCGTAGCATTTGCCATAACTCCCATTTTCATTAGAACCTTAACTACGTCTGCAGTTTTTTCTGCCATTCTGTTCGCTAAATCTTGAACAGTAATAAAATCAGGAATTGAAACCTCTCTGGAAATTTTGCTGTCCTCTTCATCTTTTGATGATTTTAATTTTTCTTTTTCTCTGGCTCTTTTTATTTTAGCTAGACTTGGAAATTTATCAAATTCTTGTTCTTCTTGTTCTAATATTTTTTTTGCATCTAATTTACTAAAATCATCTTCAAGTGGACGAAGGGTTGATTTTTTTTGCTGAGTTTTTTTATCTACATTTTTTTTATTTTTATTTTCAAAATTCCTAGTTTTATTAGGAGAGGAAAAGTTTGGTTGTGGTGATGAATTTATACCTGGTCTCGGAGTCCTTAAACTAGATGATCCTCTAAAATTAGACTGTGTTGTAGATGAACTCTTTTGTTGATTATTTTTATTTTTAAAAACAATCTGTATTGTTTTTTTACTACCGTTGCTCCTAGCTTTGTCACCTGCTGGACCAAGATTTTTTCTTATTTGAAGTCTTCCTGATGACGATAGTTTTAGTGGTTTTTTTTTATTACCTTTGTCTTTATCCAATTTTAATCCTTATTTTGCTCTTCAGACCAGAAACTTCTTGCCTCCATTATCATGTTGTTGGCTATTTCTTCATCAATGTCTAATTGTTTTAAAATACCTTCTTCTTTATCTATGAGTTCAAATGTAGCTAAATCAGCAAAATCATTAACATTGAGAACATTAGATTTTGCAAGTTCTGCTAAAATACTATTATTCATTCCTTTTAAGTTTTTTAATTTTTCATCACTAATTTTTTCTTCAATTAGTTTTTTGTCAGATTCTTCCTTTTCTTGTATAAAACTTTTTGATCTATCAATTATTTCTTGAGCTAAGCTAGAATCAAATCCTTCTATTCTTTCCAAATTTTCTAAAGTTTCTGAAGCAATAGACTCAACAGTTGTGTAACCATCAGTAACAAGTAACTGAGCAATAACATCTTCAACATCTAGAGTTTCAGCTAACAAAATACTTTTTTCCTTAAATTCTTGTTGTCTTCTTTCTGCTTCCTCATCTTCAGTTAGGATATCTATTTCTAAACTAGTTAAATTAGAAGCTAGTTTTACATTTTGTCCTTTTCTTCCTATCGCTAAACTTAACTGATCATCAGGTATTACAACTTCAACTTTATTTTTTTCTTCATATAAAAAAATCTTACTTACTTCTGCAGGAGCAAGTGCATTTGCTAAAAAAGTAGCTTGATTATCTGACCAAGTAACGATATCTATTTTTTCACCTTGTAATTCATTAACTACTGCTTGTACTCTTGAACCTCTCATTCCAACACAAGCACCTACTGGATCTATAGTAGAGTCCTCTGTAAAAACACTAATTTTTGCTCTTGAGCCAGGATCTCTTGCAACACTTTTTACAACAATTACACCCTCATATATTTCAGGAACTTCTTGAAAAAATAATTTTGAAAGAAATTGAGGATGCGTTCTTGATAAAAAAACTTGATAGCCTTTAACATCATTTTTTACCTCATATATGTAAGCTCTTACTCTGTCTCCATTTTTAAACGTTTCTCTTGGAATGAGTTCTTCTCTTTTGATTATTGCTTCGCTCTTACCTAAATCTACAATTAAATTTCCAAATTCAGTTCTTTTAACTATACCGACTGCTATTTCACCAACTTTATCTTTATATTCTTCATATTGATTAGATTTGTCAGCCTCTCTTACCTTTTGAATTATTACTCCTTTTGCATTTTGTGCAGCAACTCTTCCTAATTCAATAGGTGGTAATGCTTTTATAACAAATTCTCCTAAATTAATATCTGGATTGGTTTTTTTTGCATCTTCTAAAAGAATTTGTCTAGATTGAAACTCTTCTTCAATATTTTCCACAACTTCCAAATAAGAATTAAGTTTAATATCCCCTGTGCCTCTGTCAATTGATATTCTTATATCAATCTCCTGGCCATATTTTACTCTTGCGGCTTTTTCTAATGCCTGTTCCATTGCAGAAAAAACTGAATCTTGATCAATATTTTTTTCTTGCGCTACATTAGATGCAACTTGAAGCATCTCTTCTCTAATTACATTATATTTTTTTTTAGCCATAGTTATAAAAAAAAGGTGGGATAACCCACCTTAATAATATTGCGTATATTAATATTTTGAAGAATTTCAAGCCTATAATTTTCTCAAAATGAATAAAGAGGGTTTTCTTTGAGAATTAATTGCTTTTTTATAATATTTTGTCTCAATATCAAAATAATCTTTTATATGCAGATTCATTTCAGATTGGTTCAACCAGACAAAATAGTCCTTACAATTATAAATTGAGTTTAAAATAAATCTTACATATATTGTTGAATCTGTAGCTATATGTATCTCGCTATTCTCTTTTAAAGCATTATGAAGTTTTATTAAAAAATCACTAGTTATCAACCTTCGCTTTGTGTGTCTATTTTTTGGCCATGGATCAGGAA
The DNA here is from genome assembly GCA_902541215.1 of uncultured Alphaproteobacteria bacterium. Taxonomy (GTDB): domain Bacteria; phylum Pseudomonadota; class Alphaproteobacteria; order HIMB59; genus CACPNW01. The sequence goes on along the minus strand of CACBPV010000009.1, from coordinate 39,095 downwards.
AAAATATCCATACAAGATCAAAACATTCTCTATGTATACTTTCTAAAACATCATATACATTTCCATTATGTAATTGAATATTTTTTATTTTATTCTTTTCAATATTTTTAAGTAAAATTATATTTCCATCAATGTATTTTTCGCAAGATATAATTACTTTATCTAAAAATTGATTTGCAAGAAATATACTAGTTTCACCATATCCGGTGCCAATATCTAAAATATAATTTATTTTTTTATCGCAATTATGAAATTTGTATTTGTCAACTGTTTGATGATATTTTTTTAAATCAATTTTTTTCTTGCTTCTTCCTCTTGTTCTCCCAAATAATCGATTACTATAATTATTACTTATCATTTTTTCTTAAGTAATAGAAAGTAGTTAATGTAAAAATAATAAAGAGATAAATTTTAAATATTGAATGAAAATTTACAAAATTATTATTTTCTTTGAATAATAACTTGTGTTTAAGATTCTCAGTTTTGTTAAATTCAGTTTTATTTAGTACAGCACCATTATTATCTATCACTGCGGATATTCCATTATTAGAAACGCGAATAATCGGCTTATTAAACTCTGCAGCTCTGATTTTAGTTAGATAGAAATGTTGATAAGGACCGAGATAATCACCAAACCAAAAATCATTGGTAATATTTACAATAAAATTACCTGTGTTATTAAATTTATTTAAAAGCTTCCAATAAAAAACAATTTCATAACAAATCACGGGAATAAAACTTATATTATCAGATAGATTAATTATTCTTTCAACTTTACCTTTTGAATAATCATTTTGACCAACAATACGTTCTAAAAAAGTTAATGAATCTCTTAATGGTAGAAACTCTCCAAAGGGAACAAGTATTTTTTTATCAAAGTAAGTTACATTTGCTAAATTAATATTTATTAAGCTATTGTAATATTTATTATTTTCATATCTTGTAGCTCCAATGATTAATGTTTGATTTTCTTTTAAAGTATCTTTTATAATTTTTAGTTCAAGATCATCTAAAAGATAAGGAAAATTATTTTCACCAAAGATAAGCAAATCTGCATTACTTTCATCTATATGTTTGATTATTCTTTGAAGTTTTTTCTCAGAAGTTAAAAATTTGTCATTATTTTTAAAATTTAATTGGAAAATTTCCAAATTAATTGTTTTAATTTTAAAATTATTTTCTTCTTTGTTAAAATTTGTAATCATTAAAGTAATAATTGGCAAAGCAATAAATAATGACAGATATTTCAATTCTTGTATTAAGTTTTTTTTTGTTAAAAAAATAAAAGGTATGCAAAATATCTGAATAATTAAATAACTTGAAAATAACGTTCCAAATAATTTTAGTGAAAATAGTAAATATTCATTACTAGAAAGTAATAACGAAAATGTAAACCAAGGAAATCCATAAAAAAATATTGATATTATATATTCACTAGAAGTGAACATTAGTGGGATAAGAATGATTATTGGAATTTTTTTTCCTAATTTAAAAATTATTGTAAAGATTAAACCTAAAATTACAGATAAGAATATTATCAGTAATAAAAAAACCAGAAAAAAATTTTTAGTTTCTTCAAAAACGAAAAAGGGGTTTTTAATCCAAAATAAATAACTAATAAAAAAACCAAACCCAAATATTGAGAATTTATTAAAAATATTTTTATCACTATAATTTTCTTTATTTGACTCTAATAAAAAACAAAGGGATGGAAAAATGATAAAACCTAGTGGTAAAAAAAAATATGGAGGAAATAAAAGTGAGGTTAAAAGTCCTAAGATAAAATAAATTAAAATACTCAACTATTTTTATTTACTTCAACAATTTCAATTTTTCTATTGTTTGATTTAACGATCTTGATCGTAAGCTCATCATTAAAATCAATTACTTCATTATTTTTTGGTATCCTATTTATTTTTTCATACACAAGACCACCTACAGAAGAAGTTTCATCATCTTCATTTCTTGGAATATTAATTGAAAAAAATTCTTCTAAATCTTCTACTCTATAACTAGCATCTACAGTTATAGAATTATCTGTTTTTTTATAAACTAATTCTTCATCATCGTCTGCGTCATGTTCATCTTCAATCTCACCAACAATTTCTTCAACTAAGTCTTCTATCGTTACTAATCCATCAACACCTCCAACCCCATCAACAACTAGCCCTATATGAATCCTAGATGATCTCATGGTTTTAAGTAAATCTAAAATTGGAGATTTTGGAGCAACATATAATACATCCCTTATTATTTCACTCATCTGAAATGTATCCTGTGAAGATTTAATAAAATCTTTTATATGAAAAAAACCAATTACATTATCAATATTTTTTTTGAATACAGGAATTCTAGAATGTCCCTCTTCCTTAATAACTTCTAAAATTTCGTTGTAAGATTTATCATGTTCTAAGGCTACTATTTCACTTCTAGGTATCATTAAATCTTCGACACTTTTTTCATTCAAATTTACGATATTTTTAATTAGATTTTTCTCATTATTATCATTTAGATCGTCAATATTTTTATTATCATCATCATTAGCTATAAAATTTAAAATATCTTCTTTTGTTGAATCATTGGATAATAATTTTTTAATTATCCAATTTTTCCAGCTCGATGATTTATCAGCGTTATTTGTGTTCATTAAATTGTGTAAGGATCGTTAATTCCAAATAATCCTAAAATTTTTATCTCCTCTCTTTTCATTTTTTTAAATTCTAAATTTTTTTTATGATTATATCCGTTAATATGCAATAAACTATGGATTAATAAATGGCTAAAATGATCATATATGCTAATTTTATTCCTACGTATATATTTTTCAATAGTATCAATTGAGAAAAAAATATCACAATATAATATTTTTCCAACATTTTTATTTGAGTTCTTTGTAATAAAAGTAAGAACATCAGTATCTGTTTGTTTATTTTTATAGGTTTTATTAAGTTTAATCATTTTTGATTTATCTATTAAAATTATATTTAGTTCATATTTATGATCTCTTTTAAAATAAGAGCTCATTTTATTTAAAGTTTTTTTTGTAATAGTCTTAATTTTAGGTATTCGCCTCGGCCATTTTTTTGATTCAGAAAAAAAATCAACTTTTATGTTTTTCATATGCGTTAATAATTTTTTTGACCAAATCATGTCGTACAACATCTTTTTCTGATAATTCAATAAAACCTATATCGTCGACTTTATTTAACTTTTTTAATGCATCTTTAAGACCTGAATCTTTTTCACTTACTAGATCGATTTGTGTAATATCTCCTACAACTACCATTTGACTATTTTTACCTAATCTTGTTAGAAACATCTTCATTTGTGTTTTTGTCGTATTTTGAGCTTCATCTAAAATTATAAAACAATCTTCAAGGGTTCTTCCTCTCATAAACGCAATAGGTGCTATTTCTATTGTGTTGTTAAGCAATTTTTTTTCTACCTGTTCATAAGGTAACATTGAATATAAAGCGTCGTAAATTGGTCTCAAAAAAGGATCTACTTTTTCTTTTAAATCTCCTGGAAGGAAACCTAGTTTTTCACCAGCTTCAACAGCTGGTCTGGATAAAATAATTTTATTTACTTTACCATCTTGAAGGGCTGAAACTGCTTTAGCAACAGCCAAATAAGTCTTTCCTGTTCCAGCAGGACCAATAGCAAATGTAATATTTTTAGTATTTAGTAATTGAAGATATTTATTTTGTATTTCAGTTCTTGGTATAATTTTTCTTTTTTTAGTTTGAATAAATAAATCCATCTGTTTGTCTGACTTAATATTCATAGATATTAAACTTTTATTATCTCTAATTCTATCCTCATCTATTTCAGCACCATTTTGTGCTTCTTTAAATAAATTTAGAATAGTTTTCTTAGTTTCAAAAATTGATTTTTTATTACCTGATATTTTAATTTTGTTTCCACGGTATTGGATTTTTACTTGATTAATTTGTTCTATAAGAGATAAGTTTCTATCATTGATACCAAATAAGTTACTTAAAATTGTATTATCTTCTAATTCTAGTTCTAAATTTTCGTTTTTATTTACTATATCTGACATTCAAGTGCAAAATTAGTTGAGTTTGTAATTTTAACATCCATAATTTGATTTAATAAATCTTTTTTCGAGTCAATAAATGTACTTTGATTGTAGATTGTACGTCCTATAAATTGATCTTTATGCCTGCCTACCTTTTCAAATAATACTTCCATCCTTTTATTAACAAATGATTTATTAAAATTTATTTGTTGTTGTGTAAGTAAAGATTGCAAAGCGCTTAAGCGCGCTTTTTTGTCTAACAAACTAATATTATCTTTGTTTTGAGCAGGTGTTCCTGGTCTTGGACTATAAATAAATGAATAAGCAATAACAAAATTTACTTTTTCAATAAATTTCATTGTGTCTTCAAAATCTTTATCTGTTTCTTCTGGGAAACCAACAATAAAATCTGATGAAAGAGCAATATCAGGACGAACATTTCTTATTTTTTCTACGATTTTTAAATAATCATCGACTGTATGTTTTCTATTCATTTTTTTTAAAATTTTATTTGAGCCAGATTGAATAGGTAGGTGTAGAAAAGGCATAAGTTTTGAATTATCAGCGTGTGCATTTATAAGAGAATCTTTCATATCGATAGGATGAGATGTCATATATCTAATCCTCTTAATTTCTTCGATTTCACTGATTTTATTAATTAAGTAAGCTAGATCTTTTGATTTTCCATCTGGACCCACACCATGATACGCATTAACATTTTGACCTAGCAAAATTATTTCTTTAATCCCATTTGATACATATTTTTTTGTTTCTTCTACTATATCATCAACTGGTCTAGAAAATTCAGGTCCTCTTGTATATGGCACTACGCAAAAAGAACAAAACTTATCACACCCTTCTTGAATAGATAAAAATTCAGATGATAAATTAGAAGAGTTGAAGATTAAGTTTTTAAATTTTTCATTTTGCAAAAATTCACTATTTTCAATTTCATTAACTTTATCAATCATATCAGGTAATTTGTGATATGATTGAGGTCCTACAACATAATCAACTGATGATGCTCTTTTTTTTATTTCCAGACCTTCGGCCTGTGCTACACAACCTGCAACCACTAATTTCATGTTCTGTTTTTTGTCTTTAATTTTTTTTACTCTACCAATATCAGAATAAACTTTTTCAACTGCCTTTTCTCTAATATGACAAGTATTTAAAACAGTTAAATCTGCTTTAGAAATATCTTTTGTTATTTTATATCCTTGATTTGAAAACAAATCTTTAATACGATTACTGTCATATACATTCATCTGACAACCATAAGATTTTATATAAATATATTTATCACTCATTATTAATATTTTTTATGAAGCATTTAGCATGAATATTTTTGTCATTATACCTATAATAGTTATGTCTAAAATTTAAAAAGACAAAGTTGTTTTTTTGATAAAAATTTATTGCTTCTACATTATCTTCAGCAACTTCAACGAAAATCTTTGAAAAATTAAGATTATTTGTTTCAATATAATTTAATAATTTTGTTGCAATTTTTTTTCTTCTTTCATCTTTTAATACAAATAAAATATGCAATTCTAAATCATTTTCTTTATCATTTTTAATTCTATCACCGATTAAGACTCCTACAAGATTATTATCCTCATAATAACCAAGAGAGTAATTATTATCTTTGCTTAATTGACTTTCAATATTTTGTATATTCCATCCTATGTTTTTAAAATAATTAAATTCATCACTATTATCATTTAAAAAGTTAATTATTGATATTAGGTGTTCTTTATTTATTAAGCTAATTCTATTCAATTTAGTAATTGATTATTTGATATATATATTGGTTCAATAATAATATTTTTTTTAAAGGTAAAATTATTGTAATTGGTGTAAAATTCTTCAAAAAAAGAAAACTTCATTTGTTCTAATTCATTGTTTTCATTAATTTTACTTTCATTATGAAGAATGAAATCGATATGTTTTGGAATTGAGTATTTATTATTTTCAATTTTATAGTATTCCATTTCGTTATCTTTAATTTTATAACATAAAAATTTCTGATTATTAGATGAAGTTATGAAAACTCCCAAATTTTTTTTGGAATGTTTTGTTGAGTTAAAGTTTATTATATCCTCAATAGATAATGGGTAATAGGGAATATTACGAGAAATGATTAGACCGGATATAAATGCTGAACCAACCCTTAAACTTGTATAGGATCCAGGACCAATTGTTGTAGATATTTTTTTAAGATTTTTTGTTAAATTTAATCTTTTATCTATTTCTATATAGGATTGAATGATGTTATCACTCAACTTATCTGTTTCAGATTGAGTAATTTTCTGTTGTAATATTATTTTGTTGTCATCAATTACACAAAACTCTGGTATTGATGATATAATATCTAGAAATAACAACATATGAAATTACATAACTACATTCTATTGCTATTTTTAAAAAGTATTTCTTTAATTTTTTTATTAGTAAGTAGTGCTTTTGCTAATGAAGTAAAAAACTCAGCAACTGTATTTATGTATCATAAATTTGGTGTTGCTAAATATCCCTCAACAAGTGTAACTATTGACCAGCTTAATAGTCATATTGAAGAATTAACTAAAGAAAAATATACTATTAAATCATTAGATTTTATAATTGATACAATTATTAATGATGGTGATCTTCCAGCAAATACTATTGGCATAAGTGTAGATGATGCTGATAAGTCTTTTTTAGAAGTTGGGTGGCCTTTATTTAAAAAAAATAATATTCCTGTTACATTATTTGTAACAACGGGGACAATTTCAAATAATAAAAAATATATTAACTGGGACCAGATAAGAAAACTTAAAGAAGAAGGTGTAGTAATTGGTGCTCACTCTCATACACATGCCCACATGCCAGATATAAGTATTGAAGAAGTAAGAAAAGAAATAGAAACATCTAATAAAATTTTCTTAAAAGAACTTGGGAAGATACCAACTTTATTTGCATTTCCTTATGGTGAAACAACTGATGAAATAATTGAATTAGTCAAAGAATTTAAATTTAAAGTTGCCTTTGGACAACATTCCGGAATAATTAATGAAACTTCTAACATGTATTATCTGCCCAGATTTTCATTAAATGAAAGATATGGAGAAATAGACAGAGTAAAATTTGCTGCTTCTTCTAAAGGATTAGGAGTTTATGACTTTATACCTCAAAGCCCAACCATTAAACAAAACCCACCATTCATAGGCTTCTCTCTTCTTGATGATAAGAAAGTGCAATCTCTCGATTGTTTTATATTTGATAGCAAAGGTCAAGTTGATAGAGAAATTTATAAATTTAATGAAAGAATTGAAATAAGGCTTTCAAGAGAATTGTCACCTGGAAGATCTAGAATGAATTGTACTGTTAAAGATAGTGAAGGAAACTGGAGATGGTTTGGTCACCAATTTTATTTTTAACTAATAAGTGATAGTTTTTTGATCAAAGATAATAAAGTTATTTATTTTAATAACTTGTCTTATTGTTTTAATATAATTTTCATCTTCTGCATAAGTACTTAGTTTATTAACAAGTAAGTTAACGTTTGAAAAATTATTTCGTTCTCTCATTATATTTCGGATATCACGAAAATCTTCATAGGCATTATGAGAGTTAATGTTATCGAAATACGATTCAACACTGTTACTATATGAACTGAATGCTTTAATTAGATGTGTATCGCCATTTTCTCTTTCAAGCGGGATAACACCTTTAGAATTATCATATGTATACTCACCAAAAAGTGCATTATATTCTTTTGCAAATCTAGATTTACCCCAACCACTTTCGATTGCTGCTTGGGCTAATGCTATTGAATTTGGTATTATATCAACATTTGAAAGTATCTCGTCAACCAGGTCTAATTTATGTTTGTTATGATGTTTAATGTTATATTTTTTAGCAATTTCATTAAGCTTTCTTATTTCTTTATTGTTTAGAGTTCTAAAGGTTTCTAACTTACCCTTAAGTTCGCTAACAAAGCTTCTAATCATCAAAATATTTTGATTTTCACTGATAATTATCGGTAAAACCGTTTTTACGAATTCTTTTTTATTTGAATCAAGGTAATCAAAATCTTTATCTGATAATGTTACCTGCATACTAGGATTTATTTGCTCTTCAATCTTTGATGTGATTATAGGATTAATTGGCTTTATTCTTACTTTAACAATTAATTTTTCATTCACTATTTCTGTAATAGGAGGGCCTTTAAGGGTAATTTCTTTTTCGGATGGTGTAATTTCTTTTTCAGAATATAATTTGTTTATTTGATTTGCGGTTTGAATGTTGTTCTTAGTATCGACAGTATTATTTTCTACAAAGCCAACCAAGCCATTACTTATAAAAATTAATCCAAGTAGTAATAAAGGGAAGCAAAAAAAATTTAACAGTCTATCCATCAATAGGCCTTACTTCTTGAACTTCTGGAACATAGTGCTTTAACATATTTTCAATACCCATTTTTAACGTTGCAGTTGAGCTTGGACAACCGGAACAAGCACCTTGCATGTGGAGATATACGACACCATCCTTAAAACTATCGTAAATAATATCACCACCATCCATCGCAACAGCAGGTCTTACTCGTGTATCCAATAATTCTTTAATTTGTTTTACAATATCGGTATCGTTTTCATCAATCTCTAATGATTTATCCTCGCCTTTTTTACTAATATTAATTGTTGTATCGCCAGAATTATAATGATCCATTATTGAGCCTAAGATCAATGGTTTCATAACTTGCCAATCCAAAGATTGATTTTTCGTTATAGTAATAAAATCACTTCCAAAAAAAACTCCTTCAACTCCCTCAACATCAAATAAGCGTTTTGCAAATGGTGAGTCAGCAGCTTCACCAACATTTTGGAAAAAGGCCGTTCCATCATCCATTACAACCTTTCCAGGAAGAAATTTTAATGTTTGTGGATTTGGAGTTTGTTCAGTTTGTATAAACATATTCACTATATATAGTTATTAATATGTCTTTAGTATGAATTTTCTAAAAAAAAATTTAAAATTTGGGGAATTTTTAGGATAAAAAACCAATAATTTCTTTAGTTTTTTGCAAAACAGGTTCTGCTACTGCTACAGCGTTCTCTTTGCCCTGATTTAAAATAGAATCGATATAAGAAACATCACTCATAAGTTTATTCATCTCACTCGTAATTGGCTCTAATTTAGATACGGATAAATCTGCCAAATCTTTTTTAAAGATGGAGAATTCTTTTCCAGCATAATCTTTAATAACTTTTTCAATAGATATGTCTTGCAAAGAAGCAAATATCGAAATTAGGTTTTCAGCTTCTAGTCTCTTTACTAAACCAGTTTTATCTTGTGGTAATGGTTCAGGATCTGTTTTTGCTTTTTTAATCTTTTGCGTAATATTTTCTGCTGTATCAGTTAACATGATTCTTGAATAATCAGATGGATCTGATTTACTCATTTTTTTTGACCCATCACGAAGACTCATCACTCTTGTAGCCTCTCCTAAAATTAATGGTTCAGGAATAGGAAAAAAATCTATCTTAAAATCATTATTAAATTTTTGTGCTATATCTCTAGTTAGTTCCAAATGTTGTTTTTGATCATCACCAACAGGAACGTGCGTTGCTAAATAAATTAATATATCTGCTGCCATTAAAGTTGGATAGGAAAATAACCCAACAGATACATTTTCACTATTCTTTCCAGCTTTGTCTTTGAATTGTGTCATACGGTTTAACCATCCCATCCTCGCAACACAATTGAACAGCCATCCAAGCTGCGCATGTTGAGGAACTTGTGATTGAACAAAAATATTATTTTTTTTTGGATCAATGCCAGAGGCGATAAAAGCTGCAGTTACTTCTCGTGTTTTATTTGCTAACACTTTTGGATCTTGCCAAACGGTAATGGCATGCAAATCGACTACACAAAAAAAACATTCATATTCTTTTTGAAGAGTAACAAAATTCTTTATGGCACCAAGATAATTTCCTAAATGGAGATCACCGGATGGTTGCACACCAGATAGTATTCTTTTTGTTGGTTTTTCCATATTATTTTTTTAAATATTCTCTTAACTGATTTACCGATAGGACTTTTAACATAATTACTAATCCAAAATAAATAATTATAGCTAAAAAGATCATCAGAAGTAGAAGTGCCGAGTTTAATAACACTGAATTATTACTAATATTCGTAAAGAATAGACCATTTAATAGGTATATTCCTACAAATAATAAGGATGAACTTAGTAAAATTTTGATAGAATTACTAACTAATAGATCATCAAATTTCATATGATTCCTAATAGTTAAAAAGAGGTATAGTAATAGTGCATTTAACCATGCACTAATTGCTGTTGCAACAGCGATTCCCATTTCTCTCATTGATCCAATTAAAAGTAGCGATAACACAACATTAGTAATCACACTGACAATAGATATATAAAGAGGTGTTTTGGTATCTTCTCTTGCAAAGAAACAGGAAACTAGAACTTTAATTATAATGTAAGCAGGTAGACCTAAGGCAAAGTAACTAAGAACTTTAGCAGTATAAAAAGTATCTTCTGCTATAAATGCACCTCGTTCAAATAAAATATGAATAATAGGTTCAGCTAAAATAAATAATCCTATGGCTGATGGTAAAGAAATTAATAACGAAAATTCAATAGATCTATTTTGAATATTATTTGTTGTTTCTTGATCTGATTGTTTAATTGCTTTTGATAAACTTGGTAAAAGAACTATGCCAAGTGCTATTCCAAATATCGCAAGTGGTAATTGATTAAGACGATCCGCGTAATAAATATGACTGATAGCACCAACAGGTAAAAAAGAAGCAATGATAGTTCCAATGATAATATTTAATTGGATTACTCCTGAACCAACAACGCCAGGTAAAAATAATTTGAAAAACTTTTTTAATTTTTCATTTAAAACGGGGATACGAATACGTGGTCGGTAAAAGTTTAAAACCGATCTGTATAAATATAGAAATTGTAATATACCTCCAATCAATACACCGTATGATAATGCGTGACCTGCAGAAGTTACAAAGGGTGTTAAAAAGAATAATGACAGAATAAAACTTATATTCAAAATGGCAGGAGCAAATGCACCGGCGGCAAAACGTTCATGAACATTGTTGATTGAAGCAAAGTGAGCAGCTAAGGATATAAAAATAATATAGGGGAAAATTATTTTTCCAAAATGCACAGCTAGTTCATAAGCCTCTTTATTATCAGTGAATCCAGGTGCTAAAACTTGAATGATATAAGGCATCCCAAAGAAAAAAAGGATCGTTAAAACGACCGTAGCAAATAGTAACATTGAGGTTGTGTTTTCAACAAAGTCTGAAGCCTCACGTTCATCTTTTGGATTAAGAACAACACCCGAGAAAACAGGGATTAATGCAGCACTGTACGCTCCTTCTGCTAGGACGCGACGAAAGAAATTAGGAATACGAAATGCTACGAAGAATGCATCAGCAATTACTGTCGATCCAAGATATCTAGCTATTAATATGTCTCGGATAAAACCTAATACCCGACTTAAAAATGTATAAAAGCTGACAGTAAAGAATGATCTAAAAAGACTCTTCATAGGGTGGTTTTATAGTTTGGTAAGTGATTTGTATAAGTGAAATTTATGGCTTAATTACGAGCCAAAACAATATCCTGCTGATCTCACGGTTCTTATAAAATCTTCTTTTACGTCATTATTAATAGCCTTTCGTAGTCTTCTTATATGAACATCAACTGTTCGAGGTTCTACATGGGCCTCATTTTTCCAAACATGATTAAGTAATTGTTCGCGGCTAAAGACACGACCAATATTTTCCATGAAGAAAGCTAATAAATTAAATTCTGTTGGACCAAGATGAAGAGTTTCGCCATCTCGTGATGCCGAGTGAGATACAAGATCAATTACTATTCCTTTATAAGTTAAAACTTCATCTACAAACATTGGTCTTATTCGTCGAAGAACAGCTTTTACTCTTGCCACTAATTCGTTAACCGAAAAGGGTTTTGTTATGTAATCATCTGCTCCAGTTTCTAAGCCGCGAAGTTTATCTTCTTCTTCACCTTTTGCTGTTAACATTATGATAGGAATATTCTTATGTTCTTTATGTTTTCTAATTCTACGACAAAGTTCAATTCCTGATAACTCTGGTAGCATCCAATCAAGAATAATTATGTCAGGTGGTTTATATAAGATTTTTTCTAAAGCAGTTTCACCATCCGTTGCAGTATCTATTTTATATCCTTCTTTATTAAAATTAAATTTTAAAAGATCTAATAATGCTTCTTCATCTTCAACGATAAGCATTTTTAGTTTCATGAATCTTTACTATTAAAATTTTGTTACAATAATATTACAATTTATTTCTTCTTTGGAAGAATTGCTTCCCAGGTTGGGTCTGGATTACCATCAAATAGAGGCTCACCAGAAACTGCGTAATAAATATCTTCTGCAATATTTTGAACATAGTCACCTATTCGCTCTAGGTCTTTAACCATATATAAAAGACTTGTACATGCTGTGATTCTTTTTGGTTCTTCCATCATGTAGGTTAATAGTTGTCTTAATATTCCAAGATATTCTTCATCAATTTGTCTATCCATTAACCAAACTTTTTTTGCGGCTTGATCTGAAAATTCTAAAAAAGCTTTTATTACTTCACTAATCATTATATTTACTTGTGCACCCATATTAATAATATCTCTCGAAGGTTTTTCTGGCAAAACTATTTCTGCTACTGCTACTCTTTTGGCAATATTTGTTGCATGATCTCCTATTCTTTCTAGATCTTTATTGATTTTAATTGCTGAAAAAATTGTTCGTAAGTCTGCAGCCATCGGTTGTCTTTTGCCAAGTATTTCAACTAAGCTTTGATCAAGAGTATTATATGCTTTATCAATTACATCATCGTTTTCTATAATTTTTTCTGCAAATTCTGTATCTTTATCCTTTAAACATTGAAGTGAGTCTTTTAGTTGATTTTCAACTAAACTGCCCATATCAACAATATTATTTTTAATGTCTCTAATTTCTTCATCATATGATTTTACAATATGTCCTTCTTGTTTCATTAACCAAATCTCCCTGTAATGTAATCCTGTGTTTTTGTATTATCAGGATTTGTAAAAATTTTGTTTGTCTCACCCGTTTCTATTAATTCTCCTAAATGGAAGAAACATGTTTTCTGCGAAACCCTGGCTGCCTGTTGCATAGAATGAGTTACTATAATAATTGTATAGTTTAATCTTAACTCATCAATTAATTCTTCTATAATAGCAGTTGCTATTGGATCTAAAGCAGAGCAAGGTTCATCCATTAGGATTATTTCAGGATTAACAGCAATTGCTCTTGCAATACATAATCGTTGTTGTTGACCGCCTGATAAACTTGTTCCAGGTTCATTTAATCGATCTTTTACTTCATCAAATAGACCTGCCTTTTTTAATGATGAATGTACAATTTCTTCTAATTCATTTTTTGAGTCAACTAAACCATGTATAGTTGGGCCATAAGCAACATTATCAAAAATAGATTTAGGAAAAGGATTTGGTTTTTGAAATACCATTCCAATTTTAGATCTTAGACTTACAACATCGGTTTTTTCACTAATAATTTCTTCGTTATCTACTTTTATTGATCCCGATACTTTACATATTTCAATTAAATCATTCATTCTGTTTATACATCTTAAGAAAGTTGATTTACCACATCCTGAAGGACCGATTAATGCCGTAACTTCTTTCTCCTTGATATCCATTGAGATTCCAAAAAGAGCTTGTTTGGATCCATAATATACATCTACACCATTTGCCAATATTTTAGAGTTACTCATGTTTTACCACTTCCTTTCAAATCTATTTCTTAAGAACACTGCAATGGCATTCATCATAAACAAAAATATTAAAATTACCATTATTGCTGCGGCTGATTTTTCTTGAAAACCTCTTTCTGCACTTTCCACCCAAAGATATATTTGAACAGGTAGTGCTGCTGAAGGTTCTGTTAAACCAGTTGGAATATTAGGAATAAATGCAATCATGCCAATCATTATTAGTGGTGCTGTTTCTCCTAATGCTTGTGCTAATCCAATAATAGTCCCTGTTAAAGTCCCTGGTAGTGCAAGGGGTACGACATGATGAAATACCGCTTGTGTTTTTGTTGCTCCAACTGCAAGTGCTCCTTCTTTAATTGAAGGAGGAACAGCTTTCAATGAAGCTCGACAGGCAATGATAATGGTTGGTAACGTCATTAAGGCTAATACGGACCCTCCAACTAACGGTGTACTCCTTGGAAGACCAAAAACATTAAGCAATACCCCCAACCCAAGTAGTCCAAAAACTATTGATGGGACTGCTGCTAGATTTGAAATATTTACTTCTATTAATTCAGTTATTCTATTTTTTGGAGCAAATTCCTCAAGATAAACAGACGCTCCTATAGCAATTGGAAAAGATAAAATAAAAACAGTAAAAAGAGTAAATAATGATCCCATAAATGAACCAGCTACACCAGCAATTTCAGGATGCCTTGAATCTGCTTTAGTAAAAAAGAAATTATTAAAAACTTGTTTAACTCTATTTTCTTCAACTAATTGATCAACATAACTTAATTGAATATCATTTAATTTTCTTCTATCTTCTGGCACATCCCTTCTTGAATTACCTTTTAATAGTTGATCCACATCACTATGGGCGGTTACCCAAATTTGTTGCTTAGTATTAATAACTTCAGGATTATCTAAGAAGTAGTCTTTAATTTCCTTATCTACATTTATAGAAAATAATTTTTTTACTAATTTAATATCTGATTTTGAGAGATCAGGGAAAAAATTTTCAATAGCCTGTTTTTTAACTCTAAAAAATTTTCCTTTTTCCATATCTTCATCTGAAGAGTCAGGTGTTAGTTTTAAAACCTCTTGATTATAATCAACTTCTAGGAGAACAATTGTTTTTTGAAAAGCAGTGTATCCTTTAGAAAATATTGTATACAAAAGAAAAACTAAAACTGCTAAAGATAAACACATAGCTGTAAAGCCGTAATACTTAAATCGCATATCTTCTAAGCTTCTCTTTTTTCTCAAAGAAACAATTTTTTCTTTAGCAATAGAATTATTCATAACGCTCCCTGTATCTCTTTACTATTTGTAGAGCTATAATGTTAAGAAATAATGTAATAACAAATAAAACTAATCCTAAAGCAAATGCTGATAATGTTCTTGGGTTATCAAATTCTTGATCACCTATTAAGGCCACAACAATTTGAACTGTAACTGTTGTTACGTTTTCAAAAGGATTGCCCGTAAGATTGGGGGCTGTGCCTGCTGCAACTACAACAATCATAGTCTCCCCTATCGCTCTGGATATTGCTAATAAAAATGCTCCTACAATTCCAGGTAAAGCTGCTGGTAAAATTACTTTTTTAATAGTTTCTGCTTTATTAGCGCCAATACCAAGAGATGCTTCCCTTAGATTTTGTGGGACAGAGTTTATTACATCATCAGATAAAGAAGAAATAAAAGGAATAATCATAACCCCCATTACCATGCCGGCTGCAAGAGCGCTTGTTGGTGAAGCATCAATTCCAATTGATTGTCCAAATGCTTTAACGAAAGGTGCAACACTAACAAAAGCAAAGAACCCGTAAACTATTGTTGGTATCCCTGCCAAAATTTCGAGAAGAGGTTTAACTATTTTTCTAACTCTTTGACTTGCGTATTCTGCTAAATAAATTGCTGTTAATAATCCAAGAGGTGCCGCTACACACATGGCTACTACCATTACTAAAAATGTTCCAGCAAATATTGGTACTGCACCAAAGGATCCCTCTGCAGCTGTTTGACCTTCTCTAATTGGAATAAAAGGATACCACTCAGTACTAAATAAAAATTCGAATATTGATACTTCTGCAAAAAAGCGAAGGCTTTCAAATATTAGTGAAAAAACTATTCCTATTGTAGTGAAAATAGCAACAGATGAACAAAATATAAGTATATATTGAATATATTTTTCAATTGTATGTTGAGCATGAAATTCTGGTTTTAATTTTTGTGAAGCGTATAAGGCTCCAAGTAACATTATAATGATTATTGAGGTATAAAAAGATATTTGACTTATTTGTCTTAAGGAAGAATAATGAGATGCAGCATTAATTATTTCTATAGATTTACCATCAGCAAAAGAGGGGTTATTAGCAACATTTCTAATCTCTGCTAACAATAATCCTTCGTTGTAAACTGCGCCCTCAATATATTCAAAGTTACTAATAACTATGTTTTGAATAATCTGTTCTTGAAAAATAGCCCATGAAAAATAAACAATTAGCGCAGGAAACAAACACCACATTAAAACGTATTGTGCGTAATAATTGGGAAGAGATTTGCTTTTCGTACCTTGTTTTTTAGAGTTTAATTTAATTCTTGATCTTCCGTATATAAAGGATGAGAAAATTCCGACTGCAATTAAAACTAAAGACCAAAAAAACATTTATAACTTAGTATTAAAAAAAAGGGGGCTTGTATGCCCCCATTTTATAAAAATTTAAGATTTTTATTTATAATTTGTTTGATTAGAAATAGCATCAAGAACAGCTGCTCTATCCGCAGGACTTAGTTGAACAAGTCCGGCATCTAGTAAGTAACCTTCTGTTGCTTCTTCACTTACAAACTCATTAACATAATCCATTAAACCTGGAATAACGCCAATGTGTGCTTTTTTAATGTAGAAGAATAAAGGTCTTGCTATTGGATATGAATAATCTTGGATACCTTCCATAGAGATTTCAACACCGTTAATCATTGATGCTTTAACTTTATCAGAGTTATTAGATACAAAACTATAACCAAAGATACCGAATGCACCTTGTTCTTTAGTTATATGCTCAACATACAGTTCATCATTTTCACCACCTTCAATAACATGGCCATCTTCACGATACGCTTTACAATCTCCGTCAGCAACTAACATATCTTTAACACAACCCTTTTTCATTACAAGTGAGTCAAATGCATCTCTTGTTCCAGAAGTTGGAGGAGGTGCCATGATAGAAATTTCAACTTTTGGTAATCTTTTATCTATTTCATACCAAGTTGTTGGAGCATTTTCATTATCTCTAGCCATTGCCTGCCAGATTTCTTCTTTAGTTAAATCAATGCCACCTTTCATTGTAGCACCGTTAGTATATTTCCATTCATAATCTGCAGCGTATGCAAAAGCTATACCATCATTACCAACTCTAACTTCGATGATATCGGTTACACCGCCATCTTGGCAAAGTTTGAATTCTTTATCTTTTTGTGCTCTTGAAGAGTTAGTGATATCTGGATGTTCAACTCCAACACCTGCACAAAATAATTTGTGTCCTCCACCAGAACCAGTTGATTCAATTACGGGTGCTTTCATTCCTTGAGATGCCATTTTTTCAGCAACTAAAGTTGCGAAAGGATAAACTGTAGAAGATCCTACAATTGAAATATAGTCTCTTGCTGAAACTGAAGTAGTTCCAAATAAAGCAAGGACAGCAATTAATTTGATTATATTTTTCATATTAAGCCTCATTTAAAATAAGGTTGTCTTACAGAATATATATTAAGGATTTATTACAGTTTGCTGAAATACTGGTAAAGAAATAGTAAATGTTGAACCCTTATCTACCTTGCTTTTTATCGATAATTTACCATTATGCCTATTAGTTATATGTTTAACAATAGATAAACCCAAACCCGTACCGCCTTGATTTCGAGATCTATTTTTATCTACTCTATAAAATCTTTCAGTAAGTCTAGTTAAATGCTCTTTCGATATGCCTTCTCCCTTATCTATAAAACTTATTTGGCAAAAGGCGGTATTGTCATCAATTACACTCTCAAGCTCAATTTCAATAGTAGAATTTTCTCTGCTATATTTAATTGCATTATCAGTTAGATTTAAAAAAACTTGGATCAAAGCATCTTTGTTTGCTGATATTGTAGACTTATCAAAATCATCCTTGATTTGAACTTCAATTTTTTTTGCCATTAACTTGTTTTGTAAATTATCTACTACGCCTTCAATTAATTGCCTTATATTCGCTTCTTGAAATTCTATCGGCTTATCTTCAGTCTCATATTTACTTAGTAATAATAAATCTTCGACTAATCTAGTCATACGCCAAGCCTGATCTTCCATTGTGTCTAAAAATTTACCAACCGTTTTGTCATTGATCTTATCTTCATTGAGTGAATTTTTAATTGTTTCAACATAGCCTAGAATTGAGGAAAGAGGAGTTCTCAATTCATGGCTTACATTAGCCACAAAATCTGTTCGCATTTGTTCGTAGTTTTTAAGAAGACTTTGATCGTTTAGTGATATTAACAATTCTTCATAATCTTTTTCAACAAATATTAAGTCAGCAATAAAATACATATCACTAAAATTAGATGGGGTGAATTCAAACTTAAAATCTTCTTTCTCCCTAAAGGCTTTATCAACAAAAGTATTTAACTCTGTTGATCTAATAATATTATTAAGATCTCTTCCTTCATCAATAAATAAAAATTTTTGTTTAGCTGCATTATTGTAAAAAATTATTTCCTTATTTGTATCAATTGCAATAATAATCGAAGGTATCTTACTTAGACTTAGTCTTAGTTTTTTTTTCATATTTTTTTAATTTTGGCCAATCATTGTCACTTAAAATATAACCTACACAATTTCTAGAACCACACTTACAAATGTGATCCACAAAATCTGTATCAAAAGGATAACCATAGTTATAGAAAAGTTCGTCTCCTTTTTTTATTCGTTTAATAGAAGAAATCCAAATCTCATTATCTATTATGTCTACTTCACAATTCGGATTACATGAGTGATTAATAAATTTTGCAAAATTATAATCGACATCACCGTCTATGTCGTATCGCTTGTTTAGTTCAAAAACATAGACCATGCCGTTATTTTTATCTTTTTTTGCTTTGCGGATTTGTTTATCTGCTCTTTTGTCACCCTCTCTTTTAGTAACTTTATCACCAATATATTGGATTACTTTCTGGCCTTTTTTAATATTAGTTTTTGCAAATAAGCCAGAACCGTGAAGAGGTGATTTTTTTTTAAACCAAATTTTCTGTGTCATACTGTTATTTTTATACAATACACACATATAATAAGAAATTGTATTATAAAATGATACATTTATGTATAAGACCAAAATTTAATTAATGAAATTTGAAACAAATAAAAAATTTTACCGCACAATTTGGATTTCGGATACCCATCTAGGAACTAGTGGCTGTAAAAGCAACATGCTTTTAGAATTCTTAGAAGAAACAGATTCAGAATATTTATTTTTAGTAGGCGACATTGTTGATGGATGGCGCATGCGTAAGAAAATGTATTGGTCACAAGAACATAATGACGTTGTTCAAAAAGTTTTAAAGAAAGCGAAAAACGGAACTAGGGTAGTGCTTATTCCAGGAAATCATGATGAGGTATTAAAAGATTTTACAAATTTTTCTTTTGGAGAAATTTCTATCAAAAATGAAGATACGCATCAATTAGCTGATGGAAGGAAAGTACTGATTACACACGGAGATGAATTTGATGCTGTGATAATTAATGCGAGGTGGTTAGCCAAAGTGGGATCAGCACTTTATGAATATTTACTAAAGTTAAATAATGTATTTAATTTTATTCGACGAAAGATGGGCTTGTCTTACTGGTCACTGTCTCAATATTTAAAAAAGAAAACAAAGCATGCAACTAACTTTATTAGTAATTTTGAGTTTGCTGTATCTGATAGAGCTAGAAGAGAAAATGCCGATGTTGTTGTATGTGGGCATATACATAGACCAGAAATAAAAGAATTAAATGGTGTTCTCTATTGTAATGATGGTGACTGGATTGAAAGTTGTACAGCACTTGTTGAAGATGAAATTGGCAATTTATCAATTCTTAATTGGCCCGAAGAAAGAGAAAAATTAAAATTAATTTCTTTAGAAGAAAGACGAAAAATAAAAGAGGATGCAGCCTAAAAAAATCGCGTTAATTAGTGATGCGTGGGTTCCTCAGGTAAATGGCGTAGTTACGACATTTCAAAGCGTTATACCTATTCTAGAAAAAAAAGGTTTTGAAATTAAAATATTACATCCTGAGATGTTTAATAATTTTAGTTATCCTAGGTACAAAGAAATAAAAATTTCTTACAATACTAAAAAAGTTACTGAAAAATTTTTTAAAGAATTTAATCCAGATATTGTTCATATAATGACTGAAGGTCCAGTAGGTTTTGCTGGTCGTAAGTACTGTCTTAAAAATAAACTACAATACACTTCTTCCTTTCACACCCGTTTTCCTGATTATATTAAACAAAGAGCTTTTATCCCAAAGAGATTTACATACTCCATATTAAGAAGACTACATAGTGATTCAGAAAGAGTTCTTGTTCCATCAGTTTCAATGCTAAATGAGTTAAAAAAATATGATTTTAAAAATTTAGTAGTTTGGAATAGAGGTGTTGATACAGAATTATTTAATCCAAATAAAAGAGACACAAACAGTAAAGATAGACAACTGACTTATGTTGGAAGAGTAGCAATTGAAAAAAATATTGAAGAATTTTTAAAACTTAAAGGAAATTATAATAAAATAGTTGTGGGGGATGGTCCTGAATTAGAAAAATATACTAATAAGTATCCTGAAGTAAATTTTGTTGGTTTAAAAACCGGAGAAGAATTAGCAAAGTATTATGCAAACGCAGATGTGTTTGTATTTCCTTCTAAAACAGACACTTTAGGAAATGTAATACTTGAAGCATTGGCTAGTGGAACACCAGTTGCTGCATATCCAGTAACTGGGCCTATAGATGTATTAACAGATGAGAAGATTAACACTTTAGATAATGACTTATTACAATCAATTAAAAAAGCGCTTAAAGTAAAAAGGGTTGATTGTAGAAATTTTACACTTAATTTAACATGGGATAAATGCGTGAAAGAATTTTTAGAATACATGGTAAACGTCTAGTTATTTAGGGTAATTTTGTAATGACATATTCTTTAAGACAAAAAATACTAGCAGAATTTATTGGGACATATTTTCTTGTACTAACAGTTGTAGGTAGTGGAATTATGGGAGAGTTAATGTCAAATGACCTTGGTATAATATTACTAGGAAACACAATTGCAACAGGTGCCATTTTATTTGTAATTATTTCTATGTTTATTAATATCTCAGGGGCATACTTTAATCCTGCTGTTGTATTAAGTGATATTATTCAAAAAAATATTCCTATTAATTATGGAATAATTTTTATTTTTACTCAGATTATTGCTGGTATATTTGGTTGTTTAACTGCAAATTGGTATTTTGAATATCCCATAATTGAATGGTCACTCAATGAAAGAGTTGGTGTATTTAAATTCTTTTCAGAAATAATTGCAACTGTTGGATTATTATTAACTATTTTTATATTAAAAGAGGTAAACAAGGAAAGAATAGCTATTGGTGTCGCTCTATTTATTACTGCAGGATATTGGTTTACATCATCAACAAGTTTTGCAAATCCAGCAGTAACCATAGGAAGAATGTTTACAGATAGTTTTAGTGGAATAAGTCCATCAAGCGTTATAGGTTTTATTTTAGCTCAGATTATTGGGGCTCTTATTGCTACAGTTACTGTTAGATTGTTTTTTAAAAATTAATTCAACATATCATGTAAATAACCTTCACGAATTCCATATCTTACAAAAATAATATTTTTAATATTATAAAATGAAGCAAGGCTAAATAAAATATATGTAGATAATTTTAATTTATCTAATCGATTGGGTTGAACAACATTCAATTTTTTAATTTGTTTTTTATCCATAGAGTATAATTTGTGATAGAATATTTCTAACTCTGAAAATGGTATCAGGTAGCCATGTAGTTTATTTTTCTTGATGCCATTTAGATGTAAATGTAGTTTTGCAAGATTGCGCCACATGCCTCCAATAACATAAATATTTCCGACGTTTTTAGAAAATTTAAGAGATTGGTTTTTAAATTTCGAAAATAAAAAATTATCAAATTTAATTTTAGTAGTTTTGTACATATCAGATTCACTTCTTAAGATGCCAATTTTTAAACTTTTAGTCTCAAGTATGTTCTTATTTTTTATTGAACTAAGTTCTAAACTTCCACCTCCCAAGTCTGCAACTAAACCGATTGGATTTTTTATTGAACTAATTACACCTAGGGATCCACATTTAGCCTCATTTTTTGGTGAGAGCACTTCTACTCTTACTGACTTTCTTTTCTTGAAAGGCTCAATAATTTCTTTTCCATTTATTGTTTCACGAATTGCGGCCGTTGCAATTATATGAATATCTAAGGACTCATAATCTTTTGCAATCTTAATATATTCTTCTAAGCATTTTATAGCTTCTTTTATTTTTATCGATGGGAGTTTACCTGTGTTAATACTTTCACCTAATTTTAAAAATTCTCTTTTTTGATAAAGTATTGGAAAAGGATAAATAGCTTGCTCATATATAACCAGTCTAAATGTATTAGAACCTAGATCAATCACTGTTATGGGATTTTTGTTTTTCATTTTAGCCATGGAAATGTATATATCTAAAGTATTAAACTCGAATGCTACAAGTTTATTTATTACGTCATGCCAAATCTAGTTGGGATAATTTAGAGCTTGATGACATTGATAGACCTCTCAATAAAAGAGGTATGAGAAATGCAAAACAATTTTCTAAAATATTAGATAAAAGAAAATTTCAAATTGGTCAGATAATATGTTCTCCTTCTAAAAGAACAACTAGCACATATAATATAATTTCTAACTCGTTTGATCGCTCAGTAAAATTTACAATTGATAACGATATTTATGAATGTCCATCAAATATACTTGTAAGAAAAATTAAAAAATTAAAAAAAAATACTCTTATCATTGGACACAACCCTAGTTTGATAGAGTCAATTAATATTTTATGTAATTCAAATATTGAACATTTTCCAACCTGTGCTTTTGCTATAATATCCTTTAAAAATAGCTGGACTATTGATAAAATTTTAAAACCAAAAAATAAAAATTATTAAAGAAATATGAATTTTTTATGAACATGTTTTTTTTATACCTAAAAAATATAAAAAAAAATTATGTTAAAAAAAAATACCGCTTATAACTATGCAAACAGGGAATTGTCTTGGCTAAAATTCAATGAAAGAGTCTTAAGTCAGACATCTGATAGTAAAATTCCACTTTTAGAAAGGGTTAGATTTTTATCAATAGCATTCTCTAATTTAGATGAATTTTTTATGGTTAGAGTAGCAGGATTGAATGTTCAAAAATTTTCACGAAATAAAAGTTTTGATGGATTAACACCACAACAACAACTCAAGCTGATAGATAAAGAAACATCGAAGATGATTTCAAATATAAAATCAATATGGATAGATTTACTAAGAGAGCTTTCAGAAAACAAAATCCATATAGATGTAGAAAAAACACTGAAAACAAAAGATAAAACATTTATTAAAAATTATTTAGAAGAAAATAATTGGGGGGTTTTAACGCCAATTATTATTGATCCATCTCACCCATTTCCTTTTATACCAAATAAAGAAACAACCTTAGTATGTCGTTTAATGAATAATAAAAAAACTTTTTATGGAATACTAAGAGTGCCAGAGGGATTAGAAAAATTTATTAAATTACCTGGTAAAAAAACACGTTTTGTATCTATGGAGACAGCCCTACTTATTTCTTTAAAAGAAATTTTCCAGTGTGATAGGGTTTTGGATAAAGGTGTTTTTAGACCAATTAGGAATAGTGAATTAGAATTAGGGGGTGAAGGAGAAGATTTATTTTTAGTATTTCAAAAAGCTATTTTTGAGAGAAGAAGACAAGAGGTAATAAGAATTGATTTTGATGAAAGTATATCTAGTCACTTAATTAAATTCATAAATAAAAAACTTAACTATAAGGATGTAAATACATATAAACTGCCAATACCCGTTAATCTTTCGAGTATAGAGTCAATTTTTTTGAAAGATTTTAAAAAATTATTTTTTCCAAAATTTAAGGTACGATTTCCTGAAAGAATTAAAGATTTTAAAAATGATTATTTTAAAGCTATAGCAAATAAAGATATTGTTATTCATCACCCTTTTGAATCTTTTGAAGTAGTGACGCAGTTTATTGATCAAGCTGCAGATGATCCAAAAGTCTTATCAATAAAACATACTTTATATCGAACTACTGATGACTCACCAATAGAAGCAAGTTTAGTTAGAGCAGCACAAAAAGGAAAATTAGTAACTGTCATTATAGAGTTGCAAGCGCGTTTTGATGAAGAGCGTAACTTAAAATGGGCAAAAGAATTAGAATTAGCTGGAGCGCAAGTTGTTTTTGGCAATATTGATATGAAAACTCATGCAAAAATTACACTTGTAACAAGGAAGCAAATGAATTCTGTTGTAAATTACGCACATTATGGAACAGGTAATTATCACCCGAGAAATGCAAGAGTTTATATGGATTTATCTTACTTCACCTGTGACAAAACATTAACAAATGATGCTGCAAAAATGTTTAATTATTTAACTAGTTATTCTGAACCAACAACAATAAAAAAAATAGTATATTCTCCAATAACTGCAAGAAACAAATTAAATGAACTAATTAGAAATGAAATTACAAATGCTGGAAAAAATAAACCATCTGGAATAGTATGTAAGTGTAATGCTCTTGTTGATAAACAAATTATTGATGAATTTTATAAAGCATCTCAAAAAAATGTAAAAATTGAATTGTTGATAAGAGGAATTTGCTCTCTAATACCTGGTAAAGAAAATCTATCAGAAAATATAGTTGTTAAAAGCATAATTGGTCGTTTTTTAGAACATACGAGAATATATTGTTTTTATAATGGTCATAAATTCCCTCATAGAAAAAATATCTTGTTTATTTCTTCTGCCGATTTAATGCAAAGAAATCTAGATAGGCGGGTTGAAACATTTATTCCTATTGAAAATGAAACTGTACATGAACAAATATTAAATCAGATCTTAATTGCCAGTATGACAGATAATACAAATTCTTGGCAAATGTTAAGTAATGGCAATTATCAGAAAAAAGAAATATCAAGCAAAGAGAAAAAATTTTCCTCTCACAATTTTTTTATCAAAAATCCAAGCTTGTCTGGGAGGGGTTCAGCAAAACTCAAATCTAGAGCTAAGTCTAATTTAAAAATTTGAAAATAGAATTTAATCCCACTCACAATAATTGGACATAAGCAGGAAGAAATAATACTGCGAGTGGTAAGATGTAATTAAATTTTATTTTTTACAGACGTGTTAATAGAATATTAAATTTTTATAAATTAAACTAATTTTTTAATTTATTGGTTTTCAAATAAATTTTTTAGTTCCTTCAATTTTTGAAAATTGAATCTCTTACTTCTTAGTAACTATAATTTTAAAATTAATTTTTTGCATTTACAACATTTGATAGAAATTGATTTGCACATTTATCCCAAGTAAATTGCATTGCAAATTTTCTACAATCTTTTCTATCAATCTTTAAGGCTTTATTAAGTGAGTTTTCAATATTATTATCAAGGCTATCAATTAATGAGTTTTTTAAAATATCTTTAGGACCTGTTACTGGGTAAGCAGCCACTGGTGTGCCAGAGGCTAAAGACTCTAAAATTACATTTCCAAATGTATCTGTTTTGGATGGGAATACCAATGCTTCAGCATTTGCATAATAGTTTGCTAGATCTAGACCTTTTTTCATCCCAACGAAAGACACATATGGATATTTATTTTGTAATCGTTGCTTTTCTGGACCATCTCCAACAACAATTTTATGCATCTTAGTTCTTATTTCTAAAAACGCTTCGATGTTTTTTTCTAATGAAACCCTACCAATGTAAACAATATACTTTTTCATTCCCTTTTTTCTTTTTAAAGGATTAAATAATTCAGTATTAACTCCCCTTGACCAAATTTTAAGATTTTGAAATTGATATTTAGTTAATTCGTTACGCATAGATATTGTTGGGACCAATACATTACATGCATTTTTATGAAAATTTTTTAAAAAAGAGTACCCAATTATTTTTGGTATCATTATTCTTTGCTCTATATATTCTGGAAATCTCGTATGAAAAGAGGTTGTATATCTCAACTTATTATTCTCACAGAATTTTTTCCCCGCAATTCCAACTGGTCCTTCAGTGGCAATATGTATAACATCTGGATCATAATCACCAAAAAATTTTTCTGTTATTTTTTTTGTATTAATTGCTATTTTTATTTCCTTATACCAAGGATAACTAAAATTAGTAAACATCATTGGGTGGAGTACTTCAATTTGATACTTTTGTTTTAAAAATGGATTAATATGTTGGTATGTATTTACCACACCATTAACTTGGGGAAGCCAAGCATCGGTAATGATCGCTAATTTTTTCACACTAATACACTTTCTGCTAGTTTGTTATGTTTATGTTGAAAAATTTTTTCTCTTTCAATTGACCAGTCAATAAGGGATAATTGTCCCTCATTATTTTCCACTAGCGCAGAACAACTCTCAACCCAATCACCATCATTGCAATATAAAACTCCATTTAATTTTTTTATAATGGGCTTATGAATATGGCCGC
Organism: uncultured Alphaproteobacteria bacterium; assembly: GCA_902541215.1. GTDB lineage: Bacteria > Pseudomonadota > Alphaproteobacteria > HIMB59 > CACPNW01. The sequence goes on along the minus strand of CACBPV010000009.1, from coordinate 12,415 downwards.
ACACAACAACATCAGCATTTGCTCTTTTAGCACTATCAGATACGGCAAACTCAAAGTTAGAAATAAAATTCGTGGCTCTTTTTGTTTGATGTTTGAGAAATTGAGATAATGACCAATAAGATAGACCTAGTTTTCTTCTGACAAAATTTAGATAGTTATTCAACTTTAATATAAATTCGTATAGAGATGACCCAATACTTGCCAGCCATTTAGCGTTTAATATAACTGCATCAAATTCATCACCATGTAAAACAAGGGCATTTCTTCCATCAGCTAATTTGTGTGTAAACTTATTTTTTATTGATATATTCCCTAGTGAAAAACTTGTGTAACTTTTCACAAGTTCGTCATGATTACCTGGGATAAATATTACTTTTGTACCTTTTCTTGCTTTACGCAAAATCTTCTGGATAATGTCATTATGAGTTTGATGCCAATAAATTTTTTTTTTCATTCTCCATGCATCAATAATATCGCCAACTAAAAATAAATATTTTGAATCTGTTGATCTCAAAAATTCAAGAAGCATTTCACTCTTACTATTTTCTGTTCCAAGATGAAGATCAGATATCCATATAGTTCTATAATATGAAACTGATTGCTGATCTTTCATTTTAATATTAAGAAATAATAAAAATTTGTTAAAATTTTATTTCAATTACTTGAACTAATATTTAGCGGTTTTTGTGTTATTAGGCTCAATCCTATTATTTAAGAATTTCGAGGAAATTCCTAAGAAAACTTAAAAAATCAATAATACCGTTTGATTAAAAAGATTAAAATTAACCCAAAATAAAAAAGAAAAATGATAGAGCGCTTAATAATTGATTCACTGACAGCGCAAGAATATAAAATTTAGGGACTTAGCAAAACACAAATCTAGAACTAATTCTAATTTAAAAATTTGAAGCTGGAATATATCCAGCTTCAAGAATTTAACTTTTAATTAATCGACTCAACGCCTTCTATATCAAATCCGTCTGCTATACTTGAAGAAATAGATCTGACAATACCATAACCTTGATCTTCTTGGACAAGTTCCATTCCTGTTCCATCACTATCATCATTATTTGATGTGGTAACATCTTGTGCCATGATCATAACATTGCCTGCTTCTTCTTCTTCGAAAACAAAACCTTTTCCACCATTGTCTTCAGATGATGAATTGATAACAAAAGCACTTACATTTCCTGGACCTTCTTCAGAATGTTTATATCCATCATCTGTATTGCTTAGTGCAATTGTATCAATGATTGTCATGTTAATTGATCCTTCTTGTTCCTCATCAAAGTCAAGACCTTCATCCCAGTTACCAATAATTGTTGATCGAGTTACTTCAGCGTAGATATCTCCAGGACCTGCTTCATCCACATCAAATCCATCGTCAACATCAATACCAAATTCATATTCTTCAACAAAACCACTGTCATAAAGACTTACTTCTCTTTCAAAACAGCCATCATCTGGAGATCCAGTAATAGCAGGTGGTACAGCTGATTCAGTCATCTGACCATCTTCAAATTCACCTTCGTCTTCTTCAGGGAGATAGGCCTCCAAAATATCTGGGTGGCAATAATAACCATTGTTATTAAATGATGTATTTTCAATCTGTGCAATAACTGAGCCAGCTTGACCTTCATCAAGCTCTACTCCATCTGCACCGACTCTCGTAAACGAAGAGTTTAAAATAGAAGCAATTAGATCTCCATTGTCTCTTTCATCTACACGCAGACCGTCGGCATCAAACATTCCTTGACCAACATTGTCAACAACTACATTATTTAAGGAAACAGAAATAGAAGCTGGCGAACCGCCGCCTGCTCCTCCCCCGCCTGCACCACACGTTGCACCAACATCGCAATCGGATACATGAATCCCGTGGTTAGCAACATCAGAAACCTTTACATCGTTAAGAACTAATTTAACCATTCCATATTGATTGTCTCTAACATTTAACAAAATTCCTTTACCACCTACACCATCTAAATCAGCACGGTTTTCAATATTAAAACCTCCAGGACCTCTGAAATTTATTGAGTGTATAGACATATCACCGCCATTTGTTGATTCAAGAATTGTAAAATCATCCATAGCGTGAATTGTTTGGCCCTGACCATAAATAAATAATGGTGCTGTGCTAGTATAACTTAAAGATGATAAAATTTTAATATTATTTCCACTCTTTATATAAATTACATTTGCACCAGCCGACTTATTGGCATTTTCTATAGCTGCCCTAATAGATCCATCACCGCTATCCTTTGAATTAGAAACCACATAAGAATGTGCTAAAACAACATTGGTTAGAGAAACTATAGTACAGATAAGAAAAGTAATTATTAAATTATTTTTCATAAAAATCTCCTTCATCATCATTAAATATGAAGTATTAAAAAATTGTTAAAGGCATGATAAAAAAAAGGGATAAAATTGAAATGAAAATTGTTTTTTTACAGACGTATTAATTTAATATTGAGTTTTTATTACTAGGATCTAATCTATAAGTACTATCTCTTAAAAATTTTGTAATCTCAATAAGATTGCCAATTTCTTTTATGGTTTCAAAAGGTATTCTTTGTCCAATATGAACATCAATTTTTTTTCCCATTCTTCTTTTAAGTTCATATATCATTAAAGAATATCGAAAAACTTGCCCAATTTTATCAGCGACATGAAATAGTTCACTATTTTGTCCTTCAAAAAAAATGGGTAGAACAGGTGATTGATTTTTCATTATTATTTTAGAAGTAAATTGTTTCCAATCACCATCTATTGCTTTGATTCCTTTTTTTAATTTTGGTTTCGTTGAAACTGATCCTGATGGAAAAATAATAAGTACCCCATTATTTCTTAAGTGTTCTTCACTTTCTTTACGTGCAGCGATATTATTTATTAAAGCATTTTTGTTTTTAGAAAAATCAAGAGGAATGATTTTGTCCTTAATAAGATCTGCTCCTTGTAAAACTTTATGCGTAATAATTTTGTAATCTTGTCTGATTTTACTAATTAAAGAGCATATTGTAAGCCCGTCAGCTATACCAAATGCATGGTTAGCGATTACTACAAGCCTGCCATTTTCAGGAATATTATTTTTAGAATGATAATGGGCCTGAACACGGAGATCTAATCTTTCAATTGCATCATGCCAAAAATTCTCTGGAGGTAAATTTTCTCTTAAATATTGGTCATATAACTTAACTAACTTAATTTTACCCGTTCCTAATTCGGTTAATTGAATTATAATCTTTCCAATAGGATTAACTTCAGAGTTAGAAAAGGTAAGCGCTGCTTTATTAATTTTCATAAAGTTTTATTTAATTAATATTAAAATGTTAAAAAATCGTTAAAAGGCTAATTAAAAAATAAAAAATAAAATGTGAAATAAAAATTTTTTATATCAAGTGTTTCAAATTTTTTTCAATTTTATTTCATATCTATTAAAAAAAGTGATTTTTTAAAATATCTAATCGAAAATTAATAAGTTATTTAATCTAATCGTAATATTTTATTTAAAAATATTTAAAAAATAAAAAATATAGTTTTTATTTTGGAGATTAATTATGAAAAACTTTTTTAATAGAATAGCAACTTTAATTGCCATTTTATTTTTTACTTCTCCCGCTTTTGCAAAAACAGAAATTAACTGGTGGTATGGAAACAGTGGTTTCTTAGGAGATGTAATAATTGAAATAGCAAATAGGTTTAATGCCTCACAAGATGAATATGTCGTAATTCCAACTGGTAAAGGAAGTTACGAAGACAACATGGCAGCAACTATAGCAGCTTTCAGAGCTGGTGATCAACCTCACTATTCACAAGTTTATGATGCTGGTGCTGCAATAATGGTCGCTCAAGTAAAAAATGGTGTTGTAATCGGGTTTGAAGAAATGGCTGAGAAATATGGTTTAGACATTAATGCAGATGACTATATTCCTGGGATTAAAAATTTCTACGCAGACTCAGATGGAAAAATGATCGGAGTTCCTTTTAACAGTTCAACTTGCTTAATGTATGCTAATATGGATATACTAGAAGAAGTTGGTGTAGAAGTTCCTAAAACTTATGAAGAATTTGAACAAATTGCACAAAAAATAAAAGATGCGGGTTACTTTCCATTATTGCAAAGTCATAGCCCATGGATTTGGACAGAAAATTTCTTTTCAAGACACAATCTTTTAATGCTAGATCAAAACAACGGTTTTGATGGTGTTCCAACAAAAACTTTATTTAATTCACCAGAATTTATTACCCACTGGACAAAAGTAAAAGAGTGGTACGATAAAGGTTGGTATGAATATAAAGGTAGAGCGTGGGGTGATAACCAAGCACCATTTACTGAAGGTAAAGCTGCATTTTGGTTTGGTTCTGCTGCTTCTTTTGGTGGTATGAAAGGTGTAGTACCTAATTTTACAACAAACCCAATACCATATTGGAGCTCAATAACTGGAGGAAAAGAATATCCAACTTTTATTGGTGGAGCTGCAAACTGGATACTTAATGGTCATACTGAAGAAGAATATAAAGGCTTGATGGAGTTTATAAAATTTATGGGCTCTCCAGAAATTGACTTATATTATCACAATATGACAGGTTATTCTGCGGTAACAAAAGGAGGGATTGAGTTAGCTGAAACTATCAATTTCTACAGAACATCTCCTTATCATAAAGCTGTTGGAGATCAGTTAAGTTTAACTGGATCAACAATACCTGGTGGTTATCGAGCTGGTAACTGGCCTCAAATTAGAGAGGTTATTTATGAAAATGTACCCTTAATGCTTAAAGGTGAAATTTCAATTGAGCAGGGTATGAAAAATATGGATGAAGGTGCGGCTAAGCTATTAGCTCAGTTTGCAAAAACTCTATAGTCATATTGTAATAAATACTTAACAAAAGGAGGACACAGTCCTCCTTTTTATATTAAATGAAAAAAGTTCAGTTTGATTCAAGGTTTTCACAATATTTCTTTGCGGCTCCAACGCTAATTATAATTTTTATTTTTTTATATTGGCCAATTGTTCAAACTTTTACAGATGCTTTTACAATTCAAGATGCATTTGGATTTGGAAGATATTTTGCTGGGATTGATAATTTTACTTTTGCTATGTCAGATAGCTCCTATCTTACTGCATTTAAATTTACAATGATCTATATTTTTGTAATTACATTTATTTCATGTTCTCTTGGATTGCTTTTGGCTGTACAAGCAAATAATGTAATCCATGGTAAAAGTGCATATAAAACCCTTTTAATTTGGCCTTATGCAATAGCACCAGCAGTAGTTGGAGTAACAGCACAATATTTTTTTAGTGAACGATTTGGCATGGTTTACAATTTATTCAATTTTCTTTGGGGTTTTGATTGGACTGATAATGTCTATGATGCATACATTTATTTGTTTATAGCTTCTTCTTGGAAACAGATTAGTGCAAACTTTATTTTTTTTCTAGCTGGACTTCAGACAATTCAAAAATCTATTATTGAAGCATCACTAATTGATTGCAAAAGTAATTTTAGACGTTTCTGGACCATTACATTTCCGTTATTGATGCCAACAACCTTTTTTTTAATAATAATAAATATTACTTATGGTTTTTTCGACACTTTTGGAATTATTGATACTACGACCATTGGAGCTCCAGGTGGAGAAACAAAAACCTTGGTCTATAAAGCCTATATTGACGGTTTTAGGGGTTTAGATTTAGGAAGTGCAGGAGCACAATCAATTGTTATGATGTTGATTGTTCTATTGATAACTATTTTTCAGTTTAGATATATTGAGGGAAGGATCCATTATAATTAATGAATATCAAAATTACTCAAGTATTATCGCATCTTGTTCTTCTTGTAGGCGTTCTTCTAATGGTTATTCCAATATGGCTAACTTTTGCTAGCTCTACTCATGACAACGTTACTCTTCTAACTAAGGGTATGCAATGGAATTTAGGTGATCATTTAAATAAAAATTACAATGAAGTTTTAAATGAAAAAGGCGGTTTCTCAGAAGAAATCACTGCTACAAAAATGTTTATTAACAGTTTTATTATGGCAATAGGTATTGCAAGTGTGAAAGTTATCATTTCAATGATGGCAGCATATGCAATTGTCTATTTTAGGTTTAAGCTTGCAACACCAATATTTTGGATAATTTTTATTACACTTCTTGTTCCTTTGGAGGTTAGAATTTTTCCAAGCTATAAAGTAGTTTCAGACTTAGGTCTTACAAATAGTTATACTGGGTTAATTTTACCTTTAGTAGCCTCTGCTACTGCTGTATTTTTTTTTAGACAATTTTATAAGTCTGTTCCAGATGAATTATTAGAAGCAGCTAAATTAGATGGAGCTAACAGTTGGCAATTCTTTGTTGATTTTTTAATTCCATTATCACGAACAATGATAGCAGCAATGTTTATATTTATGTTTGTTTACGGCTACAGTCAGTATTTGTGGCCTTTAATAATGACTACGGATGAGAAGTATTGGACTGTTGTTATGGGAATGAAGATAATTTTCACTGAATCTTACGAAGGAATAACACTTCCTAGAATTGCTGAAAGATTTGCATACATTATTTTATCAATTTTACCTCCTGTTTTGGTAGTTGTTTTTTTACAGCGTTGGTTCATAAAAGGATTAATTCAAACGGAGAAATAAAATGAGTTTTTTACAATTTAAAGAAATAACAAAAATTTATCCAAACGGTACGCTGGCTGTCAACAATACTTCTTTAGAAATTAACAATGGTGAGTTTATGGTTTTTGTTGGGCCTAGTGGTTGTGGAAAATCAACAATTCTGAGAATGATTGCTGGTCTTGAAGACATAACTCGTGGAGAAATTTTTTTAGATGGAAGATTGATTAATAAAATAAATCCTTCAGAAAGAGATGTTGCAATGGTTTTTCAAAATTATGCACTTTATCCTCATATGAATGTTTACAAAAATTTAGCATACGGTCTTAAAAATAGAGGAGAAACAAAAGATGAGATTGAAAGAAAGGTCTCTGAAGTTTCAAAGCTTTTAGAAATTAATCAGTATCTCTTAAGAAAACCTGCAATGTTATCAGGTGGTCAGAGACAAAGAGTAGCTATGGGAAGAGCCATAGTAAGAAACCCAAAGGTATTTTTATTTGATGAGCCGTTATCAAATTTAGACGCAAAATTAAGAGGTCAGGTAAGAATTGATATTAAAAAACTTCAAAAAAAAATGAATGTTACTAGTGTTTTTGTAACCCATGATCAAATCGAAGCGATGACATTAGGTGATAGATTGGCTGTAATAAATGAGGGAATAATTGAACAAGTTGGCTCTCCTATTGAGATTTATGAAAATCCAAAAACACTCTTTGTAGCAGAATTTATTGGAACACCCCAAATAAACTTAATTAAAGGGAGGCTAACAGATAATATTTTTCATTTTGGTGATAATAAATTTAATGTAAATAAAAATGAGAATGTGAATACTGCAGTACTTGGAATTAGACCGGAAAATTTTATTATAAACTCTGAAGGAAATTTTAAGATTAAGGTAGATATCATTGAAAAATTAGGGTCAGATAGTTTAATTTATGGAAGCGATAGAGGAGGCAATGATATTTGTTTCAGAGAAAATGGAAATACTTCAATTAAAATAAATGATGAACTTTCACTATCAGTAATAGAGGGTAAATATCATTTATTTGACCAAGTTTCAAAAGCTAGAATTTAATCCCACTCACAATTATTGGTAATTAGCAGGAGGAAATAATACTGTGAGTGGTAAAAAGCATTTAAATTTTATTGTTTACAGATACGTTAATAGAATATTAAATTTTTATAAATTTAATTAATTTTTAACTTCATTAGTTTTCAAATAAATTTTTTAGTTCTTTTAATTTATTAAAAATTGAATCTCTTACTTCTCTAAACTTATCTAATTGGTTTGAGCTAAAACGATCTGATGCAGGATCATCAAATGGAATTGAAAGTATCTGAGCTTTAGAATTTAAAACTGGGCACACTTCTTCCTTACAAAGCGTAAAAACGGTATTTAATTCATCTCTGAACTTATTGTCTAAACTTTCAAAATCTTTTGAGCGATGTTTTGATATATCAATATCTATTTCACTCATAACCAAAATTGCATTGGGGTTGACTTCTTTGGGCACTGATCCTGCGCTTTGAATAGTGCAATTTGGATATAATTTTTTTGCAATTCCTTCAGCCATTTGACTTCTTGCTGAATTAGCAACACACATAAATAGAATATTTGTATTTTTCATGCTAGCAAATAAATATATCCAAAAATAAATAGTGGGAGTTGCAAACCAAAGTTTGTAAGCAGAGCTCTATCTTTTGTCATATAACCAACAATTGACCAACCAACAGCCCCTGTACCGTGAATAATTATATTAATCGGATAGGCATTTAAGTTGGTTAATAATATTCCTGATAATATTAACGCAGTACTGAACCACTTAATTCTATTAATTGACAGATCTGTCATATTTTCTCCTTACTTCTATAAATTATAAATATTACACTTTAATTTAATGCTCTGTAGGAAAAAATAAAATCTTCCTGAATTTTAGATTCAATAGCCCCTTTTCTTCTTGATCGCACTAAATCAATAGCTTCTTGTTTTTCATAATTAAATTCAATAAGTAAAATAGCAGCTATAGTGCCAGCTCTTCCTTTTCCCCCGCGGCAATGTAAAACTATATTTTTGCCATCTATTAATTCGTTTTTTAGCAAAACTTTTGTTGTCTCCCATTTATATTTAAAGTCTTTATCTGGTGCTCCCATGTCATAGATGGGTAAATGGTACCAATGTAATTTATGTTCATAAATACTTTTGACAAATAGAGTTTTATTACACAATTTTTCAAATTCGCTATCTTCAACAAAAGAAGTAATGGAGCTACAATTATTATCTTTAAATAATTCTAATTCCTTTTTTAAAATTTTTTCTTCAAACAAACCATTCGAATTTAGACCTGGGAAAGAAGTTAATATAATTTTGCCTGCAAACGACTTTGAATCTATAAAATCATAGTTGCTAAATTGCATTTATGCTTGTTTAGCTAAAAAAGATTTTCTCGCATCTTCTAAATAGGGACGAAAATGTTCAACATCAGGAGTGTTTTTATCTAAAATTTTTGCTAAATCATCAAATCTTCGAAGCTCTACTGCTTTATCCATAAAAGGTTTACTAATAAAATCATCTGCTTCTTCTTTTGTAAAAGGACCACCTTGAACTTTTAACGAAAGTTTCGATGCTTCTGATAGACTATCATAATAACCTTCTTCAACACTTGATAAATATCTTTTTGAGTCGACATGTGCTCTAATTGGTAAAATAACATCCTCACCAAAATATTTTTTTTAAAAAATCAGCACCTAAATTTTCATGATGACCATCTTTCCCTTCATGAATGGGGTCGCCGTCCTCATAGATAAGATGGCCAACATCATGCAGCAATGCTGCAGCAATTGTTGGTCCTGGTAATTTATGTTGTTCAGCCAATTCAGCACATTGAAGGGCATGCTCAAGTTGTGTCACATCCTCATTACCGTATTGAATATCAGCACCTTTTGTTTTCAAAAGATCTAAGAGATAATCTACAATATTTTCTTCCATCCTCATTCATAATTAACTTATTAGAAAATAAATTCAATTCCAACTTTAATAAGATTGATCAAATTTATAATAATATTTATTAAGTAAATATTTAATGGATAAAAAATTATTAACCCCTGGTCCTCTTACGACATCGATGTCAACAAAGGAGGCTATGCTTCATGATTGGGGTTCAAGAGATACAAAATTTATTGATCTCAATGCATCAATTAGAGATTCCCTTGTTAAATTAATAGACGGTGAAGATAAATATCAATGTGTTCCAATGCAGGGAAGTGGAACTTTTGCTGTAGAGTCAATGGTGAGCTCTCTTACTCAAAAAAATTCTAAAATTCTAATTCTGATCAATGGTGCTTACGGACAAAGAATGAAAAAAATGTGCACTTATTTAGGAAGAGATTTTATTGAATATGAAATTGCTGAACATGAAGTACATGACATCAATAAAATTGAAGAGTTAATTGATAGCAACGATTTAACACACGTCTTTGCTGTATATTGTGAAACAACATCGGGTATTTTAAATCCTATTGAAGACATTGCAAAATTGGTTGAAAGGAAAAAACTTATCTTTATTCATCGATGCGATGAGTGCTTTTGGGGCCTTACCCTTAAGCTCTAAAACAATTACTTTTGATGCTGTAGCCGCTTCATCTAATAAATGCTTGGAAGGTGTACCAGGAGTAGGTTTCATTCTTGTTAAAAATGAAGTTATTCAAAATGCAAAAGGTAATAGTCACTCACTAAGTCTAGACTTGTATGATCAATGGCAAGCAATGGAAAAAAAATAAACAATGGCGATTTACACCTCCAACACATGTGTTGGCTGCATTCAATAAAGCGATTGAGGAACATAAGGAACAAGGTGGTGTAGAGGGAAGAGGTAAAAGATATAAAAAAAAATTGTGAAATTATATGTAAGGGAATGAAAGAGTTGGGATTTGAGCAACTACTACCTGATAATTTGCAGGCACCAATTATTATTACGTTTAAACAACCTAATGATCCTAAATTTAACTTTGAGAAATTTTATAATGCTCTTAGTGAAAAAAATTTTTTAATTTATCCAGGAAAACTAACAGTGGCAGAAACTTTTAGAATTGGGTGTATTGGTAATTTAGACGAACAAGACATGATGGATACTATAAAGGCAGTAAAAGAAGTTGTTACTGAATTGGGATTCACATTAAACTAACAAAACTATGACTAAAGAAATTGAAATACCATTAGTTAAAGCAACAAATGAAAATCTTAAAGGGTATGGGTATTTAATCGATAGTTTTGAAAATAGTGATATTGAAATTGTAACTTGGCCAAAACAAGGATGGCGCGACATAGAAGAGGGAACAGGGAATGAAGGTGGAACTACCGAAGGTTCTTTTGATACATGGTGGCAAGGTGACGTGCTTTATGGACAAAATAATGCTGTTGAACATAAGAGCGATTATGAAGTAGATGGAAAATATATACTGGGTTATGCCAATAATCCTGATCAAGAATTACAAAAAGATAAATATTCAGATCCAACAAAAATTTTTTTATGGCATGCAAATTATCATCCTGATGGAGGTCAGCTTTTCTTTCCTGAAGAAAATAAACCATTTATTTGTCCTTTAGCCTTGCCAACAGACGACATAGAACCAGAACATTTCAAAGCATTTTATTGTGACGGATCAAAAGGTTTGTATATTCATCCAAACATTTGGCATGAAGGGGTGTTTCCAGTTACAGAAAAACAATCGTTTCAAGGAAAACAAGGTAAGGTACATGCAAGAGTTAGTATTGATTTAAAAGAAGAGTTTAACAAATATATCTTCTTTAAAACTAGAATTTAATTAGTAATAGATTATTTTATACCCGAAGTTGCAAAACTCTCTACAAACTGTCTTTGAAAAATAATAAATGCAATTATTAGTGGTGCGGTTACCATCAATGTTCCTGCGCTTATAGTAGCCCACTCGATACCTGATTCCTCCATAGAAAAGATAGCTAAACCAACATTTAAAATTCTAGTTTCCTCTGAGTTGGTTATTATTAAAGGCCACAAATAATTATTCCAATGATAAGATACTGATACAAGTCCATAAGCTAAAAAAGTAGGTATAGATAAGGGTATGTACACATGCCATAAAATTCGTAATGTTCCAGCACCATCAATCCTTGCAGAATCATCTAGCTCTTTTGGAACAGTTTTGAAAGCTTGTCTCAAAACAAAAATTCCGAAAGCAGATGCAATGTAGGGAAGGCTAATTGCAGGAATGGTATCTATCAAATTTAAGAATTTAATTGTTTTATAATTTTCAATAAGAATGATTTCTGGATTAATCATTAGTTGAATTAAAACTAATCCAAAAAGTATGTTCTTAAAAGGAAACTCATATCTTGCAAAAGCAAATGCAGTCAGAGAACATAAGATAAACTGGCATGAAGTGGTCATTGTAACGTATATAAATGTGTTGAGCATATATCTTGAAAAAGGAGCTTGCGACCAAGCATTTTCAAAATTGTATAAGGTCAGAGGGGCAAACAAATCAAATTTAACTTGATATTCTATGGGGTGTATCGAAGACCAGATTGCATATAAGAGCGGGAGTAACCATAATAATCCAAGTAACCAAGCACCAATAATATTAATATTTTTATAGAATGAATACATTTTTATTGGTAATGGACCTTTCTATCCAATAAAAAAATTTGACCAATCCCTATTATTGACAATAATATAATTAGTAAAACCGATAATGTTATTGCGTATGCTGTATCCCAAAATTCAAAACCATTCTCATAAATATAATAGAGTAA
>CACBPV010000008.1 GCA_902541215.1 uncultured Alphaproteobacteria bacterium | reverse complement strand
AAAGTAATTTATTAAATTCTTAAACACACGGGTTCGGATCTGACAAATGAATATCTTCGATCTCCTTTAAAACTTCTTTTGATAAAGTAATATCGATACTATCAATATTTTCTTTGAGTTGCTCCATTGTAGTTGCTCCTATTATATTACTAGTTACAAACGGACGATCATTAACAAATGCATTGGCAAAAGTAGATGGGGCTATAGAATGTTTATGAGCAAGATTAACATATTTTTCAATAGCGTTTTCACCTCTTTCTGTATGGTGTCTTGAAAATCTTCTTGGCCAAAGAGTATACCTTGCTTTTTTTGGATTTTTACCTCCTACATATTTACCACTCAATCTACCTCCAGCTAAAGGTGAATATGCAAGTAAACCACAATTTTCTCTAATTGATACTTCCGAGTTATGAATATCAAACACGCGGTTTACCAAACTATAAACATTCTGAATAGACATCATGCGTGGTAGATTTTTTTCCTTCGATAATTGAAGATATTTCATAACACCCCAAGGTGTCTCATTAGATAAACCTGCATATCTAATCTTTCCTGCCTTAACAAGCTGATCTAAATTATATAAAACTTCTTCAACGGTGGTCCAATCATTATCACTAGCATCGTACTCAAAATCTAAAATTCCAAATTTTGGTACATTTCTCTCAGGCCAATGTAATTGGTATAAATCAATATAATCAGTCTTTAATCTTTTAAGACTTTCATCTATTGCAGCATTCATATTTTTTTTATCAAAACCAAGAGTTTTTGATCCTTCTCTAATCCATTCAAGACCATCTGATTTTGAGGCTATTTTTGAAGCTAGAATTATTTTGTCTCTATTTTTCTTTTCTTGAAACCAATTACCAACTATTTCTTCAGTTTTTCCATAGGTTTCTTTTCGAGGCATAACTGCATATAGCTCTGCAGTATCAAAAAAATTAACTCCTCTTTCAACAGCATAATCCATTTGGTCAAAACCTTCTTGTTGAGTGTTTTGTTCACCAAAAGTCATTGTACCTAAACAAATGACACTTACATCAATATCTGTATTGCCTAATTTTCTATATTTCATTTTTTAATTTCATAATTATTACACGCAAGGGTTTGGATCATAAAGATGTATATCTTCAATCTCCTGTAAAATATCATCAGTTAAAGTAATATCAATACTATCTATATTCTCTTTGAGCTGATCCATTTTTGTCGCCCCAATAATATTGCTTGTTACAAACGGACGATCATTCACAAAAGCATTTGCAAATGTAGATGGGGCTATACCAAGTTTATGCGCAAGATTAACATATTTTTCTATAGCAATTTCTCCTCTCATTGTATTGTGTCTATCAAAGCGACTAGCCCACAATGTAAATCTTGTATTAGGTGGATTTTTACCCCCTAAATATTTTCCACTTAATCTTCCTCCAGCTAAAGGTGAATACGCAAGTAAACCACAATTTTCTCTAATTGAAACTTCAGAATTATGGATATCAAAAATTCTATTTACTAAACTATAAACATTTTGAATAGACATCATTCGGGGAAGATTTTTTTCTTCTGATAATTTCATATATTTCATTACACCCCAAGGTGTTTCATTAGATACCCCTATGTGTCTTACTTTTCCCTGCTTAACTAAATCTTGAAGACAAGATAAGACTTCTTCTAACTCAACCCACGAGTCTTCAGGGTCATATTCAAAATCTAATTTTCCAAACTTTGGTACTTTTCTTTCTGGTGCGTGGAGTTGGTATAAATCAATATAATCAGTTTTTAATCTTTTAAGACTACCATCTATTGCAGCATTTATATTTTTTTTATCAAAGATTAGATTTGGTCCTCCATCTCTTATCCAGCTGTTTCCTTCACTTTTAGCACAAATTTTAGTTGCTAAAATTACATCTTTTCTTTTATTATTTTGAGCAAACCAATTACCAATTATTTCTTCAGTTTTGCCATACGTTTCTGCTCTAGTTGGGATAGAATAAACCTCAGCTGTATCAAAAAAATTTATACCTCTTTCAAATGCATAATCCATCTGCTCAAAGCCATCATCTTGATTATTTTGTTCTCCCCAAGTCATAGTGCCAAGACAAATAACACTCACATCTAAATCTGTTGTTCCTAGTTTTCTATACTTCATACTATTTTTATAAAATGCCTTGAAATTGTCGAATTTATAGCGATATTAGTAATAATTAAAAGGAGAAATTATGGCTTTAGACTTTAATCAACGATCTTATACTAAATCAGTAGATCAGGCAGCAATTGATGAAGGCTTGAGAGCGTATATGCTTAAAGTCTACAATTATATGACAATTGGCTTATTACTTACTGGATTTATTGCTTACTTTTTTGGAAAAGCATCAATAGTTACAAACGAGATGGGTCAAATTGTAGGAGTAACTCAAGTTGGCGCATTACTTTTTGGATCTCCACTCAAATGGGTTGTTATGCTAGCTCCACTAGGTTTTGTATTTTATTTAAGTGCCAGAATCAATAGGATGTCAGTTTCGGCTGCACAGATTACTTTCTGGTTATTTGCAAGTATAATGGGACTATCTCTTGCCTCAGTATTTATTGAATTTACTCAAACATCTATTGCTAGAGTATTTTTTATTACAGCAAGTACGTTCGGAGCAATGAGCTTGTATGGATACACAACAAAAAGAGACTTAACAAAACTTGGTGGTTTCTTATTTATGGGACTAATTGGTATTATTATTGCAAGCGTTGTTAATATCTTTGTTGGCTCAACAGCATTGCAGTTTGCAATCTCGGTTATTGGTGTTCTAGTTTTTGTTGGACTAACAGCATACGATACACAAAACATAAAAAATATGTATTATGGTGGTGATAGTGAAGAAATAGGATCAAAAAAAGCATTGATGGGTGCATTAAAATTGTATTTGGACTTCATCAACTTATTCATTTTATTACTACAATTATTTGGTCAAAGAAGATAATTCTTTTAAAACCCAAATATCTTTTTATTATACCCAGTCTTTTAAAGACTGGGTTTTTTTATGTCTAACTTAGAAAATAAACTTAAAAAAATTATTGATACATTCAACAATGTAAATAAAGAAATTGCTTTCAAGGATATTAAAAAATTATCTGAAAAATATAATAAAAATATAAGCGTTCAAAACATTTTGTATCAAATATCTATCAAAGTTGGTGACATAGATACATCTATTAATGCTTTAAAAAAAATTTTGCTCATCGATAAAAATAACATTTTATACCTTTCTCAATTATATAAATTACTTCTAGGAAAAGGTTTGCTTGATCAGGCGTTAGAAAAAATTAATTCTATACTTGAAAAAGATAATAAAAATTATGACGCTATACGTGACAAATCCTATATTTATTTTTTAAAGAAAAATTATATTGAAGCTAAAAAATACATTGAGAATATTTCAAATTTAAGAGATAACGATTACTTTGGTTACAATATTAAAGGATTAATATATCTTAAAAATAATTTTTTTGATGAAGCTAAAAATTTCTTTGAAACAGCTTTAAAAATAAATGATCGATATATAGATAGCTACAATAATTTAGGCGCTTGTTTACTTGAGTTAGAAAAACTTGATGAAGCAAAAAAAATCTTCGATAGTGCTTATGACCTTGATAAAAAAAATGTATCAACCCTAATAAATTTAGCTAATGTTCTTAGCCTTCAAGATAATATTGTTGGAGCAGTTAATTATTATAATGAAGCTTTAAGATTAGAACCAAATAATCAAGAAATAATTTCAAATTTAGCTATATGCTACTGCAGAGATAGTAAAGAAAAAGAGGCAAAAATATTCTACGATAAAGCAATAAAAATAAATCCGTATGATTACAAATTAATGTATGCGTATTGTACATTACAATTAAAAATAAATAATTTTGATGATCCTTGGGAATTATTTGATTCACGATTATTGATAGAAAAGAATAAAGATAAGTTGAGCAATTTTGATTTGATTAAAAATAATTTATTTAAAAATTTAACTATTAATCAGGATGACAAATTACTTGTTTTAAGAGAACAAGGAATAGGTGAGGAAGTTTTATTTAGTTCAATATATCCTGATATTATAAATAAATTTAAAAATCTTAAAATAGAAGCTGATAAAAGATTAGTACCTATTTTTAATCGATCATTTGGAAAAGAAATATTTGTAGAAGATGGGTATTACTCAAAAAATTCTAGTGTATCTGATTTTGATAAAATTATATATGCAGGAAGTCTAATCAAATTATTTAGAAAAAATAAAAGCGATTTTGATTATATTCATTATTTAACTGCAAGAGAAGATATTGTTCATAACTTCAAAGAAAAACTAAACAATCATAAAGATAAGTTGAAAATAGGTATATCTTGGAAAAGTGTTGTAAATATTTACGGTAGTTTGAAATCATTAAAAATTAAAGATTTTGAGCCGTTGTTTATGGACAACAGATTAATTATTAATTTACAATATGGAGATATTGATTCAGATAAAAAATATATATTTGATCAAAACAAATACTTGGAAGTGTTTAGTGATTTAGATTTATTTAATGATATTGAGTCATGTATGGGATTACTGAAAAATTTAGATTTATTTATTACTGTAAGTAATTCAACAGCACATTTTGCTGGAGCCTTAGGTATACCAACAATAATAATTTGCCCAAAAAAATCATCTACTTATTACTATTGGAATACACAAACTGGTTCTTCAATTTGGTATAAAAACATAAAAGTTTTAGGAATCGAAAAATCAATTAAAGAGACAGTTAATGTAATTAATAATATTTTAGAAAAAGGAAATGAATTTAAATTTTCAAATTAATAACCTTCTTAGAAAGTTTGAATCTGGGAACAAACTGGATAGTTACAGAGAATTATTAAAAATTTTTAAAAAAAATAAAGATGATAATTTATTACGTTACAATTTGGCAGTAATTCAGCAAAAGCTTAATTTAAATGAGGAGGCAAAGATTAACTACAATTACTTAATTAAGTTTGAAAAAAATATAAAGGCTATGATTAATCTTTATAATATTTTTTTCTCTGAAGAAAAATACTACGAAGCATTAAATATAATAGATAAGATATTAAAAATACAACAAATTGAAAACGTTCACAAAGACAAAGCTTTTGCATGTTTAAAATTAAACAATATTAAAATTTCTCGAGAGATATGTGAACATTATCTTAATAAAAATAGTAAAGATTTAATTGCTCTTAATATTTTAGGTCAGTGTTTCTTTACTGAAGGAGATAATAAAATGGCTATAAAAATCTTTAATGATATCTTAGAATTTGATCCTAATAATTTATCTGCACTAAATTCTTTAGGTAGAATTTATCATGAGAAACGTGACACAAAAAATGCAGAAAAGTTTTTTTTATTAGCATTAGAAAAAGACGGATATTCTTACCACGTTGTAAATAATATTGCTGGTTTTTATAGAGAAGAAGGAAAAAATGATAAAGCTGTATATTATTATAAAAAAGCCATTAATCTAAATCCAAACAATCCATATGTTTATAATAATTTATCAAAAACTTTTTTTGATTTAGGTATTAATGAAGATGCGAAAGATAATAGTTTCAAAGCATTAAAGATAAAACCAGATGATGGTGATATACAAAAAACATTGTCATTTATTTATTTAAAGGATCATGATTTTGAAAAAGGCTGGGATTATTTTGAAGGAAGACTAAACTTGAATGAATTTGTTAAAAAAAATAAAAATATTGAAAGATTATATAAAAAACTATTTAGAAAAAAAATTTTAAATAACTCTGAAAATAAATTTTTAATTATAAGAGAACAGGGTGTTGGAGATGAAATTCTTTATGGTTCAATGTATGGCGATCTTTTAAAAAAAGTAAAAAATGTTACTATAGAATGTGATCCAAGATTATTAAATTTATTTAAAAGATCTTTTCCAAAATATAGTAGTAGCTTTGTTGAGCTTGGAAGTATTTCAAATGATGATTATGAATTAGAAAAAATTGATTATGTTTTGTATGCTGGAAGCTTAGGTAGATATTATCGTAAAAGATTAGAAAATTTTATTAATGAACCATTCTTAAAAATAGATCATAAAAAATATACAGAGATACAAAGTATGTTATCTAAATATGATAATAAATATAATATTGGGATTTCATGGAAAAGTTTTAATAATAGATACGCATCTGATAAGTCATTAGAGTTAGATGACTTTAAGGATGTGTTTAAGATACCAAATTGTAATGTTTTTAATTTACAATACGGTGATGTTTTAGATGAGATTAATAACTTTAATAATAAGAAAAATAAACTTATGAAGATTGAAGATCTAGATCTTTATAATGATTTCGAAGGTGTAGCTGCATTTTTAAAATCACTAGACATGTTTATAACTATAAGTAACAGTACTGCGCATCTAGCAGGATCACTGGGCGTCAAAACAATATTAATAAAACCAGATAACTATGCTCTTTTTCATTATTGGAACCAAAAAAACAACAAAACACCCTGGTATAATTGTGTTGAATTAATTGATAGAGAGAGTTTTTTAAAAGGATCTACAAATTTAGAAAATTATTTAAAACCTATGATTTAAATTTATTGGAGAGATATTCATCTCTTTCTGCAAGCCATTCCTTTGCAAATTCAACGTCCTGCCATTCAGAAAACCACGGTCCTCCCCTAGTATAATGAACTGCGTAAGGTTTATCTTTATTGTGATCTGAAGTCCATCCTTCTAACCAATTCCATCTTTCGTCTAAAGATCCAATTTCATCATCTTCACACCATTTGAATTGATGAAGGTATGCGCCTGTTTCGTTATTAACTTTCTCGACAGTTAGTTTTTTTGTACTAGGATGAGAACAATTATATAAAATAAAGCTAGACCAATTTTTTCTTGGATATATTGTTTGTTTTTGTCCATCCATTTTATGTTTCTCTTTAGGTGTATAGTCATGCTTAACACAGTAAACGGCTTTACTTTCATCAAGATTATTAAATAATTTGGAGACATCGCCTAAAAAAATAAAATCACAGTCACAGAAAACTGCCCAGCCTTTATAATTTGTTAGTTTTGGAACTAAAAATCTAGAATATGTAAATTGTGTAGATGCTAAAGGATCAATGCTTCTTGTATATAAGTTTTGAGCAATAAGCTCATCGAGTTTTAAAGACATAACATTAACATCAGCATTGGTACGTTTTAGAAGTGAATACTTACAAACTCTATACGCAATATCCTCTTTAGAATCATATCCTATAAAAAAATTTAATTTCATATTAATTTCTATTTTGTCTTATCATCGTTGGAGATGACCAAACAAGAGAATTATAATTACCAGAGTCAGATAGTGAGCTCCATTCCTCTTGTGATTGATTTGTAATTCTACATATCCAACTATTTTCTAATTTAGCATTTTCGGCTCTCATTATCCAAGCATCACTTTTTTGCTTATCATTATTTTCTCCCAGTTCTATATCAGACATAAAATAACAGATTTCCTTAGAAGGATTAGAACCAATCATTCCAATAACATTCTCTCTAGCGATATCCCATTTTAAATTTTTTATAGCAAAATAAATTAAAAGTTTTTTGGATTCTTCTTCACCAGCATTATTTTTTATTATTTCATTTATAAATTTTATATCGGTAAGATCGTTATCATTAAGTATTTTTATTATGATAGAGCGAAGTAGAAAGCTTGGATTTGAGCTCCAATATTTCTTGATTAATTTTTTAAGGTTTCTTTTGTCATTTAAAGCCACAGTAGTTTCCAAATGAAGTTTTACATATGGAGCAAAGTTTTTTTTCAATTCTATAGCTTTTAAAATATTTTTGAGAGAATCTTTAATATCGCTATCAAATTTTATTTTAGCTATTTCATAAAAACCTATGGATTTATTTTCATTTAAATCATTTTTACTTATTATTTTATTTGAAAAAGCTTTATCTGATAATAAAATTATTTGATTCCAGTTTTTTGTTTTTGCTGCAATAAATATTAGTGTGTCATAAAGTTTGTCAATATTAGGATTAATTAAAAACAATTTTTCTCCATATAAGAAAGCATGGTGATAATCTTGATTTCTTAAATTTTGTTCCATTAAACCTCTGTATCCAAGTGTTTCAGTCTTTTTTGATTTAATCATATCTTCATAAATGTTGTTTAATTCTGGAAATTTTTTTTCAATCTTTAAAACTTCAGACTTTAGTAATAGGGATAATGATGGATCATCCTTAAGATAACTAACCATTTTTTTGTGAGATTTTAAAGCTGTCTTATTATCTTTGTTTGCGACCGCTATCATTGCGTCGACAAAGTGTAAGTAACCTTTTTCAATTTTATTATATTTGTTTTTTAAGAAATATTTTCCAATTGAAAGTCTTGATCGAAAAAATAAATAAAACACCAAATACAATAGAAAAATAAAAGATATAAAAATAACAGCAAATAAATTTGAAGAAAAAGAATATTTCAAATTTCCTATATCTAAGGATACAATAAATGGATTTGTAAAAATAAAAGTGAGCGCTATGATTAATATTAAAAACTGTAAAACAAAAATAGATAATCTATACATTTTTCAACTTTGAAATTTCTTTAATAAAATTATTATAGTTATTCATTTCATTTAAAGATACTTTAAAAAAAACTTTGTAATTTTCTATTTTACTTAGACTATCGTAAGCTTTAGTTATGTTTCTATTTTTAATAAAAAATTTAGCTTCCTCTAATATTAAAATCTTTTCATCTGAAATAATGTTTTCTGAAGATGGAGAAAGGTCTATGTATGGTAAAAAAATTTTGTTAAATAAACTATTTTTATTGTTCACAATATTCTTCAGATATAAATTAACTTCATAATTAAATTGATCTTCTAAAAATAAATGCCCTTTGTATTTATTTCTTTTTAGAATTGATAATTTTTCCAGAATATGATTTTTATTATTTCCTATAATTGTTTCAAGGTATTTAAGCTCTCTATCAAAATCCAGGTTGTTTTCGTATTTAATTTTTATTAACTCAACTACTTCATTGATAGATTGATTTACTAGTTCAGGATTATTATTAGACTGATCTTCAATATTTTTATTTTTTATAGAAGAAATCTCATAACTTAGAGTATTAAAATTCTTATTTAATAATTCTATGCTTTCATTGATTGTCGTCAAATCAGCTTTTGATTCTTTATTTGAATTTTCTTTAATAAGTTTTTCTATATTTGTTAAAGCTGTTTTTGTTTCTAATATTTCTCTAGATATATTTTTAATAAATTCAGAATTTTCATTAATACTTTCTCTAAGTTCATTTTCTAGTTCAAACTGCAGTTTTGATACTTCATCTTCATTTTGATAATTTGTATAGAGAAGATAAATTAAGAAAAGAACACATAATAAAAGAATAAAGCTTAATGAAAATTTAGAAAAAACATAAAAACTATCAAAAATTTTTTTCATACCTTTTTTTAGCATTATTAGTTTGTTGTTTAACAGTGTAAAATACTATACCAAAAAATTATGCTTGTATTTGCTGCAGAAAGTTCATGTGACGAAACATCAATATGTCTAATGGAAAATAGCTATATTGTAGAACATGTTACTTTTTCTCAGAAAATTCATAAAATGCATGGTGGTGTTGTTCCAGAGTTAGCTTCAAGATCGCATTTGGAAAAAATACAAATTATGACAAACGATTTATTTAATAATAAAAAAATAGACCCAAAAGAAATAGATGTTTTTACTGCTACTTGTGGGCCGGGACTTATAGGAAGTTTATTGGTTGGCTCAACCTTTACCAAATCTTTAGCAATTTCTTTTAACAAACCGTTCATTCCGACTAATCATCTTGAGGGACACATATTATCTACAAGTTTTAATAACAATATAAAATTTCCAAATCTCATATTGCTTTTAACAGGAGGTCATACTCAGGTTTATTTGATGAAAAGTGAAAATGAAATAGAGCTATTGGGAGAAAGTGTTGATGATGCAATAGGAGAAGCTTTTGACAAAACAGCAAAATTAATTGGTCTATCATATCCTGGTGGTAGCGAAATTGAAAAACAAGCACTTAAAGGGAATGAAGATAAATTTGTTTTACCCAAACCATTAGTCAAAGAAAAAAATTTTAATTTTTCTTTTTCTGGTATTAAAACAAATATAAACCTATTAACAAAAAACAATAAAATTGATAAAAAATTTATAGAAGATTTGTCAGCATCATTTCAGAAAAATATTACAGAAATTCTTATTGAAAAATTAGAAAGAGGGTTAAAAAGATTAAGTTCTGAGAATAAAAATATAAGATCAATTTCTGTAGTTGGAGGAGTGTCAAATAATAAATATATTCGAAGTAAAATAGAGAATTTTTTTGTCGATAAAAATATTGAAATTTATTATCCAATAAAAGAAATGATGGGAGATAATGCTGCAATGATTGCTTGGGCATGTATGAAATTTTATAAAAAAGAAAGAAATGATTTATTTTTTAAAGCAATGCCTAGATTAGCAGTAAGAAGTGTATTAAAATAATATCATAAAAAGTTTAAACTAAAGAAATATTAAAATGAAATACTGGTTGTTGAAATCTGAACCTGATGCATGGTCTTGGGATAACCAAGTCGGAGAGGGAACATCCATGTGGGATGGAGTCCGAAATTATCAGGCAAGAAATAATTTGAAAGAAATGAAAAAAAATGATTTATGTTTTTTTTATCATTCAGTTACAGAAAAAAGTATTGTTGGTATTGTTAAAGTAGTAAAAGAATATTATCCAGATCCTACTGACAAAACAGGTCGTTTTGTTGTGGTTGATGTTAAAGCAACTAAAAAACTAAAAAACCCAGTCTCCCTAGATCAAATAAAAGAAAATAATAAATTAAAAAATATTGCGCTTGTTAAACAAAGTAGGCTCTCTGTAATGCCTTTAAAAAAAACTGAATGGGATGTAATAATTAAAATGTCAAATTAGCCTGAAAAAAAATAATTATTTGTTGATATTTAAATAAATTAGAATTAGTTTCTAAAAATGGATATTAAAAAAGAATGGCTAGAACATGCAAAGGTTAACGAAGAAAAATATTCTTCAATGTATGATCATTCTCTTCAAAACAATGATGAATTTTGGGCAGAACAAGCAGAAAGAATTGATTGGATTAAAAAATTCACAAAAATCAAAGATATAAAATATTCTAAAGATGATGTTAGTATTAAATGGTTTGAAGATGGAAATCTTAATGTGTCTTACAATTGTATAGATAGGCATGCTAAAAATCATCCTGATAAAGTTGCTATAATTTGGGAGGGTGATGATCCAAATGAAACAAAGAAAATAACTTACAAAGACCTTCTAATAAATGTATCAAAAGCAGCAAATGTATTGAAAAAAATTGGAGTAAAAAAAGGTGATAGAGTAACAATATACTTAACGATGATACCTGAGCTAGCTTATATTATGTTAGCCTGCGCAAGAATTGGTGCTGTACACTCAATTATTTTTGGTGGTTTTTCAGCAGAGTCTATAGCTGGTAGAATTAAGGATTGTAAATCTGAATATGTAGTGACAGCAGATGAAGGAATGAGAGGTGGTAAAACTATTCCTTTAAAAATAACTACTGATAAGGCTTTAGAATCATGTCCCGATGTAAAAAAATGTTTGGTTATAAAAAGAACCAATAATGAAATAAAATTAAATAAAGATAGAGATTATTTCTACGATGATCTTATAAAAAATGTAGATAGTGTTTGTGAACCAGAGATTTTAAGTGCTGAAGATCCCCTTTTCATTTTATATACCTCAGGATCAACTGGTAAACCAAAAGGTGTTATGCATACATCAGGAGGTTATATTGTTTACGCTTCAATGACACACGAATATATTTTTAACTATAATGATGGAGATATATATTGGTGTACTGCAGATATAGGTTGGATCACTGGTCATAGTTATATAGTTTATGGACCTCTATCAAATGGTGCTACAACTTTGATGTTTGAAGGTGTTCCAAACTATCCTGACTTTTCTAGATTTTGGCAAATAGTTGATAAACATAAAGTAAATATATTTTATACTGCTCCTACAGCAATTAGAGCACTTATGAGAGAAGGAGATGATTACGTTAAAAAAACTAACAGATCATCATTGAAACTTTTAGGAACAGTTGGCGAGCCTATCAATCCAGAAGCTTGGAAATGGTACTATGAAATACCTGGTAATTCAAAATGTCCAATAGTGGATACTTGGTGGCAGACTGAAACAGGTGGAATATTAATATCTCCTCAGACTGGTGCAATAAAATTGAAACCCGGTTCAGCTTCAAAACCTTTTTTTGGAATTGAACCATGTATAGTTGATAAAGAAGGTAATGAACTAGAAGGTGAATGTGAAGGCATGTTATGTATGAAACGATCATGGCCGGGTCAAATGAGAACTGTTTATGGTGATCATAAAAGATTCATTGATACTTATTTTTCACAATTTGATGGAAAATATTTTACGGGTGATGGATGTAAAAGGGATGAGGATGGTTATTATTGGATTACAGGAAGAGTAGATGATGTAATTATTGTTTCAGGGCATAATTTAGGTACTGCTGAAATAGAAAGTGCTTTTGTCTCTCATAAAGATGTTTCTGAAGCGGCAGTAGTAGGCTACCCTCATGATGTTAAGGGCAATGGTTTATACTGTTATGTTTCTCTAAAAGTTGGTGTGAACTCCTCAAATGATTTATTATTAGATTTGACAAAGACTATTAGAGAAAAAATTGGCCCTATTGCTACTCCTGATTTTATACATATTACTGCAGGTTTACCAAAAACAAGATCTGGAAAAATTATGAGACGAATTTTAAGAAAAATTGCTTCAAATGATTTTGAAAATTTAGGGGATACTTCGACATTAGCGGATCCATCTGTAGTTGATAATTTAATTGAAAATAGACAAAATAAATAGAAAGCTATCTAGGTTCCCAATGTTTTAAACATCTTGGTTCATAGATATTTGCAGCACCTACTTGGGTTCTTTCACCACCTTCTGTTTTTCTATAGGTCTTCGTGGCCTCAAGACCACAAACGTTGCAAAAACCGTAAATTTTTACAATTTTATCTGACAAACCTAAAAGCATTGAAGATGTTTCCCAAGGCTTTCCTCTTGAATCTTGATCAAGCCCAGCACAAATTACATCTATTCCTTTGTTTAAAAGCGTTTCAACATTATGAAGTGTTTGATTTGTATCCATAAATTGAATTTCATCTAAAAAAACTATATCGACTTCACTTTTTTCAAAGGTAAACTTTTTTAAAGTTTTCTCCCAATTACTCATTGCGTAACACTCATGACTCAAATCATTATGCGTTATAATTTTTTCATTAGAATATCTATTATCTATGCTAGGCTTGATAACAATAATTTTTTTATTCTGATGTTTAGCCCAAAGTATTCTTTTTAATAGTTCACTAGTTTTACCAGCAAACATTGCGCCAACAATTGTTTCAAGGTTACCTCGCATAAGTCAATATATTTTATTTTAAATATTTATTATATAACTAATATTAATAAAAAAAAGCTTATTTATAGTAATGATTAAAGGTGAGAAAATTAGATTGGACATACATAATATTTTATACTCGATCTATAAATTTAATAAAACTTTAAATAATTTGGAAATTAAAAAAATTATTAACAGAAATACAAAAAGGGATATTGCTCTATTGAATAATGTAACTTTGAATTCAATGAGATTTCAGTTTCATGTATCAAAAATAATAAAAAAATATATTAAAAAAAATTTACGACATCATGAGCAAATATTACTAATTAGTGCAATAACACAAATAGTTTTCTTGGATTTTAAAGATTATGCAGTTATTAATTGTTCAGTAGAAATTGCAAAAAAACTTAATATTTACCATGGTTTAATTAATGCAAGTTTAAAAAAAATATCTAAAAATAAAAAAGACTTAAAAAAAATAAATATAGAATTTACTGATCTTCCTTTGTGGTTCAGGAATCAAACAAAAAACCTTAACACAAATCAGAAAAAAAAATTTTTAAATAATTTCAAAAAAGAGCCTGATCTTCATATAGTTTTTAAAAATCCTAAGTTATTATTAAATTTTGAAGAGGACTTAATTAGAACTACTGATATTTCAGGTTTTTTAATAATAAAAAAAGATATTAAATATATCAAGTCATTTACTCAAGGAAATTTTTGGATACAGGATTTTTCATCTTTCTTTCCTTTACATAATCTACCAATCAAAGATAATAATAAGGATTTTCTTGACGCGTGTGCTGCTCCTGGTGGAAAATCATTTCAACTTCTATCAAAACAATTAAGAACAACTCTTAATGATAAAAGTTCCGATAGAATTGACATAATGAAATCTAACTTAGATCGAATGAATTTTAATACTCAAATACTAAATGAAGATTTTTTAAATTTTAGAGAGGACATAAAATATGACTGTATAATTATTGATGCACCATGTTCATCAGTGGGGACAATAAGAAAAAATCCTGAAATATTTTTTAAAAAAAAAATGCCTGATTTTAAAAAGCTTAATAAGATACAGATTTCTATGCTAAAAAAAGCTGCAATTTTATTAAATATTAATGGATTTATTCTTTATATGGTTTGTTCATTTTTAAAAAATGAAACAGAAGATTTGATAAATAATTTTCTTTATCATAATAAAAATTTTCAACTTTTTAAGTTTAATTTAAATGAAAATAATGCTGAGTATTCAAGACTGATAAAAAGAAATTGTATGAATACTTTACCGGATACTATTAAAGAATTAAGTATAGATGGATATTTTGCTGCGTATTTAAAAAAAATAAAATGATACTTACAATTAGAAAGTTTATTTATATATTTATTTTTTATAAATTTAAATCTAAAAAAAATTTGATTTTTTCAGATCTCAATTTTAGAAAAAATGATTATACAAACTACACTCAAGTAAAGTCTTATATTTTTAAAAAAGAATTTTATAATTTAAGTAATAAAAATATTCATAGTTTTGATTTTTTAAATTTTTCTAATAAATTAGGTGGAAAGATTGGTATAAATTTATCTAAAGAATCTATTTTTGGTTGGTTTAATAAAAATAAAAATAAATTAAATTTTCCTTGGGTGGAAGATTACACATCAAAAAGATTCATAAATCTTTTATATAATTATGAATATATAAATTCTTCGGCACTAACAAATGATAAGAAAAAATTAGACAAAATAATTTTTTTTCATATGCATAGAATTTTATTCGATATCAAAACAAAAAAAAATAGTGAGGTTTCATCATTTGATCTTATAGCCTATCTCTTAACTTCATTAATAAATAATAAAAATAATTACAATATTATTAATTACATAAAGTTTATTACAGACAATCAAGTTGACAAAATAGGGATGCACAAGAGCTATAATATTTTGGAACATTCTAAATTTATAAATAATATTTATGAAATTAAAAATATTTTGCTATTTTTTAATATAAAAAAATCAAATTTATTTGATGAGTTGTTGTTAAAAATGACATCAATATTAAATCAATATTTTCATAGTGATGGAAGCATACCTCTTTTTAATGGATCGAATAATATTTATACAAAGTTGATTTATAATTCACTTAATAAAGATACATTTTTAGTTAAAAGAGAATTTACAAATATTAATAATGGATTAGCATTTTATGGTGATAGGAATAAGAAGATTTTTTTTGATGTAGTGCAACCCAATAAAGATATGATTAGTTCTAACTTAAGTGCTGGCACACTTTCTATTGAGTTTAGTGGCTTAGGTGAAAAAATCTTTACAAACTGTGGAGCATCAGAAACTTTTGGGAAAAATCCTGAGTATTTAAGATACAGCGCAGCTCATTCGACAATCATTCTACAAAACACTAATATAAGTGAGATAAAAGAGGGAAATCCTCACATTAAATTTCCTCAATCTGTGGTTTTTAGAAAAGAATCCAATGATGATATAGAAATATTTGAGGGCTCTCATAATGGATATATGAGAAAGTTTAATAAAATTCTCAAAAGAAAACTCGTGATATTTAAAAACAAGAACAAAATAAATGGTGAAGATACATTTATTTCATATAAAGAAATAAGAGACAGATTTTTTTTTCATATAAGGTTCCATCTTGCTGAAGAAATGGTTTTTAATTTTACAAATAATAAAAAAAATATAATTTTAAAAACTAAAAATGAAAATATTTGGTTGTTTAAGAGTGACACCGAATTAATTATTGAAGATAGTATATTGGTAGATAAAAATTTAACAAAACCTATAAAACAAATTGTTATAAAAGGTATACTAAGTGAAAATAAAACTGTAAAAAAATGGTCATTAGAAAAAGTTTGAAAAACAAGTATGCTTTAGTATCGGTATATAATAAAAAAAATTTAAGATACTTGTGTTCAAATTTAATCAAACATAATTATAAATTAATTTCAAGTGGGTCTACAGGAAAAAAAATTAGGTCTATAGGATTTAAATGTATTGATATTTCAAAAGTAACCAAATTTAAAGAAATGTTTGATGGTAGAATTAAAACTTTAAATCCTTTGATTTATGCTTCTCTTCTTCATATAAGGAACAATAAGAAGCATAGAAATCAATTTTTGTCATTAAATGTTCCTGAAATAGATATCGTAATAGTAAATTTATATCCATTTGAAAAATATTATAAACAAAGTGAAGAGGAAAAAATTATAGAAATGATTGATATAGGAGGCCCAAGTTTGTTGAGGGCGGCAAGTAAAAATTTCAAATACATAACCCCTATAATTGATATTAGCGACTATGAAAAATTAATAAAAAATTTAAAAAAATTTGATGGAAAAACAAATATAGGTTTCAGAAAAAAAATGGCTGGCAAAGTTTTTAAAAAAATAAGTAGTTATGATAAGTTAATTTTTAAATGGTTTAATGAATAAAAAAAATAGTAAAATTAGGCTTAGATACGGAGAAAATCCAAATCAAAACGCTTATTTAATTAATAACTCAAAAAAATCAGTTTTTGATTATCAAATAAGTGGGAAAAAAATAAGTTATAATAACTTAATTGATATTGATAGCGGTTTAAGATGTTTAAATGAATTTAAGGAACCAACATCAATAATTATAAAACATACAAATCCTTGTGGAGTTGCATCTGCAAAAAAAATTGAATCTGCTTTTCTTAAATCATATCAAGGAGATCCAAAAAGTGCTTTTGGTGGTATAATACTTGTAAATAAAAGGATAAATTTACATCTAGCAAAAAAAATTTTTAAAAATTTTTTTGAAATGGTTGTAGCTCCAAGTTTTGATGAAAATGCAATTAGTTTACTAAAGCAGAAGAAAAACTTAATTTTATTAAGAATACCAGATATCAAAAAACAAAAAATTGAATATAAATCAACACTTTTTGGTGATTTATACCAAACAAAAGATTTAACACCGATAAACAAAAACTTCATTAATTTAGTTTCAAATTTGAATACTTCATCTAATTTAATGGAAGATTTAATTTTTTCACTAAAAGTTGCAAAACATTTAAAATCAAATGCAGTTGTTCTAACCAGAAATAAACAAACTATTGGATTGGGTCAGGGACAAACTAATAGAGTTGATGCTTTAAATTATGCAATAAAAAACAAAAATTTATATTTTAAGAAGAAAAAATTTGTATGCGCTTCAGATGGATTTTTTCCATTTACTGATAGTCTAAAAATTCTCAATAAAAACGGTTGTCGTGTCATTGCTCAGCCAGGAGGGTCAATTAATGATAAGCAGATTATTTTATTTTCTATTAAAAATAAAATTTCACTATACTTTATAAAAAACAGATTATTTAAACATTGATTAATAAAAAGAAAATTCCAAAGTATGTTAAAAATCTTATAAAAAAGAATTCAAATATAACTTCTGGAAGAAAAAATTTTGCAGAACACCATTTTAGAATTATTGAAACTATAAAGTTAATTAAAAATTATTTTAATATTAAGTCAAAATAATTATTAATTATATCTGTTTTTTTTTGATTTGTTTACTGTAAGAATAAATTGCTATAAAATATATTTATGAACAAACCCAATTTACTTTTTCCAACACCTGTTTGGACTATACAGCTTAATAATTATAAAGTTGTTAACGAAGAAATGTATGACTTTATAAAATCAGAACAAACTAAAGATCAAGTTGGTATAAATAAAAGCAATGTAAAAGGTTGGCACTCTAAAGATTTCGACCTTGAAAGAAATAAACCTCAAAGATTTATTTCTTTTATCTTGCCGGCAATAGAGAAGGTAATGCTTGATATGAATTGGGAAAAAGAAAAACAGATAGTTAAAATAAATAACATGTGGGCAATAATAAATACAGGTGGCGCAGCCAACTTAAGGCACCAGCATGGAAATAGTACTATTAGTGGAGCTTATTATGTGAGAGCCCCACATAAATGTGGTGATATAGTATTTTATGATCCAAGGCCTGCTGCAGTGTATTCACATCCCAACATAAAGGCGCCAAACTTTTTAAATGCACAAGTAAATGGAATTAGTCCCAAGGAAGGTGCGTTAGTATTATTTCCCAGTTATCTTGATCACTCAGTAAATGAAAATCTTTCTAATGATGAAAGAATAGTTATAAGTTTCAATATAATAGTACAAATGAAATCAAAGTGATAAAATTACTTGTTATAATGAGCTATATGTTCCCAAGCTTCTCCACTTGCCATTTCTTTCAATGTCCATTGGCCATAAGCTAGATTATTAAAAATTTTGTAATTGATAGTGGGGTTTTCAATATCTTCTATGTTGTTAATATTTTTAAGTGTATTTTCAGTGAAATAAGCAGGAACGCCATCAAGCATAGCATTAAAGCCAGCTGTGGATTGAAGACTGACAAATGCCCAAGCATTTTTCAGCAATTCATTTAGTGGTTTTTTTGAATACTTATTATGTAATATTATCTTTCTATCTGAAAACTTTTTAATAATTTTTTTTGTATCTTCTGACCAGTTTAAGACGTTGTATAATTTTTTCATACTTTCTGAAGGTTCGGACATTACAATATAACTCCCTGATTTGTTACGATCAGAAATTTTTAAATTTAATTTATCAAATCTATCATTCGGAAAGTCACCTTCACCATTATGAATAAAGTTATTAAAAACAATCCGGAAGTAGCCATCAAGATTTACTATTTCTGTCTTGTTATTATTAAATATTCTTTTTGATTGATTAAAATACCCATGATCCATATAATAATAGTTATTTACTTTTTTTATAATCTCA
This sequence comes from uncultured Alphaproteobacteria bacterium, assembly GCA_902541215.1. Taxonomy (GTDB): domain Bacteria; phylum Pseudomonadota; class Alphaproteobacteria; order HIMB59; genus CACPNW01. The sequence continues at coordinate 23,823 of CACBPV010000008.1, read as the reverse complement.
TAGGTACCTCTTAAAATCCCATAGGTAGCAATTGTTTTGTTATATTCTTTAAAGTTTTTTACATCGCAAAGAAGAGAGCCAGATCCCTTTGCAAAATTGTAACATACTGTTCTACTAACAATGTGATCCGTATAGATTACAATTGGATTTTTCATGGTCTATTTATTAAAAACAGTTTCTTTTTTTTAATTCCTAAAATTTTGTCCAATGATTAAAATTGGGCATTATGTGCTCAAAGCCCGAACTATCTTTTAACATAATAGTAATGTCTCCAGATATTGATATTCTAATTGATTTTGATTTATTAGGAGTTGTAGCATGAGGTGTTTTAGATGGAAAAATAACTATAGAATCTTGAGCTAGATCAAAAAAAGATTTATCAGAATTATAAACATTTGCTTTATTTATTAGAGATTTTTCAATTTTACTTTCCGTGAATATATTTTTTGCTATTTCGTTCTGTTGTTGATTGGATTTAAAAATTATTCCACCTGAATTAGCTGGTTTTAACAAATAATAAGCAAAACTTATATTAGATTGGGAGTGAGTGTGAAAGTTTATTTGTTGTAATTCTTCTGTAAAAGTCGCCCATGATCTTTGATAATATATATCTAATAAATCAGTATTAATTTCTAAAGTTTTTAGATATTTAATCACTGTGTGTGAGATTTTTTTTGCTAAATTTTTAAATAAATCATTTTGAAATAAAAACTCATGACCTTTTGTATCGCCAGTCCAAGCATATGAAGATTTATTAACTTCAAGTTCTCTGGCTCTCATTTTATTTATCTCATTAACCAAAAGTAGTCTTTCAGCCTCATCCAAATTGATAGTGTCTTGGCCAATTGCAAGGGGGAATAAATTTGCGATTTTCATTAGTTCTATGTAACATCAGTGGATAATTTGTAAAATAAAAATAATAAATGTATAAATAATGGAAAATTAAATAAATTTTAAATGATATCTCTACTTTGTCCTACTAGAGGAAGACCCAAACAAGCTTTAAATCTTTATAAATCTTTTATCAACACACAGTCAGATATTAATGAATTACACTTTTGTATTCAAAGAGAGGATAGTTTTTTTGATGAATATGTAAACTTGTTTAAAATAAACGGTATAGAAAAATATTTTGTTTCTGAAAGTATGCCCACAAGCTATCTCTGGAATCAAATGGCCTTTGCTACAAAAGGAGATTTGTTAACTTTAATAGGTGATGATGTTGAAATTCTTACTAAAGGATGGGACAAAATTATTGAAAATGAAGCAAGTAAATATGCTGATAAAATATTTGTTATTACAGTTGATGATGGGCGCACAGATAAACCACAGGGTAAATTTATGCGATGTCCGCATCCTACTGTACATAAAAAGTGGGTAGAAACTTTAGGATATTTTGTTCCACCTTTTTTTATGCATAGATATTTAGATAAATACACACAAAATTTAGCAATAGAACTAGATCGTTTTATCGAAATAAAAGAAGTTATTTTTAATCATCTTAAATTTAATCATTCAAAAGATAAAACTGGGCGACGTTCTAGAAATTGGATAAATTATGATCATTATATCTATGAAAAAGTTTCAGGAAAATATTTTTCTAAAGATTTAGAAATATTACAAAATAATATTTTAAATAAATGAATTTATTTATATTAAATAAAAAAACAATCAGTCAAATTCATAGTAAAAAATTTAAAGATTTAGAATGAAAACATTAAATGAAATTTATAATAAATATTCATCACCTGAAGGCTCTGGCGATAAAGGTACGGCTCATAGCTATATAGAAAAATATTATAATAAAAGATTTATTGATATTAGATATGAAAGACTAAACATACTTGAAATAGGTGTTTCAACTGGATTGTCATTGGAAATGTGGAGTGAATATTTTCCTAACTCTAAGATAATAGGAGTAGAAATTGAAAAAATTGATTATAAACCATCAAATAAAAGAATTACAGTAATAAAGGGAGACGCAACTGATTCAAAAACTTTTAGCTCTATAGATAGCCTAGACTTAATAATTGATGATGGCTCACATATTTTTACTGATCAAATATTTACTTTTGCGATTTTGTATCACAAACTCAAACGTAAAGGTTTGTATATTATAGAGGATGTTAGGAATATAGATAGTGTTGGAATATTTTTTAGACGTTTAAGTCATAATGCTAAAATTTTTGATTTTAGAAAATTAAAAGATAGAAACGATGATGTTATAGTTGAAATAACAAAATAATATTAAAGCAGTTAATAAAAAAGGGCACATCATAATTTTAGGTTTTTGTCATTCAACTGAAACGAAATTGGTAACTTAATGAGGCAGAAATAATTTTGTTATCCGAAGAAAGACAAATATCCAAAGAGGCAAACCATTAAAATTTGTTAAACAATTGGCTACTCTTGTGCTATTTTTTTTAGGATTATTAATTTTGGAGCGGGCGAAGGGATTCGAACCCTCGACTTCAACCTTGGCAAGGTTGCCAAGTACGATTGAGTTATTGATTTTCTTAATAAATATTCTATCGCAGCTTAGAAATTTTAAATAAAGTGGGACGTAAGTGGGACACGAAAATGAGATGGCTGAGCGGTTGAAAGCACCGGTCTTGAAAACCGGCAACGGGGCAACTCGTTCGTGAGTTCGAATCTCACTCTCTCCGCCATTATCTTCTAAATATAATTAAAATATCTCATCATTGATTTTAAGTTTTTCTCAATAAGCTTAGCTTGTGAATTAGATAATATATCTTTCCATTGATTAGATGTACCTGATCTAAAAAATTTTGAATGCTTAGATGCTTCATCAAAACCATTTAAGGCTTCTTGAAATTGTAATGTTTTAAAGCTGGTATTTTTTGCAATTTCATCAATATTTTTTTTATTATTTAAAATATTTTTATTCGTAATTATATTTATAAAAGTAATAATTTTTAATATTGTGTTATTTGATTTAAATAATAGATCTTCATATCTAATAAATAAACTTGGGACACTTTTGTATTCTAACCAAGATTTTATATTTAAATCCCAATTGGAAACCAATTCTCTAGCGCCATTTGCATTCGTCATTAGTTGTTTATTAAAAACAATTTGATTTATAGCTTCATCCAAATTTATTCCTGTAAAATTACTTAATGATACAACTATATCTCTAGGATCTCGGACAATATAAATAAAACCTGCATTTACAGTTTTATTTGTAAAACTTTTGTGCCTCACACTATGAGTTTTAAAAAAAAAATTATATTTAGTTTTTTCATTAAGTTTTTTCTGACATAAAATAAGGTTTTTTGACATCCAATCATAATCTATCAATCCTTTTTTATCATAAATCTTATTTTTAAATGAAATGAAGTTCATTTTATCTGATAACAATCTTATTTTTGATAAATCTTTTATATTGATAATATTGTTTTGTTGTAGTGAGGAAAGAATTATTGATCTAAGCCAAGTATTTCCAGATTTAGGATATGAAGCCAAAAAAATATTTTTAAACACTAAAAAATTTTTAGAAAAATAATTTTAATTTAATATTACAAATTTAAATATTTATTTTTTTTAATAAATTTAATTAGTATTTTTAAAAGTTTATATCTGGTAACAAAATTAGGTATAATTTTTTTATAAAATTAATGCGTTGTGTCATTTTATATATAAAGTGTCCCCAACTTGCCCCAAAGCGTTCTAAGTGGGACATATGTGGGACGTAAAAAGACTAAAAAAGAAAAAAAATTATTTTTTTGGGAGATTTATTGGAGCGGGCGAAGGGATTCGAACCCTCGACTTCAACCTTGGCAAGGTTGCCCGTTACCATGGAGAAGCACCTTTTCTTAATGAAACATTATCATTTTTTACGAAAAAAATAAACATCAACTGACGCGTAGCTGACGCGCATTCATAAGAAAATAAATAATAGTTTAGTAATATCAAAAATATATTATTGAAATTATTTATTTTTTTATTTCAATCGAATTAATTAACCTCTGAGCAAAGGCTTGATCTATTGTGCCGTTTTGCTTGCAAAATACAGCAACAAGGGTTTCAACATCTCGAGCATCTTCTTCATATCCAGACGTACCTCTGTAATATCCTTTTTTAATTATAATACATACTGAATTGTCATAATCAAAAAATACATATGGTACTACATTATTGTAAACATCTCTGTATCTTTCAATATCTTTTTTACTAATACCTTTTAGAGGATTATTTTTTCTTTCAACGTTTAAAATAAATTCAGCTTGATCTCTTATATACTTTTTATCGTTTCCACTGCCCGTAATTACAAAACTTGGAGGCATTTTAACTAAGTTTATTAGTAAGTATCCATTTTCAGTATAGTTTTCAGTCCAGTATTGATAAGCTATTTTTCCAGCATCCAATTTACCTTCTGAATACCAGCTATAAAAAGTTCCATTCCCTATAACATCATTAATATCAGTAAAAGTAATTGGGACAAAAGAAATAGTATCAACCTCTTTCCAATCAGTCCATGAACCAGCTCTTGAGTTTAGTGAAAATAACAGTGCTAATAAGATGATGGCGTAGTTTTTTTTATTAAACATATTAATTAAATTAACATAATTAATAAAATTTTAAATTATTTTTTCAACAAACTGACGCGTGAGTGGCGCGTGATCACTTTACAGCGTTACAAGAAACTAAAATAATGGCTGTTTACTTGGAGCGGGCGAAGGGATTCGAACCCTCGACTTCAACCTTGGCAAGGTTGCCAAATATATTGCTTGTTTATTATTGACCAAATATTAAGAAAATATTTGTAATAAATAAATTTATATAAATTTGCAGGACTACTTGGGGGCTAGTTAAAAATACTTTTTCTAAATAATATTAAATATTACACTTTTTTATAATAATTTGATTTGATAGATTTTAATAAATATCAAGGAGGTAAAATGTTACAAATAATTAGTCATGAAGTAAAAAATGTTGATGAGTGGTTATCTTTTAATGATGAAAGAGTAAAAACTTTCTCAAAGTTTGCTGATAATATTGTAGATTTTGTAGATACCGAAAATTCGAATCACGTTTCAATATGCTTTAATGTTTTAGATGAAGAAGTAATGGACAAAGTACTTAGTTCAGATGAAGTGAAAAATGAGGCTGAAAAGCATGGTGTTGTTTTTGATACTATGAAAAGATTTATTCAAAAATAAATATAAAAGATTAACCTATTTGCTACGCAAGGGCTACTTAACGATTTCTTCGACGCTTCATGATTCAATTTTCGGGAGAAAACATGGAGCGGGCGAAGGGATTCGAACCCTCGACTTCAACCTTGGCAAGGTTGCCGAGTACGAATTACCTTAACCTTTTCTTAAGTTTTAAATAACATAATTTAATGTTTTGTAAACCAAGTGTCCCGCTACTGTCCCGCAAAGAGAGATGGCTGAGCGGTTGAAAGCACCGGTCTTGAAAACCGGCAATGGGGCAACTCACAAATTACTTAAGTCTACCAGTCGTAAGACGTGCAATTAAAGCCACTACCAGTACCATAACAATTAGTTTGCCTTTGGTTTGATCCCGGTCCAATATTACCAGTCATCATATTTAACCCCAAACCCATAATTGCACCCCAAGCTTTATTACTTTGTTGTTTTTTTATAATTGCATTGTTGTTTTTGGTTGCAGCTGCTTGATCTTCCATTGCTTTAACTTTTCTTTGTTCCAGTTTAAGTTGCTCTTCGAGTTTAGTTATGTCACTTTGAGAATTTATAAAAACATCTTGTGGTTTATTCATTATTATTGTTTTTGTAACCGATCCTTCTTTTATTCCAGCAAGAAGTGCTTTTCTTAACTCATCATATTCGGATTTTTCAATTAATTCTTCGTCAAATAGTTCTTTATAATATTTTAACTCTTCTTTTATTTTATCTTTACTTAAAACTTGAGTTACTATTTGTGAGCTTGGATTCAAATTAGTATCAGTTTTGATTGTTTTTTTATTTTGGTTTACTTCAGTAATATAAGTTGTTTCCTTATTTTCGTTTTCAGTTTTATTTGAAGCTTTAAGTGTAATGAATTTATTATTTTGAATGTTAAGCATTTCAGCTACACGCAAAGAAATAAAATTATTTATATAAAGGCCATTGTTGTTGAAACATTTCTCTCTACCATTTTTTGTTGATTTGTTTGAGCAAACTACATAATCATTTTTTTGTTTTAAGGTTATTAAATAATCACACTTCATTTTGATATTATCAAAATTCAAACCCCGTAACGTTTCATTATCGGTCCAATTGCTTGTAAATGAATCCTTATATTTTTTTAATTGATTTGCTTTTATTTGTACTGGACTTCTTTTTCTAAAATTTAAAGGAGCACTTATACAATATGCCTCACTAATATTAGCAATTTTTTCTCCAGTTGACTGACCACAAGAAGGTGATACTCGATACTTTTCTCCATCATTAATTGAACAAAGTTTTGGGTCATTAGCATTAAGGCTAAGTGACAATATTATAATCACAAAACCAAGTAAAAATTTCATTTTATAATTGTAACATTAATCAATTTAAAATTAAGTAAATTTAACTTTAAGTGTCCCGCTAGTGTCCCTTGTTTTTATATACTTTACAGTTTTTGGGAGTTTTGTTGGAGCGGGCGAAGGGATTCGAACCCTCGACTTCAACCTTGGCAAGGTTGCGCTCTACCCCTGAGCTACGCCCGCATAATTTACACAATTACCATTTTGAATTTATAAGTCAATATTTGACAAAATGATTTATTTGAATTTCCTTCTATATACAATATCAACAAGTAACATATGAGGAAGAGTTAAGGCGGCAAGTCCGATGAAAATTACTTTTAATATCGATTCATATAGTGATAAATTTTGAACCAAATAATAAACAATTCCTAGACCAGCAATCCATGAAATTACTGTAAAAATTAATGTTGAGTAAATAACAAAGTATTTATTAGCCAAATTTAAATAAACATTATTTATCAAATGTTTTAGATGTTTATAAGTATGAAAAAAACAAAAATACATTGAAAAACTTAGTAGTGGATCAAAAAAATAAAAAATAAGTAAAAGAAAAAATATTTCAATAATTCCTTTTCGTAATTTCTTTTCAAAGAAAGAAAGATAAATAAAGTATATTATAGATAAGGATGTTAAAAAATATGGTATAAAAAAATATTTTTGAAATATATAAATATTATTGTTTGTAAGATATTCAAATATTAAAAAAGATTGATTTTCGTTAAAGAATATAATTCCAAAAATAACAGTCATTCCATAAGTAAAACTTACTGAATACTTGTATTTATTTATTTTAAAATTTGTCCAATCACATAATCCAAAATGAGCAATAGTCATTATGATAAAAATAATTAAGGCAATAATAGGAAAATATAGCCAAAATAAAATTACCAGAGAGAACAAAATTAGGTAGTAAAGTACAAATAGTAAAAATTGAATTCTGTTGTTAAAGCCTACTAATGAAGCAACTGCACCATCAAATGAACCATGTGGAAGACCAATAAAAAAAATTAATAAAAAAGAAATAATATTTAAAATTGTAAGATCGGCTAACATATTATTTAAATAGTTCTTTAATAAAAGGCAACTTAGGCATACTTTTTATAATTTTTAGCTTAGTTAGTAAATTTGATTCACCCATCATAAAACTTTGAAATTCATTTCCATTTAAATTAGATGCAAGTTTAATAAAAGACTGTCCATCTTCTCTGTTATTTTTTAAAAAATTTATAAAAATTTTATCCATTTTTCTTTCTAAAAACTTATGGATATTAACATGGTTTTTATTAGATTTTTTTAATAATTGGATTTGTTTTATAAGAAATGAAAAGGCATATCCAGTTGATGGCTTGCATGCGCCGCCTCTGATACCAATGTTGAAAACGTTTGAATTAGCTGATTTTTTTTCTTCAGCAAAAAACATTGGTATTACTCCTCTTTCAATTCTCTGCTCATTAAATTCAATGATATTTTTTTGCTTTAAATAATCATTAATTTTTTCTCTGTACCAAGAACTGTGAAAAACTTCTTTTGAAAATACTGTTGATTCAACAAGTGCCTTATTATGACTAAATGGTAAGATATATATGAAATGTAAAATATTATTTTCTTTCGTAAAATGCATCAAAGTTAGTTTTTTTTCATTAAAAGTATTATCTGCTACAGTAATATTAATTCCAAAAAAATGTTGAAGTAACTCACCCTTTTTTTCTTTTGAAGATCGTGAGTCATATATTTTTTCAGCATAATATTCTTTGTTATCTGCTGTTATTATTTTAAAAAAATTTTGTTGAGAAAAATATCGAACAACTTTTTTATTTTTTATTTCTAAATTATTTTTTGTTTTTAAGCAGAAGTTTTTCCAAGTTTTAAAGCTAATTACACAATAAGGTTTATCAATACTTGTATGTGTTACAGCTGTATTTTTGTTTCCTACAGTCCACTCGTACCATTTTTTTTCAATAATGTTTTCAAAAGGTCTCATCCAATCTGTTAACCAAAAACCAAAAAAATTATCTCTTTTATTTATATCGTCGTTTTCAAATGCAATAATTTCATTATTATCCTCTCCATAAAGAATTTTATTTACTGCTAAACCACTAGGGCCTAAGCCAATTATTGCAGCTTTATAAATTTTCATTTGGGAGATTATCTCTAATTTTTTGATAACGATATTTCATTAAAGGTATAAAAATAAAAAGTAAAATTGATTTAACTGTAATTAAAGATTTTTCTAATAAATTTAAATATACTCTTTCTCTTAAATATTTTTTTTTATTAGATTTTATCTTAATACCTATACCTCTATAAATGTTAGCTGCGATGAATATACCTAGTCTGGTAGATAGAGGGATATATTTTAAACCAGCAAAACCATTTTCATAAAACTTATCTGAAAGGTTTATTACTTCATGAATTGCATTTGATATTCTTTTATCATTTTCTGAACTATTGTCATGAAGATCAGTTAAATTTTTTAATGATATATTAGGTATCCAATTAGCAGGTAAATATATTCTTTTCATTTTAGAATCTTCATAAACATCACGTGCTATATTTGTTAGCTGCATTCCAATACCTAAATCAATTGCGGATTGTGCAGCCTCTTCATGTTTTACTCCTATAATTTTAGACATCATTAATCCAACAGTACCTGCAACATGATAAGAGTATTTTATAAGTTCTTCTTTGTTTTGAATTCTTAATTTTTTCTGATCCAAAATTAATCCCTCAATTAAATCTATAAAAATTAAATTATTAATTTTGTTTTTTTGCAAAAAAATATTTATTTTATTATTTTTATTTGTCTTTATTTCTTCAATAGAATTTTTGAGATAGATAGTTTGATCTTCGCTATATTTATCAGCAATATCATCAAAATATCTACAAATTGAATAAAGAGTACCAGCATTTTTTTTATAACTTTTTGGTAAAAAAAAACTTGCCCAATAAAAACTTTTACCTTCCTTTTTAAGATCAACAGATGAATTGAGCTTTAAATCAATCATTATTAATTTAATTCAGCTTTTATTATATTTTCAACAACTTTAGCTGATGAAAGAACTCCTGGTATTCCAGCGCCTGGATGAGATCCAGCCGCTGAAAAATATAGGTTTTTAATTTTTTTATCTTTATTGTGATACCTAAACCAAGCTGACTGTGTAAAGATAGGAGCTATAGAAAAACCAGCTCCGTGCATAGAATTGTAATCATTTTTAAAATCTTTAGGATTCATCCAAAAAACATCTGTAATACTATTTTCTAAATCTGGCATAATTGTTTGTGATAATTCTTTAACTATTTTATTTTTAAGGTTTTCAGATTCAACATCCCAGTCAATTTTGCCTTGTAAATTAGGCACTGGGCATAGAACATAAAAACTATCACAACCTTCTGGAGCAAACGACTTGTCTGTTGCAGTAGGTCTGTGAATGTATAAGGAGAAATCGTCAGATAAAATTTTATTTTTAAATATATCATGAAGTAAAGATTTAAATCTTTCAGTCATCCAAATAGTATGATGAGCAACTTTGTGGTATTGTTTTTTCGTACCAAAGAAAAGAACAAAAAGCCCCATTGAATACAGTAAGTTTTTTTCTTTTAATACAGGTCTTCTTAAATTTTGTTTTTTTAAAAGTTTGGAGTAAACCATGGGTGGATCAGCATTACAAACAACTAAGTCTATGTTAGAAATTTCTTCATTGTTTGTTAATATTTTAGTAATACTATTATTTTCAACAATAAATTCTTTTGCTTCTGTATTTGTTTTAATTTTAATACCACAATCAATCATTAATTGTTTTAATTCAGATACGATTTTACCAGTTCCACCCATACAAAAAAATACTCCCCATTTTCTCTCTAAATAATGAATTAAAGCGTAAATAGATGTTGTTGTGTGTGGGTCGCCTCCAACTAAAAGTGGATGAATTGAAAATGCTTTTCTAAGATATGGATTTTTAAGATATCTATTTACAAGCTGGGATACTGTGAAATAACTTTTCAAAATTATCAAATTAGGAATAACTCCTAACATTTTAAAAAAAGAAATAAATGGTTTGTCAGCTAATTGTGTAAAACCTACATCAAATATTTTTTTTGATTGATTTAAAAGTTTATAATACCCTTTTATATCTTTCTTATCAAATTTACTAATTTCTATGTTAGTTTTTTCGACTGTAGAACAATAATCAAATGTTTTACCGTCATGAAAATAATACCTATACCAAGGTTCAAGAGGAACAAAATTCAAATAATCTTCTCTTTTTTTTCCAAACAAACTAAATAATTCATCAAAAAGAAATGGTGCTGTTATGACCGTTGGTCCAGCATCATGTTTAAATCCATTCACTTCAAAAACTCTTGCTCTTCCTCCAAGCTCGTCTAGTTTTTCAATAATTGTTGTATCATAGCCTAATTTTTTTAATCTTAAACTAATCGCAATACCTCCAAAACCACTTCCTATAACTACTGCTTTTTTTCCCATTGTTAATTTTGTAATTGTATTTAAATACCTTATTTCTTAATAAATATAATATTATTTATGCTTACAAAGACAGATTTATTTGAATTACTTAGTGTAAAAAATAAAGATTTTCAAATTCATGATCATGATCCTCTGTTTACTGTTGAAGATTCTGAAAATCTAAGAGGTGAAATTATAGGGTCACATACAAAAAATTTATTTTTAAAAAATAAAAAAAATAATTTTTTTCTTTTTAGTTGTGATGAAAATGCAAGGGTTGATTTAAAGCAATTTTCTAAATCTATCGATGCGAAGAATTTATCATTTGCTAATGCTGAATATTTAGAACAATTTTTAGGTATAAAACCAGGATCAGTCTCACCATTTGCTCTTCTTAACGATAAAGATAATGTTGTTAAATTTTACTTAGATGAAAAACTTTTTAACAGTGAAATAATTAACTTTCACCCGCTAATTAATACCTCAACTATAAGTATAAAGACTTCAGAGTTTGTAAACTTCCTCCTTGAAAATAATAAAAAAATTCATATTTTTTCTCTAGATAGTTATAGTATAGTCAAATCTTTATGAGTGAAAATTCAAATATAATCGATGTTACTGAAACAGAGTTTAATGATCAGGTAATTGAGGCAAGTGAAAGTAAATTAATTGTTGTTGATTTTTGGGCTCCTTGGTGTGGTCCTTGTAAACAATTAACACCAATTTTAGAAAAAATAATATCAAAACTAGAAGATAAAATCACCTTAGTAAAAATTAATATAGATGAAAATCAACAAATTGCTGCGCAATTAAGAATTCAATCAATTCCTACAGTCTATGCATTCAAAGATAAACAAATTGTTAATGCATTTCAGGGCGTTATTCCTGAAGGTCAGATTATTGAATTTATTGAAAAATGCTTAGGATCTAAAATTAATGAAGACTTCACTGAATTTTATAATGAAATAGAAAGTGCCATGGCTGAAAATAAGTTTGAAGAAACTAAAGACACTCTTCTAGAATTTATTTCTAAAAACTCAGGTGAAATTAAAGGGATTTGTTTTTATTTAGAGTGTTTGATCGAGCTTAAACAATTTGAAGAGGTTGAAGTGTTCATCAGCTCATTAGAAAAAGATGTCCAAGAAAAGGCTGCAGTTAAACAGGTTTTAAAAAAAATGGAAATTGTGAAAAATAATACATCCGGACCAAATATTAATGAGTTGCTTGTTAAGCTTGAGAATGAACCAGATAATATAGATTTAATATTAGAAATATCAGATAAATATTTTTCAATGAAAGAATATGAAAATGGAATGGATTTGCTTCTAAAAAATTATCCAAAAAACAAGGATAGTATAAAAAATAAGATGGTAGAATTTTTTAGTGTACTTGGAAATACTGATCAAGTTACAATTCAGTATAGAAAAAAACTTTCACAATTAATTTTTTCATAACATGGAAATCCCTATTTTTCCTCTAAACGGCGCCGTCCTTTTTCCGGGAACAAGCTTGCCTCTAAATATATTTGAAAAAAGATATATTGAGATGGTTGACTACGCTCTTTCAAAGGAAAGGTGCATAGGGATGATACAGTCTGATGAAAAAAATAAACTTTATAATATTGGTTGCATTGGAAAAATTCATAGTTTTAGTGAAACAACAGATGGACGATATTTAATTAGTCTACAGGGTATTAATTGTTTCAAAGTTAAGAAAGAGTTAGAAAAAAAATATAAGTTTAGACTGGTTGATGCTGAAATGTTGTATTTTGAGGAAGATAAAAACATTATAAATGAAAAACAAAAAAATAATCTTTTAGATAAGTATAGCCAATATATTAAAGTCAAAAAAATTAACTTAAACTTAGAAGAAATTCAAAATATTGATTTTAATCAAATTATAAAGTTTATAGCAATGATATCCCCTTTTAGTGACATTGAAAAACAGGTTCTTTTGGAAACAAAAAATTTAGGTGATTTTTATAAAAAACTTCATTCAATTTTAGAGCTTGAAATCGTTGAAGATAATAATAATAAAACTATTAATTAACACCCATAGCAAAATCACTTATTTGATTTTTTAGTTTTTTACTTTTCTCAATTAAATTGATAGCTGAAAACCTTGCATAATTAAAAATTGTATTTTCTAATTTAAACACACTATCAACTTTATCAGTAATTTGATATAGCCTATAAGCTTTGAAAAAATTATCTTTCTGAAATTCTTTACAGAATAATTCATCTCCCAATTCCAAGCCTAGAGAGTTATATTTTTTAACAAGATTATATATACTTTCTACATCTTGCATGCCTAGATTCCATCCTTGTCCTGCAATTGGATGAAAGGAGTGGGCTGAATCACCTAAATAAATAATTCTATTCTCAAAAAATTTAGAGTTTAAATGAGCTTTTAAAGGAAAGGTTTGTTTGGTAATTATTTTTTTTATCTCACCTACACTTCCTTGTGTTTTTTCATTAAGAATGGAAATAATATGATTATCATCTAAAGAAAGTAAAGAGTTTATAAATTTATTGGTGTTTGTCCAAACTATGGAACTTTGAAACTGATTTTTATTTTTTTGCATTGGTAAGATTGCAAGCGGTCCGTTTTTAAAGAAGAACTCATAAGCAGTGTTATTGTGATTCTTAGAGTGGTAAAAATTTATTACTATTGCTTTTTTTTTATAATCTTTTCTATAAATTGGTGTTTTAAAAATTTTTCTTATAGAGCTGTTTTTCCCATCACACGCAAATAGAATATTTGTATTAATATAGAAATTATTTTGCTTGGTTATGATCCTGTCGCCTTCATAAAAAACATCTTTAACTGAGACATTGTTAAAAATTTTTACATTTTTTTGTTTTTGTAATTTTTTATACAAGCAATCAAGTATAAATTCGTTTTTAACTATATATCCAAGATTGGATTTTCTTCTTTGGTTGTCAAAATAAATTTTGTTTGCTTGATTTCTGTCTATTATCTGAATATTCTTTATTGGTTCTGCATAATTACCAATTTCATTCCAAATATTAATTTCTTCAAGAAATTTTTTCGTTCCCTCTGAAATAGCAGTTGTCCTTTTGTCTAAAATATTTTTATGATTAAATTTAGGATTTTTCTCTAAAACTACCACTTTATTACCAAGTTTAGAAAGTGAATATGCTGTAACAGCTCCTATTAGACCCCCTCCTATTATATTGATGTTTGATTGAATTTCTTTCATAATTTTCTTCGAATTACCATAATCTAAATGTATTACAATCTAACTATATGTTCAAGTATGGTTCAATTAGAAATTTTATTGTTAAATTTTTAGTAGGAATAATTTTATTTGGATTTGGTTTAATTTATTTTACCAGTCTTCTCTCATACTCTGCAAATGATCCTGGTTTTAATCAATTAAATTACAATATTAATGACAGCAATATTGAAAATCTTATGGGTTTTTTTGGTGCTTATTTATCAAGTTATTCATTAATTTTTATTGGAACACTAAGTTATTTATTGGTTTTTTTTATAATACTAGAAGGTGGAAAATTGTTTTTAGGTATTACTAGCAAGTTTATAATTTTGAAATTTTTATCGAACTTTACTGGAATAATTCTTATTAATGTTTCCATAAAATCAGTTGATATAACCTTGTTAAAAACAGGTTTAGCTTCACAGTTACTAATCGATTTATTTACAAGTATAAATTTAAATCTTTTAGAAAATATTTTTATTTATTTTATTATAAATTTTTTACTTTTAGTATTTGGTGTAGTTTTAATATTATTATCTTTTAGAATAAATTTTTCTTGGATAAATAAATTATTTTCTTTCTTAAAAGTTTTTAAATATTTTAAATTTATATTTTCTGTATTTGGTTTATTTAAATATATAAGTTTTAGAAAAAAAATTACAAAAAAAACATTAAAAAGTGAGCCAACAATTAAGAGAAGAAATTATGTTAATTTAACCAAAAAAAATAATTCTAAAGCTAATAAACAACTAGAGCTAGATAATTTTAGCTTTAGTCTTCCGTCTAAAAATTTACTTTCGAAATCAAATTTTAAAAATAATAAAAACAGAGAATTGGAAAAAATCAACACTGATGCTGCTATTAAGTTAGAGAAAACACTATCTGAATATGGTGTAGAAGGAAAAATAGTTGGTTTTAGTAGTGGCCCAATTGTAACTTTATTTGAATTTATTCCAAATGCAGGAATAAAATCTAGTAAAATAATAGGTTTGTCTGATGATATTGCTAGGGCAATGTCCTCTATTTCTGCTAGAATATCAACTCAGCCTGGCAAGACAAGCTTAGGTATCGAAATACCAAATGTAAAAAGAGATAGTGTTTTATTTGGTGATTTAATTGAAGAAGACGAATTTCAAATTGAAAATGATTCTCTTACTCTTGCATTAGGAAAAGATATATCTGGCAAAAGTATTTTTGCCAATTTAGAGCGAATGCCGCATCTCTTAATTGCAGGTACAACTGGCTCTGGCAAATCAGTAGGTATAAACACCATGATACTGAGTATACTTTATAAATTCAAACCTAACGAATGTAAGCTAATTTTAATTGATCCTAAAATGTTAGAATTGAGCATTTATGAAGACATTCCACATTTATTGACGCCTGTTGTAACTGATCCAAAAAAGGCAGTCTTTGCTCTTAAATGGGTAGTTAGAGAAATGGAAAACAGATATAAGTTAATGAGCTCATTAAATGTCAAAAATATAGATTCTTATAATGATAAAGTTTTAAAAACTATTTCGTCTGGAAGAAAGCTGTTTAGGGAGGTTCAAACTGGAATAGATGATGATACAAGGATGCCAATTATTGAAAAAAAAGAAATTCTTCTTGAAAAAATGCCATTTATTGTTGTGGTGATTGATGAAATGGCGGATTTAATGATGGTGGCTGGAAAAGAAGTTGAATCATTAGTGCAAAGATTGGCACAAATGGCAAGAGCATCTGGTATTCACTTAATTACAGCAACTCAGAGACCTAGTGTTGACGTAATTACAGGAACAATAAAAGCAAATTTTCCTAGTCGTATTAGTTATAAAGTATCAAGTAAATTTGATAGCAGGACAATACTTAACGAAATGGGTGCAGAACAATTATTGGGCAGTGGTGACATGTTATTTTTAGAAAATGGAGGTATAATAAAGAGGTTGCATGGTGGTTTTGTTTCAGAAAATGAAGTTGAAAAAGTGGTTAGTTATATAAAACAACAAGCTACATTTGATTATAAAAAAGAAATATCATTATCGGAAGAAGAACTAAGTGTTTCAAATTCAGACGATTTAATTTCAAATAATAATGATGACCTATATGGTAAGGCAGTTGATATTGTTGTTAAACAACAAAAAGTTTCAACAAGCTACATTCAAAGATATCTTCAGATAGGTTATAATAGAGCCGCAAGAATAGTAGAAAAGATGGAAGAGGATGGAATTATAACCGAAGCAAATAACGCAGGTAAAAGACATGTTCTTAAAAAATGAAAAGTATTTATTATTTATAGTAGTAATAGTTTTTTATTTTTTTGCATCTAAAGCATTTTCAGCTTCTGAAGACAAAGCAGATGCATTAAATTATTTAAGTTCACTAAGTGATTTTTCTGCTTCATTCTTACAAAGTGATGGAGAAAACTTAAGTGAAGGCAAGGTATACATAGGTAAAAAAAGGGTCAGGGCTGAGTATTTTTTACCAACAAAAATTCTAATAATTTTAGCTGAAGATAAGGCGATGTATTATGATTACGCGCTTGAAGAAGATGAGTTTTTTAATCCAAAAAATACCAATGCTTGGTTCTTTTATGACATATTTAGAAACCCTTATTTTTTTGAAGATGGAAAGATAGAGGTAAACAATAATGAGTTATTATTAGAAAAAAAAGGAATGGATAATGAAGAAAAATATTTTATTATAAGAGTATTATTTGAAAAAAAACCATTGGTATTAAGAGGAATAGAGGTGGTGATTAATGATGATATTCTTAAACTTTCAATATATAATCATAGTTACAATGAAGTTTTTGATAAAAATTTTTTTAAACTTATAAGTCCTAATTTTTTAAATTAAGTTGTAATTAAAAGCTTTTCATTTTTCGTTTGAATTTTTACTTTAGTTTTTATTAAGCTCATTTTTTTTCTTATTCTTGAAAGATGGCTTTCAAGAGAATTAGTTTCAATATTTGATCTAATATTTAAAATATTTTCTTTAATAAAATTTTTACTTATTTCTTTCTTCTTAATTAAACAAATTAAGATCTCTAACTCTATTTTAGTTAGGTAACAAAAATTATCGTTATCAAGATTTATAAGTTTTTCATTATGAAAAGATAAATCATGAAACTGAACTTTTAAGTTTTGAATAAAGTACTTAATTCTATTTTTTAATTGATTTATGGAAAGTGGACAATTTAATATGTTTGGTTTATTATTAAAACTTAATTTTTTCAAATTTGAAATTATTAAACAGTTGTCACTTAACTTACCATAGTGTCTAAGATCAATATCATTGTTACTTATAATAATTATGTTTGCTTGAGATACTTCTATATTATCTTTTATTTGATCTAATCTCATAATAGTTAATTCATATTCCGAAAGAAGATAGGGTAAAAAATTTTTAATATTGTTGTTACAAAATATATTTAGTCCGTTTTTCATGATCTTCTTCCAAACAAGATTGTTCCAAGCCTAATGTATGTAGGATTAAATTGTAGTGCTTTCTCATAGTCATCACTCATTCCAATGCTTAATTCATTAATGTTATTTTCATTTGCAAGTAGTTTTAATTTATTAAAATGATAGCTTGGATCATCATTTATCGGCGGTATACACATTAAGCCGATAATGGATAATTTCATTTCTTGTCTTAAAAAAAACAAAAAGTCTTTCGTATCTTCTGGAAAAATACCACTTTTTGTTTTTTCTCTTCCAGTATTTACCTGAAGAAAAATTTTCTTATTTGCTAGTAACTCCCTATATTTTGAGAACTCTCTTGCTATTTTTTCCCTGTCTAAGGTATGAAAAACATCAAAAAGCTGAATTGCTGGCTTTACTTTATTTGATTGTAGCGGCCCAGTTAAATGAAGTTCTATTTTTGTATTATCCAGCTTAAGTTTTTGAAATTTTTCTTGTGCTTCTTGAACCCTATTTTCCCCAAATATATATACTCCGGCATTAATCGCCTCTAAGACACTTTGAATTGGATGATTTTTAGATATAGCAACAATTTTGGCAGAATTACTTGTTTTTTTCAAAAAATTGTTAATTTCACTGTATTTTTTAATATCAAACATAATAAAGAATGTTGTAAAAAAACAACATTAATTAAAAAAATATAATAAATCATTATGCTTTTTTTGTAATTTGTTCAATTTTTAAATAATACATTCCTCAATACAAGTTTGTTGCTTGTATTTAATGAATATTCATTAACTCAAAAGGAGTAATTATGAAAAAAGAACTATTAATGGGAACTGCTCTAGTTTCTACGCTTGGTGCTGCTTCAGTTGCTGAAGCTGTAACAGCTAGTTACGGCGGTAACCACCAAACTGGTATGGAGTTTGATTCACCTACAGGTGGAACTGACACTAATGCTCAGATTAATGACAATAACTTTACTGTTTCATTATCTGAAACTACTGACGGTGGTATGACTATTTCATCTAGCTTTAAAGTAATGGATGAAAACACAAAAGAAGACTATGATGCTGGATTTACTTTAGCGTTTACTGATGGCTCAAAGCTTGATGTATTAAATGCTGGTAACGCTTCAGGATCACATGCTGTATCTATACCTAGCTCTGCTGGTGCTGAAGGTGTGGCTAATACTTCTACTAACGTAGCTCCAACTGGCTTAGATTTTGCTACTGGTTCAACTGCGTTTGGTGTTGAGTATCACACAGCTGCTGATTTCTTAGCAGACGGTTTAACAGCATCTATTTCAATTTCAACTGATAGCGGTGCTGCTGCTACTTCTACATACAGAACTGATAGCCACGTTGCAATCGGTGCTACTTATGTAACTGACTTAGGTGATACAGCTCTAACTATCGGTGGTGGTTATTCAACTACTGACGGTTCTAGAGATGGAACAATGCCAAGTGATGATACTGCTGGTATGCATGTAGGTTTAAGTGCTGTAACTGGTGACTTAACAGTTGCTGTTGGTTTTGCTGACGGTTCTGTTGCTGGTGTAAGTGATAATGGATCAGATGAGTATACTGCTGAAGTTGTTAGCGCTGGTGTGAAGTATGTAACTGGTGACCTAACATTTAATGTTGGTATTGCATCAGGTGAAGCAGATGATCATGCTAATGGTGGTTCTGACGGTGATGATGACTCACAAGATGTAACTTCTGCAAGTGTATCATATGCTGTAGCTTCAGGTGTAACTGCAATTCTTGGTTACACAAGTACTGAGTCTTCTGACGAAGGTTCAGGAACTGACGATGGATCTGCATGGTACATCGGTGCTAACATGTCATTCTAATTAAAGATTTAATATTTTTAAAAACGGCACTTTTACTAGTGCCGTTTTTTTTTATGTTTTACTTTTAGCTCTCTATACAATATTTAGAATTTAATGTTTTTAACGAGGTTAATCACTATACTGTCTTTGCTTTTTATATTTTCTTGTAACAGTAATAAAAGTGAAGAAGAAATGAAAGAATTGTGGTCTAAAGCTCAAACTAGACAAGCAATAATTGATAGGTCTGGTACTCCATTTAATTCTGGGGTTGATCCGGAAGTAGCTTTGAGAGATGCAGAAAATAGACTTGCTAGTGGTGGTGGTCTATTTGGAAAAGGCGGTCTTTCACTTGATTTTTTTGATGACAAAAAAAATAAAAATGAAACAAAAAAATCCTTAACAGCAAACATGCCTATAAATGTTTTTTTATGGAGAGGGGCGCTTGAAACAATTGATTTTATGCCACTTAGTTCTGCTGATCCAATTGGGGGAATTATTATTACAGACTGGTATTCTACAACGGATAATGAAGAAGAAAGGTGTAAGCTTAATATATTTATTACGGGTCAAAATTTAAAAACCGAAAACCTCAAAGTAACGTCTTTTTGCCAAAGTTTTAAAAATCAAATATGGGTTAATAAAACAACAGATAAAAACAATAATATAAAAATTGAAAACGCTATATTAAATAAGGCTAAGAAATTAAAGCTCCAATCAAGTTAAAAAGTGTCATCACGATACAATCATAAAATAGTAGAAAAAAAGTGGCAGGATATCTGGGCAAAGCACGGTGTTTTTAAAACCTCAACCGATACAAGAAAAGAAAAATATTATGTATTAGAAATGTTCCCATACCCATCAGGCAGAATACATATGGGTCATGTAAGAAATTATACCTTGGGCGATGTTGTTGCAAGATATAAACGAATGAAAGGATATAATGTCCTTCATCCAATGGGATGGGATGCTTTTGGATTGCCCGCTGAAAATGCAGCCTTGACAGAAAAAAAACACCCTGAAGATTGGACTTATCAAAATATCAAGACAATGAAAGGTCAATTATTGCAAATGGGTTTATCGTTAGACTGGGATAGAGAAATTGCAACATGTCATCCAGAATATTATAGGCATGAACAAAAATTTTTTATTGATATGTTTAATGCTGGTTTAGCATATAAAAAAGAAGCTGAGGTAAATTGGGACCCGGTTGATAAAACTGTATTAGCAAATGAGCAGGTCATTGATGGTAGGGGTTGGAGATCTGGTGCATTAGTAGAAAAGAAAAAACTTTCTCAATGGTTTTTAAAAATTAGCAAATACTCAGAAGAGCTTTTAAATGACTTGGATAACTTGACTAACTGGCCTAACAAAGTCAAAGTTATGCAGTCAAATTGGATTGGTAAATCAATAGGAGTAGAGATAAATTTTAAATTATCAAATCAAGAAAACTTTATTAAAGTGTTTACAACCAGACCAGATACAATTTTTGGCGCAACTTTTTTGGCTCTTTCAACTGAACATGAATTATCGATAGATATTTCTAAAGATAATAAAGTTATACAAAAATTTATTAAAGAATGTAAAAGTTTAAATCCTGATAAAATTAAAAAGGGTTTTGATACAGGTTTATTTGTAAACCATCCATTTATAAAAGGTAAAAAATTACCAGTATATATCGCTAATTTTGTTTTAAAAGAATATGGTCTAGGTGCAATCTTTGGTTGTCCTGCTCACGATCAAAGAGATTTAGACTTTGCTAACGAATATGGTCTGGATGTAATTCCAGTTGTTAAACCAAACAACATTAAAGAAGATAAATTTAAAATCAAAGATGAGGCATTCACGGAAGATGGTATTATTATAAATTCAGACTTTTTAAATGGATTAGTGGTTGAAAAAGCAAAAGACATAATAATTGAACAAATTGAAAAAATTAAAATTGGGAAAAGGAAAATAAATTATAAGCTAAGAGATTGGGGAATTTCCAGACAAAGATTTTGGGGGTGTCCAATACCTATTATTTATAGAGAGGATGGAGAGATAATCGCAGTAGAAGATAGTGAACTTCCTGTTAAACTACCAGACATTAAAAAATTTAACGAAACTTCAAGCGCACTAAATAATATACCTGATTGGAAAGAAACTATTTGTCCTAGAACAGGATTGAAAGCGTATAGAGAAACAGACACTTTTGATACTTTTTTTGAATCATCATGGTACTATTTTAGATATTGTAATTCTAGGCTAGATAAACCCTTTGACAAAAAAGATATAGATTATTGGTTGCCAGTTGATCAGTATATTGGAGGAATAGAACATGCTATACTTCACCTTCTGTATTCAAGGTTTTTTACTAAAGCCCTGAGAGATCTTAATTATTTTAATTTGGATGAGCCATTTAAGGGGTTGTTTACCCAAGGCATGGTTACTCATATAACTTATAAAAACAAAGAGGGCGAATGGATTGAGCCAAAAGATATTATCAACGATAAGGGGGTTTTAAAAGATAAAAATAATATAAAAGTTGAAACAGGTAAAATTGAAAAGATGAGTAAATCAAAAAAAAATGTTGTAGATCCAAATGATATTATTAGTTTATATGGGGCTGATACAGCCAGATGGTTTATGTTGTCGGACAGTCCTCCTGAAAGAGATTTACAATGGACTGATACTGGAATAGCAGCTTCATTTAAGTTTGTTAATAAATTATTTGAATTTATTGAAAAATTTAAAAATTTTAATTCAAAAGATATAAATAATACTGAGCTAGTTGAGAAGCTTAAAGAGATAATTAATCAAGTTTCAGAAAACATAGAGGTTTTTCAGTTTAATAAAGCAGTTGCTAAAATTTATGAGTTTGTAAATAATCTTAATGATGCCTTGTCTAATAACAAACTTTCTTATGAAGATTTTAGTTGGTCGTTGAGGAAACTTGCTATTATTTTACAACCATTTGTGCCTCATATAAGTGAAGAAATTTGGTCAAGCCTCGGAAGTTCAACTTTGTGTGTTAATGAAGTGTGGAAAAAAGAGAGTGTAAAGAGAAAAGAAAAATTAAAAATAGCAATACAAATTAACGGAAAAACAAAGCAAATAATTGAAATTGATGAAGGCTTGTCAAAAGAAACGGTTTTGAATAGAGTTAAAGATAATGAAAAAATTAAGAAAAATCTGTTTGGTAAAAATATAAAAAGAGAAATATATGTCCCAGGAAAAATTGTAAATTTAGTTATCTAATGAAAATATTATTAATTACTTTTATTTTTATTTTAACATCATCGTGCAGTAATATGGATTTTACTTACAAAAATAATGGAAATCTTACAAACCCGTTGTACCAAAAGACAAACATTGCCACATCTGGTGTTAGTTTAGCTTATATAAATTCATACATACCATTAGTTTTTGGAGAGAATAAAGAAAATATTTATAACCTAGAAATAGAGATTATAGAAAACAAAACCAAGAGTTCTGTTGAAAAAAACCAAGCAACATCTAATCTAAGGTATGAATTAAGGTTTAAATATACTTTGGTTTCAGTTGAACAAGATTGTGTAACATATAAAAAAGAAGTCTTATCTTATTTTACAATTATTCCTAAATCTGAAGGTTATAATTATGGAACCGATGCATCTTTAGAAAAAAAATATGAATTGGTAATAGTTGATAATTTATCACAATTTATTTCTTATATATCAACTAAAGACATAAATAGCTGTCAATGAAAATAGACCCTATAGATTTATTGTTAAAAAAAGATTTTACTCCTTCCAAAAAAAAGTTTTATTTTATTAGCGGAAATGAGGTAACGCTTATTCAAAAAATAAAAGCTATAATTATTGAAAAGTATCATGAATTTTCAAAAGCTTCACTGGAATATGTGGAGAGTATTAATGATGTTTCTGATGGTGTTGGTTTGTTTGAAGATAAAAAGATTTTCTTAATTAAAAATTGTACTGGACTTGATGAGAGTATTTTAAATAAGTTTCGTGAAATATCTGGTATAATTATTTTTATTCAAGAAAACTCGCAAAAAATAAAAAAAATTAAAAACATCTTTATTAAAGATAGAGATTCTTATGTAATTGATTGTTATGAACTAAACAGAGATGCTAAAATAAAAATTCTAAACGAGTCCTTGATTTCTTCTAAGATAAAAATAGAAAAAAATCTCTACTGGTTTTTAGTTGAGAGGCTTGGCAATAGGTTTGGTTTTTTTGATGATAGTTTAAGAAAGGTTTTACAATTAAAACAAGAGAATATTAATTTAGTTAACATTAAAAAACTTATTTCAATTAATGAAGATGGTAAAGATAAATTGTATTTTTCTATATTAAATAAAAATTGTGATATTATTGGTATTTA
>CACBPV010000007.1 GCA_902541215.1 uncultured Alphaproteobacteria bacterium | reverse complement strand
CTAAGTTAATAATCATAATAATTTTCAAAAATAATTTTCTGGGAGGAAAAATGAAATATTTAAAAATAATAATTTCTTCATTGATTTTAATATCATTTTCTTCACCATCTTTTTCAATTGAAAGAGATCTAGGTGATGGATGGTGTAAAGATGTAAGAATTCATTTCTTTGCTGGTGGTGCTGAGGGTGATGGATTTGCAGGTATTGTTCAAACTGGTGCAGAAAATGCAATCAGAGATACAGGTGCTGATGCAGAAATTCTATATTCTGAATGGCAGTCTGAAATAATGATACAACAACTTCGTCAAGCAATTGGAGCAGGTGTTGATGGTATTGCAATGATGGGTCACCCAGGTGATGAAGCAATAATGCCATTGGCTGAGGAAGCAAATAAAGCTGGAATATTAATGATGTATCAGAATGTTGATGTACCAAGTGTTAGAGCAAAATATGGTGGCGGTTATGTTGGAGCAAATCTTGCAACACAAGGTTATGCTTTGGGACAAGAAGCAATAAGATTATTTGGTTTTGAAGCAGGTGACACTGCAATCGTTATGGTTCCTACTGGAGATTACTCAAGAGCACAACGAGAAGATAACACTAGAATTGCTTTTGAAGAGCATGGGATGAAAGTTGTAGTTTTGGATGGAACTCCAGAAATGGCAACAGATCCTAACTCTGCTATTCCAGTAATTTCAGCTGCTTTAGCTGCAAATCCTGATGCTAAAATCTTAGTTCATACTGGTGGACAAATGTTAGGAAATGCAGAAACTTTTGCAGTAGCGGCTGGTTACGGCCCAAATGAATTACTTCAGATTGGCTTTGATACTAGTCCTCAAGTCATGTCGGCGTTTGTGAATGGATATGCACATTTAACATCTGACCAACAACCATTCCTTCAAGGATATCTTCCAATACTTTCATTATGTCAAATGAAGGTTCTAGGAACTGGTGCTATTAATCAAGATACTGGTGCTGGATTTGTAACTACAGATAATTATGAGTCTGTTATGGATCTTGCCAATGCTGGGTTAAGATAAATAATTTAATTTCAGTGGCCCTAGAAATAGGGCCTCTGATATAATTATCAATATGGAACCTATAATCGAATTAAAAAATGTTAGTAAGAGATTTGGCGGAATTACCGCTTTAGACTCAGCATCTTTACATGTAGATGAAGGTGAAGTTGTTGGATTAATAGGTGATAATGGAGCAGGAAAATCAACTTTAATTAAAACTTTAGTTGGTGTTCATCCACCTGACAGCGGTGATATCATTATAAGGGGTGAAAAAGTACAAAATTGGAATACAAAAAAAGCTAGACAAGCAAAAATTGAAACTGTTTTTCAAGATAGGGCTCTTACTCCTCAACAATCAATAGTTTGGAATATTTTTATGGGCAAGGAGTTGAGACACTCCTTTGGATTTATTAGGGTAAAAGAACAAGTGGAAGAAGCAAATAGAATAATTAGAGAAATTGGTTTTACTTCAAAATTAATTGATGCAAATTCTCCCGTTGGTAACCTATCTGGTGGTGAAAGACAGGGAGTTGCAATAGCTAGAGCAATTTATAATGATGCTGAATTAATAATTTTAGATGAACCTACAACAGCCTTGTCATTAATAGAAACACAAAAAGTATTTGATTTTGTTAATA
The DNA here is from genome assembly GCA_902541215.1 of uncultured Alphaproteobacteria bacterium. Lineage (GTDB taxonomy): Bacteria > Pseudomonadota > Alphaproteobacteria > HIMB59 > CACPNW01. The sequence continues at coordinate 51,304 of CACBPV010000007.1, read as the reverse complement.
ATGTTAAAGCAAAAGGTAGATCAGTTTTATTTATTGGTCATAATATTTTTCATGTGTATGATATTTCTGATAGGTTTATAATTTTAGACAGAGGAAAAGTAATACACAAACTAAGTAAGGAAGATGTTGCTAGCCCTGAAGAATTAATTAAAATTATGAAAGAAACAGTAACAGGTAAAAAAGAATAAAATGGAGAAAAAAGTTACATTGTGGTCTTATCTAGCTGATAACAGTAGACCAGTAAGCAGTTTATTTTATTTTGCTTTAATAATGACAATCTTTTTTGCATCTGCACCTCAAGTTTTTTTTGCACCAAAATTTCATCAAGCTGTTCTTACTGTTATTCCTATAATTATTTTTTTGGTTATCCCACTTGTTTTTATTGTAACAATGGGTGAAATTGATCTCTCTTTTGCATCAACGTTTGGATTTGCGGCATGGGTTTTTGCAAGTTTAGTAAAATATTTTAGCTTTGATCCTTTTCTTGGTTTTATTATAGGAGTAATTGGTGGTGCGGTCGTTGGTGTTTTGATGGGTTGTTTAGTCGTTTATGGAAGGATTTCATCTCTAGTTGCTTCTCTGGGAGCTTTATTCTTAATTCGTGGTTTTCTTTTTGTAGTAAGTGATAGTAAATCCATTACAGTCATTGAAGTACGTGACCACTGGATGCATGCTGCTCTTGTAGGTAAATTTTATGGTTTTCCAATGCAGTGTTTCTGGGCTGCAATTTTCATAATAATAGCATACTACTTGTATCATAGGCATGTATTTGGTGTTCATGTTCATCATGTGGGTGATAATCCTGAGAGCGCAGCTCAAATGGGAGTTAATGTTGATTTAACTCGAATTTATTGTTTTATGTTTTGCGGTATTGGTGCGGGATTTGCAGGAATCTTTTCTACTTTAATTAATTTTACATGGTGGCCTACTCAAGGTTTTGGTTATTTACTATTAGGATTAGCAGCTGTTTTTGTAGGAGGGACACCGACTTGGGGAGGAGTAGGAACTATTTTTGGGGCCGTATTTGGTTCCGGTGTAATTGCATATATGGAAACAGGAATTGTTGCTATGGGATGGAGCGGTCTTTGGAGACAATTTTTTAATGGTCTGATTATTATTCTTGCATTATTAGGGCATAGATTTCACGGGAATAGGATAAGATAATGGTTAACTTAGTTATTTGGAATGAATTTGTTCATGAACAAGAAGACGAGCATGTTAAGTCAATTTACCCTAAAGGAATACATGGATGTATCAAGGAATTTTTATCAGATGATGAAAGTTTAAATATTAAAACCGCAACTCTTCAAGAAAAGGATCATGGCTTAAGTGAAGAATTATTAAGTAACACTGATGTATTAATTTGGTGGGGTCATAAGGCACATAAATTAGTTGAAGATAAAATTGTTGATAGAGTTCAACAAAGAGTATTAGAGGGAATGGGTCTTTTAGTTTTACATTCTGGACATCATTCTAAAATTTTTAAACGAATGATGGGTACAACAGCTAACATAAGATGGGCTGAAAGAGGTGAAAAAGAAAGAGTCTGGGTATGTAACCCAGGTCATCCTATTGCAAAGGGTTTAGGTGAATATTTCGAAATCGATATGACAGAGATGTACGGTGAGCCTTTTCAGGTCCCTGCACCTGATGAAACGGTTTTTGTGAGTTGGTTTGAAGGTGGAGAGGTATTCAGATCTGGACTTTGTTATAAAAGAGGAAATGGGAAAATATTTTATTTCAGACCAGGACATGAATCTTATCCGGTTTATTATAACAAAGATGTTCAAAAAGTAATTAAAAATTCAATCCATTGGGTTTGTCCGGAAAAAACATCTGGTTTATGGATAGATAGAATAGCAAAAGGTATTGATAATATGGAAAGAAAAGATCCAGTTCAACCAATCGAAGTAAAAGGCTATCAAGTAGATCATAATTATAAAAAATGATTAAATTAGGAATTGTTGGTACTGGAGGCATGGCAAATGCCCATGCAATGGCTTTTAAAAATATTAATGAAGTAGAAATAGTTGCTGTTTGTGATGTAATTGAAGACAGAGTTCGTAATTTTGCTAAAGAGTATAATATCAATCAAACATTTACTTCATTTGATGAAATGCTTGAAAATTGTGAGTTAGATGCAATTAGTAATGTAACGCCTGATTCTTTTCACAAAGAAATAGCTTTAAAATCTTTGAATAAAAATAAACATATTTTTTCTGAAAAACCTCTAGCTGAAAATTTTCCTGATGCTGAAGAAATGTATAAGGCAACTTTAAATACTAACTGTATAAATATGGTAAACTTAAGTTATAGAAATTCCTCTGGTTGGCAAAGTTTAAGTAAAATGATTCAAAACAACGAATTAGGTCCTGTTAGACATGTTGATGCTAGCTATTATCAATCTTGGTTAACGTGTAAATATTGGGGTGATTGGAAAGAAGAGCAGAAATGGTTATGGCGTTTATCGGAAAATCATGGAAGTAAAGGAGTTCTTGGTGATCTTGGTGTTCATATTTTTGATTTCGCGTCGTATCCAGTTGGCAAAATTAATAAAATAAATTGTCGACTTAAAACTTTTAAAGATAAAGGTGAAAAAATTGGAGAGTATATTTTAGATGCAAATGATTCATTTGTATCAATGGTAGAATTTGAGAATGGAGCAATTGGTACAGTTAGTTCAACAAGATTTGCAACGGGAAATGTAAATAAATTAGATTTAAAAATTTATTGTGACAAGGGTGCTGTATCTATGAAATTTGATGACCCAATAACGCAAGGAAATACTTATTCTATATGTACAGATATAAATGCAACTTCTCCTAATAATGAAAAGGGATTAGATTGGAAAACTATTAAAACAGATCCAACACCTTCTAACTATGAACGATTTATACATTCAATAAAAACTGGAAAAAATGATCAGCCTGACTTTAAAAGAGGCGCAGATATTCAAAAAATACTAGATAGTTGTTTTATTAGTTCTGAAAAAGATCAATGGATTGATCTTAACGCTTAAGGTTACCCCTTAATACCACCAGCCGTTAATCCACCAGTTAAATATTTTTCAGCCCATAAAAACACAACAATAACTGGAACAGTTGCAATCACTGACCCTGCCATTAAATGTTGTCTTGGTACCTCTGTTCCATCTAGTTGTTCTAATCCTCTAGGTAATGTGAATATTGAAGGAGTATCTAAAAACATGTATGCAAATAAATATTCATTCCATGCTACCATAAAAATAAACAAAGAGACTGAAGCTAATGCAGGAAGTGATAAAGGTAGTGTAATTCTTAAAATTACTCCAGTTCTTGAAAGTCCATCAACTAATCCAGCTTCTTCAAGTTCTTGAGGAATTGTTTGAAAGTATCCTTGCAACATATAGATCGCTACTGGAATAGTCACTGCAGGATAAACAATAATCAAACCAAACAATGAATCTCTTAAATTTAAAAATGTAAAAAAGGAATAGAGGGGTATTAGTAGTGTAATCATCGGTATTAAATAAATCAATAGTATTGAATTTATCATTAACAGTTTGCCTGGAAAATTGAATCTTGCCACTGCATAAGCTCCAGGTATTGCAAAAACCAGTGCAATAAAAATCGATGATAATGATACAATAAAAGAATTTAATAAATAATACCCAAATCCCCAATCAGTAAAAAGCTCAATATAGCTTCTAAACATACTTACACCTCTTGAAATATCTACAGAAAGATCAAGAGGATTTAATATAAGCAACTGATGAGTTTTTAAACTCATTAAAACCATTACATAAAAAGGAAATAATACTATTGTTAAAAAAAATGTAAAACCAAAGCCTTTTAAAACTCTAATAAATATAATTTCTAAAAATAATCTATTAAAAGACATTTTATTTATACCAGAAAGACAAATATTATTTCCAATCAAAATTATAAAAGATTGAATAAGCAAGAATAAAATTTGTAAAAAAGAGTTTTGATCTATAGCTAATCCATATGGAGATATTCCAGTGAAGACTAATATTAAAATAAACGTTAATAAAAATATACTAACATTAGTTTGTAGATTTTTTTTATTATAAAATGTAATTATTAGTGAAGAAATAGACGAAACAATTAAAAACGATAAATAATTAAATTGGATTGTAGTTCCAATTAAAAGAATAATAAAAATACCTAATATAAGGTTACTGATTAAGCCCCAAAAAGAACCAATTATAACTGATATTATAATTTTTTGAATATTACTCATATTTATTCTTTAGGTGAAAATCTTATTATAAAAATAGCAGCAAAAACTAAAATTAAGAAAACTAAAACTGCATTTGCAGCACCAGTACCTAAGTTTCCAATATTAAAACCAGTTTCATAAACATCAACTGTTAGAGTTTTTGTACCAGCAGCACCGCCAGTCAATAAAAAAATATCATCAAATTTGTTAAACGTCCAAATAAATCTAAGAAGAAATAAAACAAATAAAACACCTAAAATTAATGGCCAAGTAATACTTCTAAATTTTTGAAATGGAGTGGCGCCATCAATTTCAGCAGCTTCGAAAAGTTCTTTCGGTACTGATTGCAACCTTGCTAAAATAAAAATCATAGCTAAAGGAAAGTATCTCCATGATTCAAATAAGATAACAAAAGACAATGCTACAGGTAAAGTAAAATCTAAACCTACGAAACTAAATGTCATTTCTCTTACTTGTAAAAAACTTATTGGCTCATTCAATATTTCCAGCTCTGTTAATATTCCATTTATGGTTCCAAAAAAAGGGTCTGTTAATATTTTCCAAGTAATAGTAACCGCTATTATTGGAGCAATATAAGGGAATAAAAAAATACCTCTTATAATTCCTCTTCCAATAAATGTAGTCATTAGAAGTTGAGCTGCTAATATTCCAAGTGTTAAAGAACCAATTGCTGAAAATAATGAATAGGCAAAACTAATTCTTATAGTTTTCCAAAAATTTGGAGAAGAGAAAATTTCTTCAAAATTTTTAATTTTTAAATCTAAATTTAGTAATCTATTTTCAGATTTACCCTCAACAATAGGAGAGGAATCTTTTGGATTTTCATTATTTAAAAAATATTTATCTTCTGCAATTGTTTCAAATTTTAATTTCTTTTTTTCTTTTGGTTGAAAATTTCCTAATTCACAACCAATAATATTTTCTGATAAGTTACAATTAGAAGGTAAATCTTTTATTATTAAACCAATTGGTATTTTATCTTTAAAAGAAACTTCTTTTATGTTTGCGCTTTTTGAAAAATTATTAAATCTATATTCTATTTTTGAAATATCCCCTTTTTCCTTTGGTTTTTTTTGGAATTTTTCACTTACTTTTATTTCAGCTGTTCTTAAATCAGATACTGTTACATCTTTAAAACTTATCCAAAAATTAGCTAGAAGAGGAAATAAGACAATCGCCATAACAATTGCGACAGTTGGGACAAGCATTGTATAAGCTTGAACAACTCCTTGTTTTTCAATGGGCCCCATTCTTTTTTTAAAAATCTTGGAGCCCATAAATAATTTATTATTAGAGCTTTGCAGCCTCTGAATTTAACATATCAACAGTTTCTTCTGCAGAGCGATCTCCATTGATATATTCCATCATTAATCTGTTCATTAGTCCACTGTTTACAAGCTTAGCTGCAACTGGAAGTTGACCTTCCTTTGCACCCCATCTTGTTCCTACAGCAAGTCCATTAATGAGAGATTCAATAATTTCACCCGAATAAATCTGGTTAATCGGAATTTTTCTATCAACACCAATAGGTAAATTACCCCATTCATCTATAAAGATTTTTGATCCTGCACTTGGCCCTGGTCTAATTGGAAAGCTACCTTCTGGAGCCATACCCAACCAAGTGACATACTCTTCATTCATTACATATTCAATGAACGCTGCTGCTTCATCAGTATTAGCATCAACAGTAACACCAAAATTATGAACTTCAACCCATGTTCCACCATCTGGATTAGATGGACCAGCCATACCAACTATAACGTTAGTATCTTGTGCTAATGCTAGGGATTGAGGATTGTCATCTACCATAATTGGAACATTGTCTCTTGTGCCAGCAATATCATCTAGAAGATAAGATGCCCAAAAAGTTAGAGGAACAACATCACTTGCATAAAAATCTCTTCCATTTTGCCAGTGGTGAATACCCTCTGGAGACATTTCGACAAGAGCTTTATATGTTTCTAACATTTCAATTGTTTTCTTCTGATCAAAATTAATTGATCCATCCTCTTTTACTGGATGCAATCCATTTGCGATTGCAAAAGTTTCCATCCATTGACTCATAAAACCAGCAGCAACATCGGTAGGTACAATTGCACCATAACGATTTGGTGGATTATGAAGAGCCTTGGCACCTGCTAAAATATTTGCATAGTTTGTTGGTGTGGCAAGACCATTATCATTATAATAACTCATTCTATAATAAGTAGCATTTGGCCACGCACCTGAAGGAACAGAGGCATATACTCCTGGCTCAACTTCAGACATAGCTAAAACTCCCTTAGCGCTATATGTATCGACACCTAAAGAATTAACTATCTCTGTTGCAGCATCAGAGTCAAATACTCCTTCATCATAAGCCCATGCACAAAAATTAACACATGCAGCATTAAAAATTACATCTGGCAAGCTATTTGCTGCAAAAGCAGCAGAAGCTTTTTCAATTAATTCATCTTCTTCTTGAGGAACTAATTTAACTTCAATGCCAGTTTTGGCAGTAAATCTTGCTATTAATTCTTCTTGGATTTGCATTCTTCCAGGTTGTGTTTCTGTAGTCCATAACGTCATACTGAATACTGAATTTGAAAAAAGCAAAACTGAAGAAATAAAAGTAAATAATATTTTTTTCATTTTTAACCTCCTAAAATATTTAAAACTAACCATAAAAAGTAATAAAATAAAATACTAATTTTAAGGATTTTTAGATTTGAGAACATTGTAATTTAGCCCTTTTTTTAAATTTTTGAAGCTCACCATTATTTATTTTTACTATATTCTTTAATGATGCAAATTTCCTAGTTTTGGCTTTTTTATGAAATTTATTCACTGCTTTAACTTTTTCATTATAAATTTTTTCTCTCAATTTATATACTTTTGAAAAACTAAATGCGTGTCTTGGTATTTCTTCATTCTCTCCACAAATGTCATCCATAAACAAATAGTTTACATCGCCGTAGTTTCCCGATCCTAAAGATACTGTAATTAAATTCACGTTTTCAGAAATATATTTTAGAGTTTGATCTGCTATCACTTCCGCTTCAACAGCAAATGCTCCAGCACTTTCCATCGTTTTAAATTCTTCAAATAATTTTAAAGCCTCCGATGCTGTTTTTCCTACTCCTCTTAGTCCACCACTCCAAATTGATTTTCTTGGGACCAAGCCTAAATGTGCCATTACTGGAATTGACTCTTTTGACAAATATTCAACTACTCTTGGTGATCTTGCAGTGTAGATTGCATCAGCACCGTTATCTAGAGCTTCTAAAGACACCTTTAAAATTTCATCATTCGTTTTAAACTCAGTGAAAGGTATAGCGACTGTTATAAAATTATTTTTAGCAATTGATCTAACTTTTTTAATTGTAGCAAGACCTGTAATTAATAAATCAACTTTAGCATCAAGAGCGATATTAGTTTCCTCTTCATTTTTTACATTTATTTGTGAAAGTTTTCTTTTACCCTTACATTCAATAAGGTCTTTGATGGTATAGTTTCTATAACTAAGATTACCTGCAAAGTTATAAATTTTTTTCATGTTTACATCAAATATGCTCTTCCTCTTTGAATACCATTAAAAGGATCAATAATATTTTCAGAAGAGTATTGAGATAAATATGCTTTGCGATTTTTTTTCGTAACATTAGCACTAGATGAATGTGGCGTTAAGCTTGAAAAAATTATTAATGTTCCTGCACTTACACAAAGCTGAATTGCTTTTTTTTCATTTACTTTAATACCTAAATCTTTTGATTTATTTTGCCATTCATGTGATTTTGCATTTTTAGTTTTTTTTAAATTTGTAGGAATAATACTTAAAGCTCCATTTTTTTCATTTGTATCAGTTAATGCAAGCCAAACAGATATATATGGTTTATGTTTGAAATGAATATAACCAGAATCTTGATGCCAACTAAATGAACTAGGTGTGTTGGGATTTTTATTTACCAGTTGTTCATTAAATAAAAAAATTTTTTTGCCCAAAAGCTTTGAAACTATATTTTTTACAAACTTACCCTTTGCATATGCATTTATATGTGAATAATATTCACACTGGTTACCAAAAAAAATTTTTCCATTTTTACTTATATCACCATGTTTTTTTCTATTATTATTAGACTGTTTTCTGTTTATCCCCCTTTTAAAATCTCTTATCATTTGGTCAGCATTCTTGTTTAGCTTTGATAATGTAGATTTTGAAACAATGTTGGGAAGTACAAGATAACCTTTTTCCTCAAAAATTTGTTTATTAATTTTCATAATGTCAATTAAAATTAAGTTACTTAAATAGATGAAAAAATCAATAATTTTAAGAATTTGCCATATATTTAGTAATTAGGATTGAATTAGTATTTCTTAATTGTGACAATAAATGACTAATTATTTAGTTAAATTAAATAAAATTAATTGTATAGATAATATTATGAATCAAAAATTAGACAATGTAGACAATAAGTGGTTTAGAGCTGAAATAAGCAAAAAAGACTTAAAACTTTTATCTAAAAAAAGTAACTTTAAGGGTTTTCAACACATCGTCTTATATTTCATATTACTATTTTTCTTCGGCTACATGTCTGTAGCAACTTGGGGAACATGGTGGACAGTTCTGTGGTTATGGCTGTATGGCGTTTTATTCTATGCAAGTAACCCTATTTGGCACGAATGTGGCCATAGAACAGCATTCAAGTCAAAATATTTAAATGAAATATTTTATCAAATAGGTTCTTTCATGACTGACTTTGAACCTACAAGATGGACATGGAGTCATTTTAGACATCATAGCAACACCGCTTCAGTAAAAGATCCTCATGATTATGAAGCTGCATTATTTCATCAATATCCAAACTTAAAAAGTTTTCTTTTTAGCTTTGTACCATTTGCTGAATTAATAAAATTTAAAGACTCCTGGAAATTTGAAACAATTAAACATGCATTTGGGCTCACAACTCCTGTTATGAGGGATTGCATACCTCAAAATGAAATTTGGAAATGTAGACTTATATCAAGGATTCATGTTGCTATATGGATAGCATCTTTTGTAATATCTTATTATTTAATGAACCCACTCCCTGCTCTACTAATTTTCTTTCCTAGGTACTGGGGAAATATCATTGAGCTTTTTAATCAAACTCAACACATCGGTCTCCCTGAAGATATTAAAGATCATAGATACACGACAAGATCAGTTCGTTTTAACCCAATATTTAGTTTTTTATACTGGCATATGGAATATCATGTAGAACATCATATGTTTCCTTCAGTTCCATCCTATAATTTACCAAAATTGAGTGAGTTAATCAAAGATCAATTACCAAAACCAAATTCAAGTTTGTTCGATGCTTATAAAGAAATTATACCTGCAATAATTAAGCAAAATAAAGATAATTCTTTCTATATTTCGAAAGTAGTACCTTCATAAAATAATTCATAGTTATCATTTCTTTTGTTTTTTGTTATATTTTTTAAATAGTATTTATTTTTAATAATAAATATCAACATCAGAAAGTCATTATAAATTGACATAGTTTTATGTTTAGATAACAGTTAAATAAAAAAGGAGGAATAATGAAATATATGATTAAAATTTTGTTTATTTTTATTTCATCATTATTTTTAAGTTTTTCAGCTACCGCTGGAGGACATTATACTGGTCCTGATTTAAGTGGTCAAAAAATTACTGTTTTTGGACCATGGTTAGCGCCACAGGATGACGACTTTAGGGATGTTGTTTCAATTTTTGAAAAAGCAACTGGTGCTACTGTTGAGTATGGAGGTTCAGATAGTTTTGAACAACAAGTTATGATTGACTTAAAGGCTGGAAGTGCTGCTGATGCAGTTATTTTTCCACAACCTGGATTGGCAGCAAACGCTGCAGCAATGGGGGGCTTAGTTCCTCTTGGTGATGATATAAAACAAATGGTTTTAGATGATTACGCTGCTGGACAATCTTGGGTAGATCTAACAACATATGCCGATGAAAATGGTACAGATCAATTCATGGGTGTATTTTTTAGAGTCAATGTAAAAAGTTTAGTTTGGTACTCTCCTGATAACTTTGAAGATAATGGTTATGAAATTCCAGGCACAATGGAAGAGTTAATTGCTTTAACTGATCAAATGGCATCAGATGGTAATACACCTTGGTGTATTGGTTTAGGTTCTGGTGCAGCTACTGGTTGGCCTGCAACTGACTGGATGGAAGATATAATGCTTAGAACTCATTCACCGGAAGTATATGACATGTGGGTTTCAAATGAAATGCCATTTAATGATCCACGAGTAATTGAAGCTATGGATACTTTTGGTTCATTTGCTTTAAATGATGATTATGTAAATGGTGGAAGTAAAGCTGTTGCAACAACAGATTTTAGAGATGCTCCAAATGGATTATTTACATCTCCAGCTGAATGTATGATGCACAGACAAGCTAGTTTTATTCCAGCATTCTTTCCAGATGGATCAGAGGCAGGTGTAGATTATGACTTTTTCTACTTCCCTGCTTTCGCTGGTAAAGATCTTGGAAAGCCAGTTCTAGGTGCTGGTACGCTAGTTGCTGCAACAAATGATAATGCTGCAACTATTGAGTTCATGAAATTTTTATTACACCCTGAACCAAATGAAAGATTTATGGAAAAAGGTGGTTTCTTAACACCTCATAAAGGCGTTGATAAAAATAAATACTCAAGTGAGACATTTAAGGGTCTTCATGACATACTTTTAGGAGCAACTACATTTAGATTTGATGGATCAGATCTAATGCCTGGTGCAATTGGTGCAGGAACTTTCTGGACTGGTATGGTTGATTATACCAATGGAAAATCTGCTAAAGACGTAGCTGATTCTATTCAAGACAGTTGGGACGCTATTAAATAATTTAAATAATTACCAGGCGAACAAATAACTTGTTCGCCTGTTTTTTTTATATATTTACTTTTTAATGACCATCCTAAATTTATTGTTTATCGTTTTTTTAGGGATTTTATTTTTTATAAGTTATTTTCATATTTCTAATTTAGTCTTAGATGTTTATGGTAGAAGAAGTTTTAAAAGATACCATTTTGAGAATTCAATCAGAGTAATAGTTTTTATAGCACCTGCTTTTATTGTTTTATTTATATTTATTTTATATCCAGTTTTTGAAACTGTTCGGCTTAGCTTTTACGATAAATTTGGAAGAGAATTTGTTGGTCTATATAATTATAAATGGGCTATTGGTGATCCTGAATTTAGAAGAAGTATATTAAATAATTTTGTATGGTTACTTGTTGTTCCAACTTTAAGTACTTTTTTTGGTTTAGTTATTGCTAAACTTGCAGATAACATATGGTGGGGTTCGATTGCTAAATCAATTATTTTTATGCCTATGGCAATTTCATTTGTGGGTGCAGGTGTAATATGGAAATTTATTTATGAATACAGAGGTCCTGGTGATACACAAATAGGTCTTCTAAATGCAATTATTGTTTCATTTGGTTATGAACCTCAAGCATGGATAACAATACCATTTTGGAACAATTTTTTTTTAATGGCTATAATGATTTGGATACAAACAGGATTAGCACTTGTGATCTTCAGTGCAGCTTTGAGAAGTATACCCAAAGAAATGTTAGAAGCGGCAAGAATAGACGGGGCTAGTGAATTAAAAATATTTTTTTCTATTATTATACCTTATTTGGAACAAACAATTCTTGTTATATGGACTTTAATAACAATAATTGTCTTAAGAATTTTTGATATTATTTTTGCCATGACAAATGGGGAATGGCAAACAGGTGTTTTAGCAAACTTAATGTATGATTGGATGTTTAGAGGTGGAGGTGACTCCGGAAGAGGAAGTGTACTAGCTATAGTTATAATGATTGGTGTAATACCTATTCTTGCTTGGAACTTATATAAACATCGACAGGAACAAAAAATATGATGAAAAAAATTTCTTTATCATCAATTTTATCTCAATTACTATTATTGTTTTTTGTCATTATTTGGATCATTCCAACTTTTGGTCTATTTATTAGCTCATTGAGAGACAAAGATTTACTATCTATTAGTGGTTGGTGGACATCTTTAACTACAACTGAAATAAATGAAATTTATAGAATGCCTGGAATGAGTGCACAAATTGAAGAAGATGGATATTTTAAAATTAAAGGAAAATTATTCGAAGAAAACTCTGGAAAAAAACTCGAAAGATTTGGAATAACTTCAAAAAAAATTAATGAATTTAATGTAAGTGAGGTGGCGGTTTTTAAAGATGAAAGTGAAGTAACTATAGATGAAGATGGAAATTATGAATGGCGATCAAAGAAGGCGTTTAAAAAGAAAAAGGGTAAAAGACTATTTACAACATCCTTAAACCCTCCTTCATTTACTTTTGAAAATTATAAAGAAGTTTTATTCAAAGAAGGTATTGGTAGAGCATTTGTTAACACAATGGCTGTAGCATTACCTTCAACTTTAATTCCACTAATTATCTGCTCCTTTTTTGCTTACTCTCTTACTTGGATGAAATTTTTTGGAAGAGATACACTATTGGCTATAATTATAGCATCATTAGTTGTACCTCTTCAAATGTCTCTAATACCAATTCTCACAATCTATAATGACTTTGGAGCATTATTTGGAGTTGCAGCAAAATCATATCCTGGCGTTTGGATGGCACATACTGGTTTTGGATTAGCTTCAACTACTTTTTTACTTAGAAATTTTTTAAAAAGTTTGCCTAATGAAATGATGGAAGCTGCTAAAGTTGATGGCGCTTCTCATTATGATATTTTTTTACGTATAATTATTCCTTTATCAATACCTGCATTTGCTTCAATATTTATATTGCAATTTTTATGGTGCTGGAATGATTTATTGGTAGGTCTAGTATTCTTAGACCAGGTTCCAAGTGAAATAATTTTAACTGCTAAACTAAAAGAGTTACTTGGATCAAGGGGAGAAAATTGGGAAATACTGACAACTGGAGCGTTTGTTTCAATGACAGTGCCTTTATTTATCTTTTTCGCTCTACAAAGATATTTTATAAGAGGTTTAGTAGCAGGATCAGTTAAGGGATAATATTAAAAACTATTGATTTTTCATTTAAATTATCGTTAAATAAACTCATATTTGTATGATTATGTATTCATACACTTGAAAGATCGCTCAAAGGAGGATGAAGTGGCAGATATAAATATAAATACTGTTAATAAATATTTTGGAGACGTCCACGTAATTAAAGACGTATCTCTAGATATCAAAAGTCAATCGTTCACAGTTCTAGTTGGACCTAGTGGTTGTGGAAAATCAACTATGTTAAGAATGATCGCAGGACTTGAAGATATAAATTCAGGTACAATTTCAATTGATGGTCAGGTAGTTAATGATTTACCACCAAAACAAAGAAATATTGCAATGGTGTTTCAATCTTATGCATTATACCCTCACATGACTGTATTTGATAACATGGCTTTTGGTTTGAAGTTAGAGAAAAGATCAAAAGATGAAATTAATGAAAGAGTTAATGAGGCGGCAAGAATTCTTCAAATAGAAGATTATCTTCAAAGAAAGCCAAAACAACTTTCAGGTGGTCAAAGACAACGTGTTGCTATTGGAAGAGCAATTACAAGAAAGCCAAAAGTTTTCTTATTTGATGAACCACTTTCAAACCTTGATGCTGCATTAAGGGTTCAAATGAGAGTTGAATTAGCAAAACTTCATAATGAACTAGAAGCAACAATGATTTACGTTACACACGATCAGACAGAAGCAATGACTTTAGCTGATGATATTGTTGTTCTTGATACAGGTATTGTTTCACAAAAAGGATCCCCGCTCGAACTTTATGATAGACCAAATAATATGTTCGTAGGTGGATTTATTGGATCACCAAAGATGAACTTTATTTCTAGTAAGATATTAAGCAAAAGTTCTGATGCTACAGAAGTTGATATTATGGGAATGTCAAAAATATCAGTTTCAAAAATGTCAGCATCCTCATCAGAGGGTGATTCAGTAACTCTAGGTATTAGACCAGAACACTTAGTGGTAAATGGTGACTCAGATGGATCGTGGGAAAGTAAAGTATTTGTTGTCGAAAAACTTGGTGACGTTACTTACTTATACCTTGAAAAAGACGGAGAGCCATTAGTTGCTGAAACTGAAGGACATTCAGAAATTAAAGTTGGCGATACTGTAAAAGTTGGTTTTCCTGCTGGAAGATGCCAATTATTTGATAGCTCAGGACAAGCATTTAAATAATAGAATCGTATTGATTATTGCCCCTAATATAAGGGGCAATACATCCCTTTTTTAAAAATTTTCAATAAAAATAATAAATTTAAACTAAAATAATAATGGGCAGAGGGTTCATATTATTTCCTCCTATAAGAAGTATTCCTCTTATAAAACTTTTCTGCCCACCAAATTTGAAAAGTTACTTAAGAGGGATACCAATTATAGTTTTTGTTTAGCAGTCCAAGAATTTTCCTTATTTATTGGAATATGTTTATTAAGAGTTAAGAGAACATTTTCAGCTAACTTTCTATACGTCGTTAGTTTTCCTCCATAGATATTTAATAATGGTGCCTGTGAACCATCCTCATTTAAATCGAATATATAGTCTCTCGTAACTTTTGAAGCTTCTTTAAAATCTTCAATAAGTGGTCTAATTCCAGAATAAGAACTTACCATATCATCTCTCGATATTTGTTTAATGAAATATTTATTTACTGAATTTAATAAATAATCAATTTCGCTTTCATCAATTTCTGGATTTTCTGGTGAATAAACTTCCGTTTCGGTGGTGCCAATAAGTGAATATTCATCTTTATAAGGTATAACAAAAATTATTCTGTTATCTTCATTTTGTAAAGTGAAAGCTTTTTTCTCACTGTAAAGACTTTTAGTTATTATGTGACTACCTTTTACAAGTCGAATTGATTTATTTGAATTTAATTTAATGACATTGCTTAAAACTTCATTTATCCAAGGCCCAGCAGCGTTTACAAGAATTTTTGATTTAAGTATAGTATTATCATCTAAAGTTATATCCCAAATATTTTTATTTCGTTTTGCATCTATTACTTTTCTATTTTGAATAATCGTAGCACCTTTTTTCTTTGCATCTTCAACATTTAACTGAACAAGTTTTTTATCATCAACTTGTAAATCATAATATTGGAAACCAATTTTAAATTGATCTTTTAAAATATTAGGCATTTCCTTTTTAATATTTATAGTTGAAGATTTTGGTATAGTCATTTTACCACCAAGATTATCGTATAAAAATAATCCTAATTTAATTAACCATTTAGGTCTTAAAGATTTTTGATAAGGTATAATAAAAGGTATTGGTGTTGTTATATTACTGGCAATTTTTTTAATTACTTCTCTTTCCTTGAGAGATTCACGTACAAGGCGAAATTCATAATTTTCAAGATACCTTAATCCGCCATGTATTAATTTTGTAGACCAAGATGAAGTGGCTGAGCCAACTGTGTTTTTTTCAACTAAACAAACTTTTAAATTTCTGCCTGATGCATCTCTAACAATTCCAGCACCATTAATACCACCACCAATTACTAAAATATCAAAAGTTTCATTCATGCTTAAATTAAATAAATCTATTAATTTCGTGAATTATTATTTCAGGGTCAGTTAAATGTATAGTTAAAAAACCAAGTTTCTTTGCAGCCTCAACATTCTCTTTTTTATCATCAATAAATACAGTTTCCTCTGGAATTAGATTAAAACGACTTGTAGCTAATTTATATATTTCAGCATTAGGTTTAACCAATTTTTCTTTTCCAGATATTATTAGGCCATCAAATTTATTTAAGAATGGATATTTTTTATCCATATCTAGAAATGTTTCCCAAGACCAATTTGACAAAACATAACACTCATATTTTTTATTTTTTAAATGATCTAAAACATCTATTGAATACTGAAAGATTTTTCTGAACATTTTATGATGATTTTTATAATATAATTTAATTTTATCTTCATAATCAGGATAAGTTTTGATTAGATCAGTTTCAGCATCTTTTATAAGTCTTCCAGCATCTTGTTGGATATTCCATTCATCATTGCAAATATTATTGAGAAAATTGTCTCTTTCTTCTTTGTCTTTAATTACATCTTTATAAAAATAATGAGGGTCCCAATCAAAAAAAACACCACCTAAATCAAAAAGAAATTTCATGTATAAGTATTTTGTTTATAAATAAGTATTAAATGAGTGCATTAATAGACTATATTCAAATAGAAATACACAAAACATATAATAAAAAATATTCCAAAAAGTACATAGAAGATAAATTAATTCCAATCATAAATTATATTTGCTCTAGTAAATCAAAAAAATTCCTATTTGGAGGCTCTCAGGGTATTGGAAAGTCATCATTTATTAATATTATCTCTAAAACTATAGAAAAATTTTATAATAAGAAAATTCTTTTGCTTAGTTTAGATAATTATTATTTATCAAGAAAACAACGATTACAATTATCAAAAAAAATACATCAATTGTTAAAAACTCGAGGTGTTCCAGGAACACATGATATTGAAAAATTATTAAAAAATATAAAACAATTCAATAAAAGTGAATACCCTATCACAACCCCTCTATTTGATAAGTTGATTGATGATACGACTAAATCAACTAAAGTAACTAAAACTAAATGTGATATTCTTTTCTTAGAAGGTTGGTGTTGTGGAAGTTCAGAAATTCCAAAAAAAATTCTTCATAAAAATATAAATAATTTAGAAAAAATTAAAGATCCAAAATATCAATGGAGAAATTTCTATAATAATAAATTAAAATTAGAATATAAAAAATTATTTAAATTATTTGATGAACTTATTTTTTTGAAAACATCCTCTTTTGATAATGTTTTCAAATGGCGATTAAAACAGGAAAAAACTAATCAATCAAAAAACAAAAAATCAAAAAGAATGACTTCAAATGAAATTAAATATTTTGTTCAACATTATGAGAAAATAACTAAATGGATGATGAAGGATCTAAATAAAAAAGCTCAGATTGTTATTAAATTTGAAAAAAATCATAAAATTTCTTCAATAAATTTTAACTAGAAAAAAATCCATCTTTTAACCGAATTACAATATCTTTCAAATTCATCACCAAATTTATCTTTTAAATATTTTTCCTCTTCATATATTACAAAATTATTTAACCAAAAAAATAATCCTATAGAACAAATAAAATACATAATGTTTTCAAAAGTAAGAAACATACCAAAATGAAATAAAACAAAACATAGATAAATTGGATTTCTAGAGTAAGCATAAATTCCAGTTTTTATAATTTTATTTGTTTCAGTTTGAGGAGGTAATTTTTCTTCATGTGCATTAAATGCATTTCTTGAGGAAAAAAATACAATTGGCATTAAAATTATAATTAATAATCCAAAAAGATTAAGAATATATAGTAGTGGATATTTAGGAAAAATAAATTCACCTAAAATATAGGAGGCTATCAAAAGATAAACTGAAATATAAAGTGGATTTCCTTTTACATTTGGTCCCATTTAAAGTTCCTCTATTGCCATACCTAAACTTTCATAATCACTAAATACATTCAAAGCACCATTGTCAAATAATTCATTTTTATCTCTATTTGAATGCCAATGTTTTCCTGCAGTAAGACCAAATACTCTTACTTTTGCTGCAGTAGCTGCTTTAACACCTACTCCACTATCTTCAATAATAACTGTTTCTTCTCTATCAAGTGAATTATCATTTAAAACCTTTAAGTATATATCTGGATCAGGTTTTGGTTTTTTAACCATATCAAATGAGTAAACCTGATTACTTAAAAATGTTTTATCTAAACCAACAATTTTCAAACCATCCAGAATTCTGTCTTTATTACTATTGGATCCAATGTAGTGATTTCTATCTGATTTACTAATATAATCTTTTGCTCCTTCAACTAATTTTAAATCCTTTGAATAGACCTCTGAAACAATCTCATATATTTCATTTGTAAATTCTTTTTTATTTTCAATATTATATTTTGCAGATAATAAATTTATTACTTCAACGGTTTTATTTCCAGCGTATTTATAAAATTGTTCCTCTTTAAAAGAATGACCAAATTTTTTAAAATATTTTGAAAATGCTTTAGAAACCAAAACTTCACTATCAACTATTACACCATCAAAATCAAAAATTATATTTTTAATCATTTTTTTATATTTCTGTCTTTTTATATTCTGATTTATCTAACCAATCAGGATTAATCTCGATACCCCAACCAGGAGTATCTTCAATTTTAACCATTCCGTTAGATATTTTAAAAGGATCGCCTAAAAATAAATTCTGTTGCCAAGGATAATAGTCTTTACCCTCAATTGAAAATTCAAGATAGGGTCCTGAATTATTTATTGCTTTTAAAAAATGCATGGTGCAGATTGTTACTAAAGATAAATTAGCGGTATGTGGAGTACATATAAAACCACCTTTTTCAATAATTTTAGCAACCTTTAAAGCTTTTGTTAATCCTCCCATATACATAACATCTGGCTGAAAAATATTTACAATTTTTCTGTTAACCATATCTCTCCAAATTCGCAGATCACAATCTTGTTCTCCTCCAGTTACATCTATCTTCAAACTATCAGTGACCTTTTTGGTTTCTTCTGGCTTCCAGTAAGGACAAGGTTCTTCAAAATGAGTAACATTATTGTCTTCTAAAAGTTTGCCAATTTCTATTGCTTGATTAGAGTTATAGCAACTGTTAGCGTCTACCATTTTAATTACACTTTTATCTAAAGATGAATTTATTGTTTTTACTATACTAGTTGTTCTTCCTTCCCATTCATCAATCCCTCTTCCACATTCAGAGCCAACTCTAAATTTAAATGCATTAACGCCTTTTTCATCAAAGAGTTTTTTAAATCTATTTGCTTCATCATCTGGTGTAATATCTCTTTTCATTGATGAACCATAAATTCTTAAATTACCTGGAGATCCTCCAATCAATGAGACTACAGGTTTACTTTCAATTTTACCTTTCAAATCCCACAACGCTGTATCTAAACCAGCAATTGCACGTAAAAGATATGATCCTGGAAATTTATGCTCTCTTTCAAAGATAAAATCTTCTAAATCATCAAAATCAAAATATTCTTTTCCTAACACCCAAGGTGCTATTTGTTTATGAAAAATTTGAGCTGTGATATCAGCATGATAAGTAGACATTTGACCATAACCAATTGAACCATCCTCAACTGTTACTTTTACAAAACTTACATATGGTTTTGTGAATGTTTCAAGTTTAACTATTTTCATAAATTAAATCTTATTTAAATCCTCAATAATAAAATTACTTCCAAGATTAGCAAGCATCATTACAGGGGCATTTATATTACCAGAAGTAATATTTGGAAAAACAGATGCATCAGCAATCCAAAGATTCTCCATTCCATGAACTTTTAATCTTTCAGAAACAACTCCCTTTTTAGGATCTTCATCCATTTTACACGTACCACAAGGGTGATATATAGAAACTGCATTAGATTTAAAGTGATCAATCATTTCTTCTTCAGTAGCATTTAAAAGATCATGTGTAACACTTTCATTTCTTATTTTTTTTATACTATTTGTGTTTGCCAAAACTTGAGAAAAATTAATTGCGCATTTAACATCATATATATCTTCTTCATTCGATAGAAAATTTGGATCAATCAATGGAGCATCATCAAAATTAGGAGTGTTCAATGCAACTCTACCCAAACTTTTTGGCCGACAAGAATTATAACCAATAATAAAACCATTAAATTTGTCAGTTTTTAGAAGAGGTCTTTTATTTTTATGAGTGATAGAATAAGTTAACGGATTAAAATATATCTGTAAGTTGGGATAATGATGTTTTGAATTCCAATTTACATATCCTCCAGACTGATTAATACTTAGTGATAATGGTCCTTTCCTATTATAAATATATTTTAATACAGAAGTAATTCTACCTGGCCAAGTTCCTAACGATTTATTTAGTGAATGATGATGAGTTTTAAATAAATAATCTAACCCAAGATGATCCTGAAGATTTCTTCCAACATTAGAATTATCAATTATTATTTCTTTATCAAATTGTTTTAAATGCTCTTTGTCGCCAATACCAGAATGCATTAACAAATAAGGCGTCATTATAGAGCCAGAACATAAAATTGCTCCATGAGATAGTTGTATTACTTGTTCTATTGATTTATTTTTAATTTTAATACCAGTAATTTTTTTATCTTTAATTATTAAATTTTTAACTTGAGTATTGTCTAGTATAGTTAGTCTAGGGTTTTTTAATACAGGTTTTAAAAATACTTTTGATGATGAATGTCTAGTACCTTTGTAAGTATTAATATTATAATGACCTACTTGATTTTCAATTGATGTAGTTAAGTTTGTATTTTTTTTAATACCAATTTCATTACTAGCATTAAAAAAATATTTTAAAATTGGATGATGATGCTTACTAACATTATTTACTGGAATCTTTTCTTTTGTAAGAAATTCTTTATCATGATTTATTTGTTGTTCCATAGAACTGTATACTTTTTTTATATTTTCAAAACTCCATTCCTTGTTACTACCCCAATTTTCATAATCTGTTTCTAATCCTCTTGCATAGACCATTGCATTTATTGAGCCAGAGCCACCTAAAACTTTACCTCTCGGATAATATATTTGCCTATTGAATAAATTATCTTGTTTTTCTGAGTAGAAGTTCCAATTAATTTTTTTATTATAAAATGTCATTCCATAACCAAGAGGAACGTCAATAATAGGATTGTCATCTTTAGGCCCAGCCTCAATAAGGGCTATATTAAAATTAGTTTTAGTCAGCAGTTTATTTGCTATTATACTTCCTGCAGAACCTGCACCAATAATTGCTATATTAATATTATTCAAATTAGAATGTTTGTGTTACTTTAGTTAAATATCTAGGATTGTCTGGGTCTAACCCCTTTTGAAAAGAATAATTAACTATCCATGGATAAAATTTTGTTAGTACTATAATTGGATCTAACTCTATCATTTCACTAGTATTATATCTTAATTCTGTATTCGAGTTTTCATCATAAGTAATATCATAGTGAAGATTGGTTAGTGAAATAATTTGACTAGAATCTTTTGCTACAATCATCCCACTTTTATCTCTAAGCGATATAGTAAATAACTTGAATGAATTTTCAATTAAGCTTTTTGGTCCATGCATTACTTCAGCGCTACTAAAAGGTTCTATCATTTCTTGACATAACTCTTTAAACTTTAAAGATATTTCATTAGAAATTGCATATCCAACACCCCTACTAATTATATATCCATTACTTATGGTTTTATCTAATATATTTGGATCCCATTGATTTTGATTATCTAAAATTAAATGATCACTTAACTTTTCAATTTGCTCATTAATATCTTTTTTATTGAGAGTATTAAAAACAAGCTTTAAAATTATCAATAAAGACAAAACAAAAGTTTTTGTTGCTGCAACACTTTTTTCTTCTCCAGCATTTATATAAAAAAAATAATTGGATGTGTTTATAATGGGGCTATTTAAGTTATTACTTATTAGTATAGTCTTTGCTCCCATTTTTTGTACCATTTTATGACATGCAACTAAATCTTCACTTTTTCCAGATTGAGAAATAATGAAAACTAATGCTCTAGAAAAATCAAATTTTGATTCTTCTAAAGTTATTATAGATGGAGGCATGCTGTATGTTGGTAGACCAAGATATTTTGCAAACACATAAGATAAATAAAGAGCAGCACAATCTGAAGTCCCTCTAGCCACAGTAACAACATAATCAATTTTTTTTTCTGATATTAAATTTGATATTTCCTGGTAATTATTTTTATCATTCAAGATAAAATGATTAATTTTGTTTGGAATTGAGAGTGCTTCCGATAAAACTTGAGAACTAGACATTAATTTTTTTTCCTCTGAAATAAACTTCTTTAAGATTAAATTCTTTATCTAAAATAAGAAAATTACTTAAAAAATTTTTTTGAATTATACCAACATTATCTAGATTTAAATATTTAGATGCATTATAGCTAGTTAAAGCAACTGCTTCTTCTAATGAAAAATCCATTGATATTAAATTTTTAAAAGTTTGATCCATAGTAACAATACTTCCTGCTAAAGTATTGTCAGACTTAATTTTTACTGAATGATTTTCTTTTTTTATATTATTATTTGCAAAAATATATTCTCCATCATTCAGTCCGCTAGCGTTAATAGAATCTGTTATTGCATACAGACCAGGAATACATTTTTTAGCAATTTTTATTGCTTCTTTACTAACATGAATATTATCGCAGATTATTTCAGCATATTTTCCTTTTGAAAGAGCAGCTGATAAAACACCTGGGGATCTATGATCATTACCAGACATAGCATTATACAAATGTGTAAAACCAATTTCATGATCTTTCATAATTTTTTCGCAACAATCAAAGTCTGCCAAAGTGTGACCAAATTGAATCTTAATATTTAGCTCCACTAAATCATTTATAAATTCGTACATTCCATCAATTTCTGGAGCTAAAGTAATTATTTTTACATCAGAAATTTCAAGAATTTTTTTTATAAACTCTATAGATGGTTTCTCAGTTAAATTTGGTTGAGCGCCAAGTTTATTAGGATTAATAAAAGGTCCCTCTAAATGAGCTCCAAGGATATTATTACCATTATCTTTCTTTATTTCATTAAATCCTTTCAACGCTGAAATAGTATTTTCTAAAGTATTAGTCCAAGTAGTTGGCATTATTGAAGTTGTTCCATGTCCTAAATGATACTTTGACATTTCAATGATTGATTGTGAGCCCTCCATTACATCAAAACCATTTCCACCATGACAATGGAGATCAACAAAACCAGGAATTATAATATTATCATAATCTTCAGAGTCTTTTATTTTCAAGTCAATAATTTTTTCGTTGAAATATACATCTCCAATATAGGAAGAGTTATAGTTTATAATTTTCCCACTAACTTTATTTTGATCAATCATATAACTTTAATATCTTATATAGCAATTTCGTAATATTTAAAAAAATTTAAAAACTTATAAATGAGGATTAATTTTACTAAATTTTTTTTCTAATATATCATTATTTTGTTTAGCATTTGGCATATTTACACTGATGTAGAATGGAAACAATTTTTCATTTTTTAAGATATTTGCAACTTCAATTAAAATTGAATTTAAAATAAAAGATCCCGTAATTGTTGAAGCTGGTCCAACCATATTATCTTTTACATTTATAATAGCATCACCAGGTGGAATCTTATTATCAATGAAAATATCCGTTATTTCAAATAATCTTTTATTCAATTTAGATAGAGGAGCTTGTTTAGAAAATTTAACAGATGTTAGTGAAATAGTTTTTATTTTTTTTTTCTTTGCAATTAACGCTGCTTCAACTGGTGCATGATTGACACCTGAATTAGATACAATCATTAATATATCTTTGCTAGTAATTTTATATTTAGCTAGAGCTTTTTTTGCAATATTTGGAGTTCTTTCTAAAGCAGTAGCCTTTCTTGCTCCTTTTTTAAAACTGAGATCATCATCTCTTATTGGACATGCAGCAGCAAAACCGCCTGCTCTATGAAATGACTCTTCTCCAAGTAATCTAGAGTGTCCAGTTCCAAAAATATACAACTGCCCACCCTTTTTATATGATTTACTAATTAACTTAGCACACTGTACGAATTTTTTTTCTTCTTCTTTTAATATCTTCTTTAAAATTGAATTAATTTTTGATGAATAGGATATTGTTAATTTACTCATTTGAATTTTATACTAGATGCTAGGGCAAATATTGCCCTAGCAAAATAATTTGATTATTTATATTCTTCTAACTCTTCAGCTGCCTCAGCTACTAAATCCGCAGCATCTCCTTCACCAAGAATCATACCCTGGATCATAGAGTTCATAACAGTTTGAAAAGCTTTGTAGTCTACAAATAGTGGCTCTGGTCCACCATCGCCAATCGCATCAATAAACATCATCCAATAATCTTCATTGTATGGAGCTTCATTTCCAATTTGAGGATATTGCATAATTGGTGTTAGGCCCCAATCAGTATCAAGACTGTATTGAGAGTCACCTGATGTAATTATACTAGCTAATTCCATTGCTTCTTTTTCAACACCTGTGTTTGAGAAAACTGCAACGCTATCAGTGATTAAAAGAGTACCTTGACTACCTTGTGGTCCAGCCGGAATTCTAACTGTTTTAACATCTAGACCTTCCTTATGCTGACCTCTACCCCAAGGACCATTAATATACATAGCAATTTTTTCATCATTAAATAGTTCAGTTAACTGAGATCTCTCCCAAGCTAAAGGACCTTCCTGAGCAACATTTGCTAACTTTCCGTAAAATTCTAATGTTTCAACAGTATTAGATGAATTCAAAGTTATTTCGTTTGTCATTGGATCAATAACTTGTCCTCCATTACTGTATAAGTAGTTTAAGAATTGGTGCATAGTATTGTCAAAATCTTTACCAGCTAGTCCAATTCCTGCTGCTCCATCAACATTTTTTGTTACAGCTTCAGCCATTGAATATAATTCATCCCAAGTTTGAGGACCTTCACATGCAACGCCTGCTTTTTCTAAAAGACCACAATTCATGAAAAGTGCTTTAGTTGAAAACGCATGAGGGAAACCCCAAGTTTTACCCATGTGTGTAACTGTGTTTAAGATACCTGGTTGATACATTGCTTTTTGAGAAGCAGGAATATTTGTTTCCAAAATATGTCCGTTTTCTGCAAGCCCTTTTAGAGTTCTTGATCCAACATATGAAAATGCAACGGGATCACCTGCAATGGCAAGATTGATTACTTTATCCTGACATGTTCCCCAAGGAACAGCCTCTAGAGTTACAGTAACTCCAGGATTGTCTTCCATGTACTTATCAGCTATTTCAACATAATTAGGTCTAAGGTCACCGCCACAAAATACTCCGTGAACTTCAGCAGCATAAGTTTTAAAACCTACTAGTGAAAGTATAGCTATTGTAAGAAATGAAGATAGTTTTTTGAAAGTCATATTTCCTCCATTTAAATATAAAAAAGAGATAACATTAACAGGCTCTATGAAGCAAGTTAGTTTTTGGATATTTCTCTAGTTTTTTACTGCACCAGAAGTGAGTCCAGCAACAATATATTTTTGCAAAAAAAGAAAAATAATTAAGACAGGGGCTATCCCAACAAGAGAAGCTGCCATCATTTCATTCCATTTTACTGTTGTGTATCCTATAAATTCATAGAGTCCCGAAGGAATAGGCATATATTCTTTTTTCTGGTTAAATGTAATCGCAAATAAGAATTGTTGAGCATAAGATCCTATAAAAGCATATATCCCAACAACTACCAGACCCGGTGTACTAAGAGGTGCTATTATGTGCCTGAGTATTTGTACTCTTGAAGCCCCATCAACGAAAGCAGCCTCCTCCAAATCAATAGGTATTTTTTCAAAATACGATTTAAGCAACCAAATTGCAGTTGGAATCAAAAAAGCAACCCCTGGAACTATCATGGCTTGATATGTGTTTAGCAAACCAAATGTCCTTAAAACTTTATATAGAGGAATTAATAAAACAGCACCTGAAAACATATTAATCGCCAATAAAATATAGAGTGAAGAATTTTTGAATGGAAATTTAAAACGTGCGTAAGAGTAAGCTGCAGGAATTACAAAAAACAAAGTAATTATAGAAGTTACTGAGGCAAGAAAAAAACTATTAAAAATATATCTTGGAAGCATTGGTACAGTGTTCCACATTTCTCGATAAGCCCAAAAAGATAAATCATCAGAATAAAATTGGTATGGCGAACGAAATAAATGATCTAAAGGACGAAGAGATGCATAAAACATTTCGACAAAAGGCAAAAGAATAAAAATCATAAAGACTAATATTCCCAAATATAATAATATCTTTTCGTATATGTTATATTTATCCAATTTAGTTTTTTACTGCACCAGCAGTAAGCCCCTCTACAATATACTTTTGTAAAAATATAAATAATAATAACACAGGTAGCATTCCTACTAAGGCAGCTGCCATCATTTCATTCCATTTAACGCTTTGATATCCTATAAATTCATATAACCCTGTTGGAATTGGCATATATTCTTTTTTCTGGTTAAATGTAATCGCAAATAAGAATTGTTGAGCATATGCACCAATGAATGCATAAATACCAACCACAACTAATCCAGGTGTACTTAAAGGAGCTATTATATGTCTGAGTATTTGTACTCTTGATGCACCATCTACAAAAGCTGCCTCTTCTAAATCTATTGGTATTTTTTCAAAGTATGACTTTAGCAGCCAAATTGCAGTTGGTATTAAAAAAGCTACTCCAGGAATAATCATAGATTGATAACTATTTAATAAACCTAAAGTCCTTAAAAGTTTATATAGAGGTATTAAAATTACTGCTCCTGAAAACATATTAATTGCTAAGAGTATGTATAAGCTCATATTCTTAGCAGGAAATTTAAAACGTGCGTATGCGTAAGCTGCAGGAATAACGAAGATAAGAGTTAGTATAGCAACACAGGAAGCCAGAAAAAAACTATTAAAAATATATCTTCCAAGCATTGGTACAGTGTTCCACATTTCTCGATAAGCCCAAAAAGATAAATCATCAGAATAAAATTGGTATGGCGAACGAAATAAATGATCTAAAGGACGAAGAGATGCATAAAACATTTCGACAAAAGGCAAAAGAATAAAAGTCATGAAGACAAAGATGCCAAAATAGATAAATACTTTTTCAAAAGGATTATATTTATTCATGAGAAATTTTCTTATTAATTCTAGCAAGCAAAGCTAGATAAAAGCCTGCAAACAACATTAATAAAATCATTACAACTACAGCTCTAGCAGCCCCTCTTCCAAATTTATAATTTCCTAATGCTTGTTTATAGGTGTCGATAATTAATGTAGTTGTAGAACCTCTTGGCCCGCCTTCTGTTAATATCCAAATTATTTCAAATGAGTTGAATGTCCAAATAGCAGATAGTAATGACATTGTAATAATTACAGGAGTGATCTGAGGTAATGTAATTTTAAAAAATCTATCCCATCTTGAAGCGCCATCACAATAAGCAGCTTCATATAAATCCCTTGGCACACCTTGCATTGCAGCTAAAAAGAAAACAGTTACCATTGGTGTTCCAACCCATACATCTGCAATGATTGTGGAAATAAAAGCACTTTGTTTGTAAGCAAGAAATCCAAAAGGGCCATCCAAAATTCCAGTTCGCATACCTACACCTGCGATAATTCCAAAATACCCATTATATAACCATAACCAACCAAGCATTCCAATTGCAATTGGGACTACCCATGGAGGCATTACAAGTACCCTGAAAATTGATCTTCCTTTTAAATTAGCATTAAGTAAAACAGCTCCAATTAAACCAATAATAAGTTTTAAAGAGACTGAAAAAAACATCCAAACAAATGTTCTGGTCACTATTCCATTAAATTTTTTACTAGAAAACATTTTTTGATAATTTTCTAAACCAATATAATCTTCTCCTGCTAAGCTAGAATTTGTAAAAGATAATCTAATTGTTTCTAATAATGGCCAAGCAACAATAAGAATTATATAAATGGCAGCAGGAGCAATTAGTGCATATGCTATATATGTTTGGGCAGTATAAGATTTTAATTTTTGATTCATAATTACTAATTTAATAGAGAGTCAAATTTATCCCAAGTGCTTGTTAAGTCAATTACTTTACCAGTATTTCTAGCTTCATCAATTTTCATAGCAACAACACCTGCCTCCATACACTCTATTACACCAACTGGTAATTCTTTATTATTTTTTAATAAATAATTGTTAATGTCTTGAGCCATCATGCTATCTGCGCCATAGTGACCTTTAATTTCTTTTCCAAAAGCTGCTCCATAATCTTCGTCAATAAGTACATTATTATTTTCATCATGAGCTTTCATAAATCCTCTAACAAAATCCCCCTCTATCATGCCTGAAGACCCTATTACTGCAAATCTTCTAAATTCGTCAGGAACTTTCATATTAGTGTGAAAAGATAACACTGCCTTATTTTCATATTCTATTATTGCAACTTGATGATCGACGATATCAGCATCACTATCAAAAACATTTGATTTTGACTCCCAACCTTTCAACCTATCTTTTGTATATTGCTCATGAGAACCCTCTGGAAGATTATCTGGTATAAAAGATCTTCTTGAACCAAAACTAGCAACTTTAATAGGTCTACTCTTCGTAATCATTGAATAGAAGTCAATATCATGGCAACATTTTTCCAGCATAAAGCCTCCTGAATATTTTTGTTTTCTTCTCCAATTTCTCATAAAAAAAGCACCGTGCGAGGGTACAATATGTTCTGAAGCTTCAATAGATATTATATTTCCTATAGCATTTTGGTCTAATAATTTTCTTACAGATCTTGCTTGCTGCGAATATCTTAGAACTAAGCCAACTATAATTCTTTCTTTGCCATATTCTTTTATTAATTTTGCTAATTCAAAAGTTTCTTGTTCATTTATTACTATTGGTTTTTCAGCAAAAATTTGTAATCCAGCTTTTAATCCAAGCTTGATATGATCTAAATGTAGATGATTAGGAGACCCAATCATTAACATATCTAGTTTCTCTCGATCCAACATTTCGTTTAAACTTGAGTATGATTTATTTGGAAAAAAATTATTTTTCTCAGCAAAATCTTTACCTATTGGCTGAGGATCTACATAAGCAACCATTTCAAAATTCGGATTAACTTTTGAAAATTCATTATAAACACCCGCTGTTCTACTTCCAAAACCTACTGCGCCTATTTTCATATTTATTTTACTTTAACATTAAAAATTGTGATATCGCCAGCCTAATTTTTTTAAAAAATTCATAGAATTTAGAAGTGCTGAACGAAATTCTATCCATTTTCTCGAAATTTTTCCCTTCCATGCAACTTCTGATAAAGTTGCTAATCTTGGGTTGATCATTTGATCAAAAAATTTTTTATCTGTAATTGTCTCTGACCACAGCTGACCTTGTAACCCTTTTATCAATTCTGATTTATTTATATCTTTTATTGGATCCCATTCATAAATATCTTTTACTTCTATAGTTGCAGCCCAACAAATACCTCTTTCTTCAGTTGAATTATTATAAGCCATATCAAAATATGTTTTTTGACCAGGACAAAGTATTGTTTCAAATCCCTTATTTGTAGTTTCTTTTGCAACATCTGAATGCTCCCATGAAAAGATCAAACATGATTTATCAATTTTTCCAGCACTTCCACCCACACCATGATCGATATGAGGAGAAACTGCCGCCTCATTCCATGCAGCTGTTCTTTTATTTTTTGATTTTAGAAAATCTATTAAAAAATTCATATAGTAATCTTGATATTCCTCTTGTGATTTAATATTATTTTTTTTCATAAACTCGATAATTGCTGGAGAACCTTCCCACGCATTACTTGGTCTTTCATCAACGCCAACATGAATTATATCATATGAGAAAATTTCACTTACTTCATTCAACATATCTTTTAAAAAAGTTACAGTTTTTTCTAAGGAAGGGTTTATTGTATTATTCTTATACGAACCAACATCTTCACTAACTATATTTGAAGACTGTTCTCTGAGTTCTGGCATGATTTCTAGTAATGCCCAAGAATGTGCTGGTAAATCAATTTCAGGCATAATCTCGATATTTAATTTTTTTGCATATATAATTAAATCTTTGATATCTTCCTGTGAGTAATATCCGCCATATTTATCATAACCACTTCCGTACAATGGCGGTATTTTAAAATTATATCCTCTGTGTCCTCCATTTAATGCAAGATCTGGATATTTTTTAATTTCAATTCTCCACGCTTCGTTATCTGTTAAATGCCAGTGAAATCTATTAAGCTTAAATAATGCCATGTAATTAAATAAACGTTTGATTTCATCAATAGTATAGAATTGTCTTGCACAATCGAGATGCATTCCTCTCCATTGAAATTTTGGATTATCGTGTATTGTACAAATTGGAAGCTTTGTTTGATAGAAATCAATTAAATGAACTAAAGATATAAGACCATGTAGCTTTCCACCATAATTATTATATTTAATCTCAATATTATCTTTTGTTATCTGCATAAAATATTGATCGTTTAATAACTGATCATCTTTATTAAAGAAAATTGAAAATCCTTTTTCAGAAGTAAAATTAATATCCAATATGGAAATAATATTTTGCAAATTAGAAATAATTTCAATTTCTGTATTTAGATTAAATGTTTTATTTTCAATATATATAAATTCATTTTGTAAATGAATTTTTTCTGGCTCGGGAATAATAGGTATAAAATTTTTTGTTCTTAAATCTTCATAAGTTTTCCTTTTAATTGGTTTTTCAAATATCAAATCTGAAACATTTATATTTAATTTACTATTGTTTAATGTATCAATAATGAAAATACCTTCCGGACCACACGAAAGGTTGAAGTTACCAATTTTAGGAATTTGTAAATCTAATAAAATTGTATTTTTTTTTATAGATAACTCGTAATAACGTCCAATTTGCTTAGTTATTTCACCGCCTGATATAGATTTTATTGAATAAACTAATGAGAAACACAATTTTAAATTTGGATCTACTAATTTATCATCAAGAATAATTTTTAATTTATTTTCATTTGTAAAAGATATATTAATTTGATTAGTCATAACTAGTAATTATATGAGTTTTAAAGATATATTTAATATAGACGCAGAAGTAAAGGAAAGTGCTCAAGCAAGAGTAAATTTAATTGGTGAACATACCGATTATACTGGTGGATATGTTATGCCTACACTTTTATCTTTTAAAAATACCATTGAGATATCTCAAAATAATTCTAATGAATTCACAGTTTATTCTCAACATTTTAAAGAGAAAAAAACATTCAATGATTTCAAAAAATCAATCAACAATGAGTGGGTTGATTATATAAAAGGTTGTTTGCATATTTTTTTTGATGAAAATAAGATTTCATCTAGATTTTTAAGCATTTTTATTTCATCTGATATACCTTTAGAAAGAGGTATTTCATCATCTTCAGCATTGTGTGTTGCTACACTAAAAGCACTAAATACTTTTTTTGAAACAAAAATCAAAGATCCAGAAATTGCAAAATTAGCAAAGAAGGTAGAATTCAACTACATAGGTGTTTCTGGTGGAATAATGGATCAAATGGTTTCTTCTATTGGTATTCATGGCAAAGCATTTTTTATGAATTGTAAGAATTTAGAATACGAACTTATTAATTTTCCAGAAAATTGGAAATTTTGTTTGATTGACTCTGAAGTACAACGAAATTTAAGAGATAGCTCTTATAATGAAAGATTTGCTGAACTCCTAGAGGCTGAAAAAAACCTTGGTGTAGAATATTTGGGTGAAGTTAAAAAAGAAAATTTTCAAACAAATAAATTTGACAATAATACTATAGCAAAAAGAGCAAAGCATGTAGTTTTTGAAAATGATAGAGTGATTAATGCGAAAAAAAATTTAATAGAAAATAATATTCAGGAGTTTGGAAAATTAATGAATGAAAGTCATGAATCATATTCTAAAGATTTTGAAGCATCTACTTTAGATGTTGATTTAATTGTTCAGAGATCAGTTGAATGTGGTGCTTTAGGCGCCAGATTGACTGGCGGTGGATTTGGTGGTTTTACAGTTTCATTAATTGAAAGAAATAATTTTAGTAATTGGTATAGTAAAATATTAAATTTTTATCCTGCTGAAAAGATCTTTGAAGTCAATTAGGGTTTTAATAACCTTCTAAGCTTACCCTCAGTGACATCATGATCAATATAACATCCTTGTAGATGTCTAAAACCAGTATTTGGATCAAATTTAGTTCTTCCATGTAATAATCTCAGGTTATCAAACATTGCAATCATTCCTTTAGATAATCTAAATTTAATTTTGAAATCATCAGAGTTACAAAGTTTGAACATATATTTTCTAGCCTTATAAAAGAGATCAAGATTATATTCCTCTAATAATGGAACATAATCAAGTCTTCCACTAAATCGTATTTGTCTAAAGTTATTATTATGGTCTAGTTCAATTAATTTTGCTTCATCAACTAAAATAGTATCAATATCTGTAAATTTAAAAGTAACATTAGTTTCAGTTAATACTTTATAAAATTCAGGTTGGTTATGTTTTAAAAAATTTGCAACACTAAAACCATCAACTAAACTTGAGTCTCCTCCTGTAGATTCATTAGCAATACAATGAAGTAATTGAATTCCAGGAACAGGCTTTCTATATGGGTTATCTGAATGCGATGTTAACTCTAATGCAGTATAGGCAAGATCATTTGGATTTGGCTTAGAAACAACGTTAAATAATTTTCCAAAATTTGTTGCTCGAACTGGGCCTAATTTTTCAGCGAATTTTATAACTTCATTTTCTTCTGCTTTTGTATTTTCGATTATTACATAACCGTATTGATAAAATACTTTAAGCATATTGATAAGTTCCTTTTTATTCTCAAAGATTTTATTATTATCAAAAATTTCTAAATTTTGTTCACTGACATTCCATATTTTTTTTTCAGGTATGACATCAATATTATTGATTTCATTATAGAGATCATCGATATTAAAAGATCCTTTTGCACCATCACTAAATTCAACATTTAATATATTTTCGTTAACATTATGAGAATTTATAAATAGATTATCATCTAAGAGGCTTGGTTCATATAAACGTTGTAGATTATTTTGGTCTACAAATTCACTCCCATTTAATCTTTCACGAAGCCAAATACTATGAAGTTTAAACTCTGATAATTTTCCTTCATTAATAGAAATTATTTTTTTTCCCATTTTTAATTTATTAATTAATATTTAAATTTGTGTAAATTATAAAATATAGTTAAAAATTAAAAAATGGTTGAGAAATAAATGATTAATTATTCTCCTAGTAGAGAATCATCCAAAACTCTAGTTTCATATGCTGAATAAGAATGCCAGCCATGTACTGTTTGATCAAAATCAATTACACTACCTGTCATTAATCCAGATTCTTCTGAGCACATAAAAGCTAATCCCTTTGCTACATCAATAGGTTTAATCAATCTGTTAAAAGGAACTTTTTTTTCTTCATCTTGTAACCAATTAGGATTTTTTTTATGAACTCTTGTTTGAATATCATGTTCAGCAGGAGTATCCGTCCATCCAATATTTAAGGCGTTTACTCTTATTTGATAACTAGCGACAGAATTTGCAATATTTTTTGTCATTGTTGCTAAAGCAGCTTTTGAACCACTATAAGCAACAATAAATGGCATGCCACTATACATTGCCATAGATAATACATTTGCAATTGTTCCTTTGTTCTTATCTCTAATCATTATTTTAATTGTCTCTTGCATTAATATGAAAGGCGCACGGGTATTAATATTATAATTATTTTCATAATTTTCTAGAGTAGCACTTAGAATTGTTCCTCTTTCTGTATATCCGGCAACATTAATTAAAGAATTTATCGTTCCAAATTTTTTATCAGTCTCAGAGACAATTTTTTTGCAATTATCAACTTTTTTAAGGTCTGCTTTTATATACAAACACTCAGTGCCTAATTTTTCAATCTGATTTTTAACTTCAAGACCTTTATCTTCTTGTCTCCCACAAATTGTAATTGCTTTAGCACCTCTGCTAGCTAATAATCTCGCTGTTTCAGCACCACTACCTTGTGTACTACCTGTAACTATAATGACCTTATCTTTAAATTGTTCATTCATAGAATTTATCTATAACTAAAATTTTGGTTTTACAACTTTATTTAATTTTACTGATTTAGTAGCTGAATTCGCAAGAATTAAAGCATTCTTTCCATCTTCAAAAGTGACTGATGTATTTTTTTTATTTTTTATTGATTTAATAAATTGATCTAATTGTATTTGATAAGCATCTTTGTATCTTTCGATAAAAAAATTTTTAATAGGTTTTTTTGCAAATGATAAATTTTGATTATAGTAATTGATATCATTATTTGGAACATTATCAGAAATTAACATTCCATTACTTCCAAATACTTCGAGTCTTTGATCATAACCATAGACGGCTCTTCTTGAATTATTTATATGAACTAAAACCCCTTTTTTTGATTTCATAAAACACATAGTTGTGTCATAATCATTGGTAACCTTAAAATCATTTGAGACATTTACAGAACCTTGTGCAAAAACTTCTACAATTGGATCATTATTAAGAATAAATCGTGCCAAATCAAAATCATGTATTGAACAATCTCTAAAAATTCCACCCGATTGTTTTAAATAATCAATACCAGGTGGAGAAGGGTCTCTACTTGTGATTACAATCATTTCAATTTTACCAATCTTTCCTGCTAGAACCTCACTTTGTACTTTATTATGATTAGGATCAAATCTACGATTAAAACCAATTTGAATAATTGGTTTATATTTTTTAATTTTTTGCCAACATTTATTTACTTTATTTATATCTAAATCAATTGGCTTTTCGCATAATATAGCTTTATTACATTCTGCTCCTAGAGAAATATAATCTGTATGAGTCGGGGTGGCAGAAGCAATTAAAATAGCATTTATTTGATCTGAAGAAATTGCTTCCTTTGCAGTCTTTGCAACTTCACAACTATATTTTTTTGCAATTTTTTTAGCAGAGCTTGTATCGATGTCATAAACATATTTGAGGCTCGCTTCTGGATGATCACTTATGATTGAAGCATGTAATTTCCCAATTCTTCCTGTTCCTAGTAAGGTAAAATTAATCATTTTAGATTTTTATCCACTTTGAATTTAAATTAGAAGATTTTTTTGCTGCATAAATAAATTTAATACCAGCTACACCATCATCAATTGTTGGAAATGAATATTTTTTGTTTTTATTATGAATCTGATCAGCAAATTCTGAATAAATATTCGCAAAAGCTTCAAAAAAACCTTCTGGGTGACCAGCAGCAATTCT
Source organism: uncultured Alphaproteobacteria bacterium (assembly GCA_902541215.1). Lineage (GTDB taxonomy): Bacteria > Pseudomonadota > Alphaproteobacteria > HIMB59 > CACPNW01. Next base: position 16,028 of record CACBPV010000007.1, on the reverse strand, counting down.
TGAAGATGATAGTGAAAATTTAGATACTAATTTACTTGCTCTTGTTATAACTTTCATTGGTTTATCTAGTTCTGTAAACTTTAGATTATTTGGATCATCCTGTAACCATTCTATTGAACCTTTTGTTCCATACACTCTAATTTTTAGACCATTTTCTCCACCAGTAGCAGCAGACGATACCCAGATTATACCTCTTGCCTTATTTCGCATTCTTAATAATACAAAAGCATTATCATCAACTGAAATTTCTGAAGATAATGAATTTACTTCTGCTGATATTTCGTTTGCTTCTAATCCAGTCACATATCTCAACAAATGATACGCATGAGTTCCAATTTCAGATAATATCATTGAGGGTCCAGATTGTTTTTTATCTAGTCTCCATTTTAATGTTCTTTTTTCATCTTTCTTTTTTACTCCGACTGTATAACCTTGGGGGTACTCAACATTTATTAAATTGATTTTTCCTAATTTATGATTTGAAATAATATTTTTTGCCTCTCTTAGCATTGGATAGCTTGAGTAATTGTGTGTTAATGCAAATACAATTTTATTTTTTAAAATTACTTTTTTTAATTTAACAGCATCCTCAACCGTTGCGGTTAAAGGCTTGTCACAAATAATATGTATTCCTTTTTCAATAAATATTTTTGCTATCTTATAATGATCACCCGATGGAGTCATTATTCCAAGCGCTTGAATACCATCATTTCTTTTTGACTCAGCGGATGCCATAGACTTATAATCACTGTAACAACGATCATCAGCTAATCCTAATGAAGAACCAAAAGATTTAGATTTTTTTTTATCTTTTGAAAATATTCCAGCAACAAATTCAAATTTATTATCAAATCTTGCTGATAACCTATGAGTATATCCAATAAATGAATTAGGACCTCCACCAATAAAACCAATTCTAATTTTATTTTTATTATTTAAAGTATCATTTCTAAGTAAGTCTAATCTACCAAAAGCAATTTTGGATTTTTTTTTCATTAATTAACTATGCCACCATCAATTACATAATTTTGTGCGGTACAACCAGAACTTTGATCAGATGCAAAAAACAAAACCGGCTTTGATATATCCTCGGGCATAAGCATTCTCTTAATACATTGTCTCTCAAGTTGAGTTTTTTTAATTTCTGGAGTAAGCCATAATTTTTTTTGCCTCTCCGTAATGATCCAACCAGGAACAATACAATTTACTCTGATGTTATAGACACCTAAATCTCTTGCTAAAGTTCTTGTTAATCCCATAATAGCAGATTTTGCAGTGGTATATCCAGGCATACCACCTTGAGAAATCATCCATGAAAAACTACCTATATTTACAACAGAACCTTTTCCTAAATCTTTCATGTCTTTATAGACAGCTTGGGTTGCAAAAAAATAATGTCTTAAATTAATATTCATTCTATCATCCCAATATTCAGGGGTGACACTATCTAGATCATGTCTCTCATCATTTGCTGCATTATTTACCAGAATTGAAATTGGCCCAATTTCTTTTTTTACTTTTTCTAATGAACTTTTAAGTTGATCTATATTTTTTAAATCACATTTTATAAATAGACTATCAATATCATATTTGTTTTTAATTTTTTTTGATAACTCGTTACCTAACTCATCATTTATATCTAAAAATGCAACTTTTGATTTTTGAGAAGCAAATTGCTCGACAATACTTTCTCCAATTCCTGAGGCGCCCCCTGTAATAAGCACTACTCTATCTTTTAGTGATGGATAAGTTGCGATTTCGTTCATGATTATTTATGATATATTAATCTAAGTTATGTTTAACATAATCAAATTAAATGAAAAAGATAATATTGGAATTGCTCCAATGGATATTCCTCAGAATATTAATATAAATTATGGAATTAAATCTATAAATAATATTCCTTATGGCCATAAAATTTCTTTAAAAAAAATTAAAAGTGGTGATTTTATTTTTAAGTATGGTCAGATAATAGGAATCTCTAATAAAAATATAGAACCTGGTGAACATGTACATTCCCATAATATGGGATATAGTGAATTCAAAAGAGAATATATCCGTAAAGATATTAGAAATGATATTAATAAAAGTGAAAAAACAGAATACTTTAAAGGCTTTAAAAGGAATAATGGATCATCAGGTACTAGGAATTATATAGGTTTAATTAGTACAGTTAATTGTTCAGCAACAGTTGTTAAAAAAATATCTGATAAAATAAATAATTATTTAAAAAATAATAATTTTAATAACATTGATGGGGCAGTTTGTTTAAAACATTCATCAGGTTGTGGGATGAATACTTCTGGATATGCCATGAATGTATTTAACAGAACTATTGAAGGTTTTAAAATTCATCCTAATTTTGGAAAAGTTTTTGTTATTGGACTTGGATGCGAATGTGCCCAAATAAGTTTGTATAATAATGATCAGGAAAAAAGAAATATTGAATATTTGAATATTCAAGATGAAGGTGGAACAAATGAAATAATAACGAAAGTAACTTCAAAAATTATTAATCAACTAAATGAAATTAATAGTATTTCTAGAACAAATATACCCATTTCAGAACTAACAGTTGCTTTGCAATGTGGTGGTTCAGATTCGTATTCTGGGATAACTGCAAATCCTGCGCTAGGCTTTGCTTCAGATATGATTATTGATCATGGTGGAACAACATTACTATCAGAGACTCCAGAAATATATGGAGCAGAACATTTATTATTTGAAAAATCATCAAACGAAAAAAATATAGAAAAACTAAATAAACAAATTGAATGGTGGAAAAAATATGTTGCTAGCAACGATAGCACATTAGATAATAATCCAAGTCCTGGTAATAAAAAAGGAGGTTTAACTACAATTCTGGAAAAATCATTAGGCGCAGTATCCAAAGCTGGAAATAGAAAGATGGTTGATGTTCTCGATTATGCTGAACAGGTTAAAACCAAAGGTTTTAACTTTATGAATTCTCCAGGTTATGATCCTGTTTCAGTAACTGGTCAAGTTGCTTCTGGCGCTAATGTTATTTGTTTTACTACTGGTCGAGGTTCGTGCTTTGGATTTAAACCCACTCCAAGTATTAAAATAGCAACAAATACAAATATGTATAATAAACTTAGTGAAGATATGGACATCAATGCTGGTACTATTATGGATAACGTTGCAAGCGTTAATGAAGTTGGCAAAGAAATATTTGAAAAAATAATTTCAGTTGCATCTGGTGAAAAATCAAAGAGTGAAATAAATGATTATGGTGATGATGAATTTAATCCTTGGATAATTGGAGCAACGCTATAAATTTATAAATCACCTTTAAAGGCGTTAATATACATTTTTAAAAAATCTTCTGCGTTAACTGGTATAGGATTTGTACTTGTTGATGGATCATTAAAAGCCATTAAACTCATTTTTTCTAAATTTTTGTCATCATCAATTATTTCACTTAAAGTATGAGGAATATTTAAATTAGATCTAAGCTCTAGAATCCAATCCATAAAATTGTTAAATGTTGCTGATTTTAAATTTATATATCTTGCAATATCAATAATTTTTTCTTCAATTCCTTTTTTATTATATTGTAAAACATAAGGCATAAATACTGCATTGGTTAATCCATGATGTGTATTATAAATTGCACCAACAGGATGACTTAAAGAATGGATAGCACCTAAACCCTTTTGAAAAGCTATTGAGCCCATAGAAGATGTTGCAAGCATATTAGCTCGAGCTTTTATATTTTTTCCATCTTTATAGGCTAGAATTAAATTATCCTTGATCATCTTTATCCCTTCTAAAGCTATTCCTTGAGAAAGAGGATGAAAATTATTAGATGAATAAGCTTCAAAACAATGGGCCAAAGCATCCATACCAGTATATGCTGTTAATGATGAAGGTAATGGTATTGTTAAATCAGGATCAAGTATAACTATAGAAGGCAGCATTTTTGGATGGAAAATTATTTTTTTTTCTTTTGTTTTTTCATTAGTAAAAACTGATGCTCTTCCAGTCTCTGAGCCTGTTCCTGCTGTTGTCGGAACAGCAATAATAGGAAATATCGCATCACTAATTGCTCTTGTCCACCAATCACCAATATCTTCAAAATCCCATAATGGTCTTTCTTGTTTAGACATAAAAGCGATACCTTTTCCTGTATCCATACCAGAGCCACCCCCTACAGCTATTACTCCATCGTGATTATTGTGGTTAAATTGTTTAACTCCCTCCTCTACATTTTGACTTGTAGGATTTGATTTTACTTTACTAAATATATTTGCTTTTAGATTAAGGGAGCTATTAATTTTATTAATTATATCAGTTTGAAGAATGCCTGGGTCAGTAACTATCAAAGGATTTTTAATATTTAAATTATCACATGCTTTTTGAATTTCTTTAATTCTATTCAAACCAAACCACATATTTGTTGGATAATTCCAATTTATATTTTGTATTTCCATTAAATTGTCCTTATGTGATAACTTTTTGCTCGAGTAAGATGATCAAAACCTAAAACTGAAAGAGTAACACCAATGCCAGTATCTTTTACTCCTGTCCAAGCAAGACCTGGATCGAGATAATCACATCTATTCATAAAAAAAGTACCTGTCTCTACTTGAGATCCCATACTTTGTGCAAACTCTTTATCAGAAGTCCAAATACTAGCAGTTAATCCATAAACACTATCATTCATAAGGTTAATAGCATCTTCTTCATTTTTAACTTTCATTATTCCAACGGTTGGTCCAAAAGTTTCCTCTTTCATAAATTCCATTGAATGATCTACATTTATAAGAGCTGAAGGACTAACATAGCAATTAGTTCCATCATCAGCCTTAAATTTATTTGAGTCAATTATATTTTTAGCACCTTTGTTTAAAGCTTGGGAAACTTGTGTTCTAATATATTTTGCTGCATTCATTCTAACAACAGGTCCTAAATTGGTATTTTCTTCTAGTGGATTTCCCAAAATATATTTTTCTGTAATTGATTTAAAACCATCTACAAATTTATCATATATATTTTCATCAATATATATTCTTTCAATACCACAACATGATTGACCTGAATTGAAATAGGAACCATCAACTAAATTTTCGATTGCATGTTCAAGATTACAATCACTTCTCACATATGCTGGATCTTTTCCTCCAAGTTCTAATCCTGCACCTATAAATCTTGTGCCAATAGATTTTTTTATTTCTCTTCCTCCACTTACTGAACCAGTAAATAAAACATGATTTATTCGATAGTCAGAAATTACTTTTGAAGTAGATGAATGATTTAAATGAAGAAATTGAAATATATTCTTTGGCAATGATGCTTTGGTAGCAGCATCAAACAATTGTTCAGCACATAATGGTGTTTGAGATGAATGTTTTAAAATAACAGTATTACCTGATAACAGACTTGGAACAATAGAGTTAACAGATGTATTAAACGGATAATTCCAAGGTGCAATTACAAAAATTGTACCAAGTGGTTCCTTTTTTATATAATTATCAAACTCTGAGTCTTTTCTAGATACCAAATCCTCTAAAGCTCTATCAGCGTTATCAATCATATAATTTGCTCTTTCTTCAAAACCTCTCATTTCACCAGGACATTGAATAATTGGTCTTCCAATTTGTTTGCATAAATTTTCAATGATTTCTTCATCATTTAAAAGGAATGATTTTACAAAATTATTAATTATTTCTTTTCTTTCACGTAAAGAAGTTTCTTTCCACTCTTTCCTAGCCTCGTAAGCATTTTGAAGAACAGTTTCTATTTCACTATCTGTCGCAAAATTTCTTTCTACAAGTATAGAATTATCAATTGGACTAACTGTTTTAAGCATTTTAATTGGTTTAGTTATTTTAATTAATTAAATCAATTAAATTTTTTTAAATTATATATATAGTTTGTTTATGAAATTAAATTTCTCAGGAAGAACAGCTCTTATTACTGGTGGCTCTGGTGGAATTGGATTATCAATAGTAGAAAAATTAATCAAAAATAAAATTAAAGTCATAATTTTAGACATAAATACACCAAGTAAAAAAATACTATTAAATAAATTTGTTGAATTTATAAAAATAGATTTATCAGACTATACAAATTTACATTTATGTTTAACAGAACTAAAGAAAAAATATAAAAAAATTGAATATGTAATTAATGCAGCAGGTGTTTTGTGGTTTGATAAAGACGTAAGTTTAGAAAAAATTGAAATAAACACATGGAATAAAGTTTTTTCTATAAACCTTAATTCAATAGTAATTATTTTACAAAGTATACTTCCTCAAATGAAAAAAAATAAATTTGGATCTATAGTTCACATTTCATCTATTGATGCTTTATCTGGAGACAATAAACCTCAAGATGCTTATGGATCATCTAAGGCGGCTTTATTGCGCCTTTCTAAATCAATATCTATTCAGTTTGCAAGCAAAAATATAAGATCAAATTCTATATTGCCAGGACCAATAGAGACTCCAATGCAGGAAAGATGGAAAAAAAATCCAGAATCGAAAAAAAATCTATCTAAGGTTATACCACTTAGAAGAGTTGGGCAACCTAGTGATATAGCAAACTCAACAATGTTTCTTTTAAGCGATGAAAGCAGCTTTATTACCGGTACTGAATTAATTGTCGACGGGGGTCTTAGGGCTAAACCTTAATTTTATCCTCTTTCAAAATATTTTCTAAGCTGCCAGTCGTTAACTGATATATCATAATCTTTTTGCTCCCACTCAGCTGCATGGATATAATGTTCTAAAACATCAGAATGGAAAATTTCTGGTAATAATTTTGATTTTTTTGCTAATTGAATTGCTGCATTTAATGTCTTTGGAACTTCTCTTACTTTTTTTTCATAGATATTACCACTGTAAGGTTCCTCCAGTTTAAGTTTATTTTTTATTCCATACAATCCAGCACCGACAAGTGCAGCAAAAGCTAAATAAGGATTTACATCTGCTCCTGGTACTCTACACTCTATTCTTATTGAAGAACCATGACCCGCTAATCTAAAACCAGCAGTTCTATTATCTATACCCCAAACTGACTTTGTTGGAGCGAAAGACCCCTCTTGGAATCTTTTATAAGAATTTATGTTTGGTGCTAAAAAAATAGAAATATCAGATAAAAATTTTATCTGACCAGCAACATAACTTTTGAATATATCTGACATTCCAAATTTATCCTTTGAATTATAAAAAATATTTTTTTTTGTTTTCTTATCAAAGAGTGAATTATGAACATGACAAGAACTGCCACCTACATTCTCTTTATATTTTGCCATAAATGTGACTGCTTTATTTTTCTTATAAGCAATTTCTTTAGCAGCATTTTTAATCAAAATGTGATTATCTGCCATATTTAATGCGTCTGTGAAGACAACATTTATTTCTTCTTGTCCAGGAGCTGCCTCACCCTTTGAACATTCAACATAAATTCCAGATTTGAGGAGAGAATTTCTTAACTCTCTCATAACATCTTCTTCCTTAGTTGTTTGGAAAATCATATAATCTTGTATGTACCAAGATGACTCTTTTAAATTTTTATAATTATTATTGTGAATTTCATCATAGGTTTGGTCAAATAAAAAAAATTCTAATTCTGATCCAATCATAGGATCAAACCCCATTTTATTTGCCTTAGCAATAACATCTTTTAAAATTTGTCTAGTTGAATGAACAAGCGGTTTTTTTCCATGATGGTCAAGGCAATCACAAATTACAATAGCTGTTTTTTCTAACCAAGTTGCAATTTTTATTGATTTCAAGTCGGGGATTACAGTCATGTCGCCATACCCAGTTTCCCATGAAGAAGATTTATATCCAGGAACAGTAAACATATCCATATCAACTGTATAAAGATAATCACACATATGTGTTTCTTTATGTACGTAATCTATAAATGCTTTGCCAGTAACTCTTTTACCATTTAATCTTCCCTGCATATCTGACACACAAACTAAAACCGTATCAATTTCATTATTTTTGATAGCTTTTTTTAGATCGTTAAAAGTAATTGTCATTAAGTTAGCCTCGAAAAAATCCAGCACTTTTAAAGTGCTGGATTAAAATTATTATCTATAAGGATATCCTGCTTTATCCATTGTTGATGCATATAATTTGAATGCATCTACAACTTTACCACTTCTAGGGCTTGAACTAGCTACATCATCCCAGAATTTTTCAGCATCTTTTACAACTCCTGACCATTCATTTGCTGGTAGACTAGTAAGTTCCATTTTTTTACCATTTACCCTTAAGTCTGCTTCTCCACCCCAATACCAAACTTGTCTATAGTAATGAGATTGATCAATAGACATCTTAAATAATTCTTGAAGTTTGGGTGACAGTTTTTCCCAACTTTTAGAATTGGCAAAGTATGAACCAAACCAAGCACCTGTTACAGAATTAGTTAACGCATAATTACAAATATCAGCCCAACCAACCTCATAAGCTTCAGTAAATCCACACCAACATACACCATCAAGCTCGCCTGTTTGCATTGCAACTTCAACATCATCCCAAGGGACAATTACAGGAATTAAGCCATACTGTGCTAAGAAACGACCAGCTGTCGGAACACCAAAAACTCGTAAACCTTTCATATCAGCAAGTGAGGTAATTTTTTTATCTACTGTAAATAAATGACATGGATCCCAAGCAGAAGTACTTAACCATGTCACATCTCTTACTTCTCCATATGCCTCTGCCCAAATTTCATCTAGACCATAATATTTAAACATTGCTGGCACATCCAAGCTATACCTTGTTGCAAATGGAAAATATCCTCCAAAAACAGATATATCTACTGGCGATCCCATTGTAGCATCATCACTCTGAACAGCATCAATGGTTCCAGCTTGCATAGCTCTAAATAGCTCATCTGTAGGTACTAATTGATCAGCATAAAAAAGTTCGATTTCCATTTCACCATGGGCAGCTTTATTAAATGCTTCAATTTGAGGAAGAACTACATGTGCTCCTAATGGTGCACCTGAATATGTTTGTAGTCTCCATTTAATAGGATTAGTTGCTGCATAACCATACGGAGCTGCTAAAGTTGAAGCCCCAATTGCGCCAGCAGATATTAATCCAGCTTTTTTTAAAAACTCACGTCTTTTAGTGAGATTTTTTTTATTTTTCATAATACCTCCTTTCAAAAGTAAATTGAAATAATAAGTGATTTAACTATTTTAAAAAATATAAATCAAGAAAATTAGCGATACTTTATAAACAAATTAATTATCTTCTAGACACATAATCAGGAAGCCAAGTTGCAATTTCAGGAAAAATCATAACTATAGCTAAACCTAAACACATAACTAAAACAAATGGAATAATTGATCTGTAGATATCTATGAGATCAATTTCTTTGGGAGCCATTGCTCGCATTAAAAATAAATTATATCCAAATGGTGGAGTCATATATGCAATTTGACATGTAATTGTATACAAAACCCCATACCAAATTGGATTAAAACCCAATGCAATTATTAAGGGAACATATAAAGGTGCAACGATTACTAACATTGCTGTATCATCTAAAAACATTCCCATTAAAATGTAAGACAGCTGCATCATTATTAAAACACCCCAAGGACTTAGGTTCCATCTTTCTATGAATAGAGTTTCAATAGCTCTCACTGCCCCTATACCATCAAATACTGCTCCAAAGCTTAAAGCAGCTAAGATTATCCACATAAACATACACGAAACACCTAAAGTTTTTTTCAAAGTATTTTCAATCACAGGCCAATTTAATTTACCTTTAACTAATGCTGCCAGAGTTGCACCAAATGCACCTACTGCAGAACATTCCACTAGACTTGCGATACCCATTAAAAATAATCCAGTCATTGAAAAGAAAATTGCAAAAGGTATTAAGCCTGCCTGTAACAATTTCATTTTTTCAGTTTTTGAAATTTGTCTTTCTTCCTTTGGAAGAGCTGGACCTAGTTCAGGTTGGAACTTACATCTTATGTAAATGTATAAAATAAATAATGTTGCCATCATTATTCCAGGAATAATGCCAGCAAGCCATAATTTACTAACAGGTTGCCTAGCAATCATTCCATATAAAACAAGAACAACACTAGGTGGAACTAAAATTCCTAAAGAGCTTCCTGCTTGGACAACACCAGTTATCATTCTTTTATCATAACCAAGTTTTAGCATTGCTGGTAAAGCAATGGTGGCTCCAATTGCCATTCCTGCAACACTCAGACCATTCATTGCAGATATAGCAACCATCATTCCCATTGTGCCAATTGCTAAACCACCTTTTATACCGCCAAAATAAATATGAAACATTCTATAAAGATCATCGGCAATACCAGATTCAGATATCATATATCCCATGTAAATGAATAATGGTAATGTAAGCATTGGATACCATTTGAATAATTTCCATGCTGCAGTGTAAGGCATTTCAACTGCGCCATCACCCCATAATAATAATGCAGCCATTGCTGCAACGAAACCTATTGCTCCGAATACTCTTTGCCCAGTCAATAACATCAGCAACATTGTTGCAAACATAGTTATTGCAATTGTTTCATAGCTTACTAGATCTGCAATCATCAAATTTCTCTATTTAATACTTTTGCAATATCCTTGAAAAAAATTGCAATTGATTGAAGAAGCATTAATAAAATACCAAAAGTCATTATAGATTTGATAGGCCAAACATAAGGTGCCCACGCTGTAAATAATCTTTGATTAGTTTCTAAAGTATAAGTTAAACTAGAAATTGAACCAATTAAAAGAACAACAAGATAAAAAATTAAAAACACACTTGTTAAAGAATCCAATAATGCCTTAGTTTTATCTTTAAGTTTACTATAAATAAGATCCATTCTTACATGATCGTCTGTAAGCATTGAATATCCTCCACCTAATAAATAATAACCTGTCATAACAAACTGAGCCATTTCAATAATCCAGATAAGTGGAATGTTAATAATATTTCTGGTTACAAAAGATAAAATTAAAATAAACATCATTACAAAAACTAGATACATAGTTGCTCGTCCAGTTTTCAAACTGATGAAATCTATCGTTTTTACATAATATTTTATTATACTTGGCATTTATAATTTATGTTACTATAGATAATTATAGAATAAAGGAAAAAATTTAAAGAGACAATCATGCAACAGTATAAAAATTTTATTGACGGAAAATGGATTAGTAGCGAATCAAAAGAAACAATAAAAGTTGATGATCCTTCAAATGGTAAAGTCATTGGTGAAATTTCATGTGCAAAAAAAAATGATGTTGATCTTGCTGTAGAAGCAGCAAAGAATTCTTATAACAATAGAGTACTTGTAGATATGCCATTGCTTACAAGAGCAAAATTAATGAGAAAAATTGCGGAAGAGACAAGAAAAGTTGCAAAAGAAGGAGGAGAACTTCTTTGTTATGAAAATGGAAAAAATATTGCTTCAGCAATTAAAGAATTCAATGATGTAGCAGATATGTTTGATTATTATGCAGGCTTAACAGATAAACTTGAGGGTAAAACAATACCTGTTGCAAAAAATGTTTTTGATTACACAGTTTTAGAACCATTTGGTGTATCAGCACATGTTGTGCCATGGAATTTTCCATTATCAATGATTGGAAGATCACTGTCATGTTCTTTTGCTACAGGAAATTCAACAATAATAAAAACTGCAGAATTAACCCCCTTGTCAGCAACAGTTTTTGCTAAAGCAATACAAAATGCTGGAGTACCTGAAGGATTAATAAACATAATTTGTGGATATGGGAATGAAGCAGGATCTTATCTTGTATCTCATGAAGATGTAAATCACGTAGTATTTACAGGCTCAGTTGCAACTGGAAAAAAGATACTTCATGCTTGTGCTGACAAAGCTATACCTGCTGTAGTTGAATTAGGTGGTAAGTCAGCTGGTATAGTATACCCTGACGCAGATCTAAATGAAGTTTTAGAGAGTGCACGTTCAGGAATATTTAGTGTTGCAGGACAAATTTGTACAGCGATGTCTAGATTGGTAGTTCATAAATCAATCAAAGATGAATTAGTAGATAAGCTTGTTGATATGAGTAAGTCGTTAAAAATTGGACCTGGTATAGAAAAAGATACAGACCTAACTCCAGTTATATCAGAAAATCAGCTTCAAAAAGTTGAAGGTTATGCAAGATCAGGAATCCAAGAAGGAGCAGAAGCGGCATATGGAGGAAAAAGATTAGAACGTGATGGATATTTTATGGAACCAACAGTTCTAAACAATGTTAAACAAAGTATGACTGTAGCCAGAGAAGAAATTTTTGGTCCGGTGCTCTCAGTTCTTGAATATGAAGATCAAGAAGAAGCAATTGATATTGCTAATGATACTGAGTATGGTTTAGGTGCTGGTGTATTTACAAAAGATCTTAAAAAAGCATCTTGGACTGCAAGCAAATTAGAAGCTGGTCAAGTATATGTAAATAAATGGTTTACCGGAAATCATGCAACTCCTTTTGGAGGTTACAAACAATCAGGATATAGCCGTGAAAAAGGAGTAGATGGACTTAAATCTTATCTTCAAGTCAAAAATGTTGGTATTAGTTTAGGTTAAAATCGGTTTGGAGAATAAGCGCTAATGTCTATATTCGGCAATTGATCTTTTGATAAACTATCAATAATTTTTCCTGTAACAGCTCCTAAAGTCCAGCCAATATGTTGATGTCCAAATGCATAAATGACATTATTATTTTTGCGAGACTTTCCAATCACAGGTAATGAGTCTGGCAAGGTAGGTCTTCTACCCATCCATGTTGATCTTACTTCTTTCAATTGGGGCAAAACCTTTCTTGATTGTCTCTCTATCATTTCAAGACGTTTTTTATTAGGTGGTTTATTTAAACCTGCTATTTCAACTGTACCAGCAGCTCTTATACCATCATGAATTTGTATTAGGTAAAATCCAGATTCGGACCAAGCAACGGGACGATTTATTAATTTCTCTTTAGTTTCAAATAAAAGGTGATACCCTCTTTCGGTATCAAGAGGGAATTTATCTCCAAGCTTATTGGCAATTTGATTTGACCAAGCACCAGCACTTACAATTATTTTATCAAAATTAAGTTTTTTATTTTCTAAAAATAATTCTATATTTTTTTCTTTCTGCGTTAAATTTTTTATATTTTGATTTATATAAATACCACCTAATTCTAAAAACTTTTCAAAAATTTTAGTACTTATTGCTAATGGATTTGTTGTATGTCTAGATCCTGTAAAAATTTGACCTGCATAATAAACATCAGCCAAATTTGGTTCTAATTCTTTAACTTCATTTTTATTTAAATTTCTTACTTTAACGTTATTATTTTTTCTAATAATGTTTGCGTATTCATAATTTTCATAAGATTTTTTTGAATCAAAAAGATATAGATTTTCTTCATAGCTAATATATTCTTTTACATTTACATCTTGAAAAATTTCATCGTAAGAAATTTGTGAGTGTTTCAATAGGTTGGTGAGAGAGTTTGCTATTTCATTAACTTTTTCTTTTTTACAGTTTTTTAAAAAACTTATTGCCCAAGGCAAGTTCTTTAAAATATAAAAAAAATCAACTGCCAAAGGTCCATCTTTTCTTAAGAGCATTGATGGTATATCCCAAATCAATCCAGGATAATTTACAGGAACATTTGCATAGTCTGCAAAAGTACAAGCATGCCCAAAACTTGTCATTGAGCCAGGCTGCTCCCTGTCAATTAAAGTTACATTAAATCCAGATTTTTTTAAAAAATATGCACTACATATACCAACTATGCCAGCACCAATAACAGCAATGTTCTTCACTGTTCTATCGAGCTTTAATACCTCTGAGTTTTTCAGACCTTCTTCTTAGTAGCTCAACTGTAGTTAATAAAAATATAGATAGAAGTACTAAACAAGTAGCCATACATAAAATAACAGGGCTAATTTCTTGTCGTATTCCAGCCCACATTTGTTTTGGAATAGTTAACTGATCAATACTTGCCATAAACATAACTATAACAACTTCATCAAAAGATGTAATAAAAGCAAATAAAGCTCCTGATATAATACCTGGTAAAATCAACGGCATAATGACTTTAAAAAATGTTCTCATTGGTTTAGCACCTAAACTTTGTGCAGCTTTTACCATATTCATATCAAAACCAACTAATGTTGCCGTTACAGTAATTACTACGAAGGGTGTAGCAAGAGCAACGTGTGCAAGAATTACACCTGTGAAAGTATAAACAAGATTTATTCTTGCATAGAAGAAGAACATTCCTGCAGCTGTTATAATTAGTGGAACAATCATTGGTGAAATTAAGATTGCCATTATTAAACCTTTATATGGCATATGTGGTCTACTTAAACCAAGAGCTGCCAGTGTTCCTAAAGCTGTAGCAATAACAGTTGCAATGATACCAATATAAAAACTATTTACTGTACCTTTCATCCATTTTGTTGAACAAGGAACAGTAGAGGAAACAACATCAGCACTACAATCACCAATCATATTTCTATACCATCTAATTGACCATGCTTCTGGATCAGGAGGCCATGCTAGCATACCTTCAGTAAAGACCATAAAAGGAGAAACGCTAAAAGATATTGGAATAATTGCAAATAGTGGCGCAATTAAAAAAAAGAAAACTACCGCACAAAAAAATAAGTAAAAATAATAATACGTTCTTTGTACTGGTGTAGCGTAACTTGGAAGAGCCATTTTTTATCCTAACTTTATGTTGTCTATTCCGACAATTTTATTGTAAAGCCAATAGAAGATAAGCATTATACCAAGAAGTATGGCACCAAGAGCAGCACATAATCCCCAATTAAGTGTAGTTTTTAAATGATAAGCAATCCAACTACCAATCAATTTACCATCTTTTCCGCCAACTAATTCGGGTGTTATAAAATACCCAATAGCAAGTACAAAAACTAATAAACCACCAGCGCTTATACCAGGAATAGTTTGTGGTAAGTAAACTCGCCAAAATGCAGTTGAAGGTTTTGCTCCTAAATTTTGAGCAGCTCTCATGTGACTTTTTGGAATTACTCTCATTACACTGTACAAAGGTAAAATCATAAATGGTAATAAAATTTGAGTCATCGCAATTAAAGTTCCTGCTTCGTTGTAGACCATTTGTATTCGTCCATCGTCACTAATAATACCTAACCAAACTAAAATTCCATTTATAACTCCATTTTGTTGGAGCATTACAATCCATGCTGTTGTTCTCACAAGTAATGAAGTCCAAAATGGAAGCAATACAAATATCATTAGAAGATTACTATATCTTAAAGGTAAATTAGCTAACAAATGAGCAACAGGAAAACCAAGAATTAAACAAAAAATTGTTACATAAATACTTACTTTAAAAGTTCTAAGCCAGGTTTTAATATACATTCTTCTTTTTTCATCTTGTAAAACAACATCTCCATCTTCATCAAATGTTCTATCAAGAGCATTCCAATAATAAATTGAAGATTGATCATTTACCATTTGATTAAATGAGTACCAGTAAGTTGGATCTGCCCAAAACTTATTTATTTTAATAAATGTATCTTTATACGAAGCTGGTTCTTCACCTTTTTTTACAATTTTTTTTATTTCTCTAGTTGTTTTTTTTATTAAACTTTTCCAGCCAGATTTTGCATAATTCATTCTTGTTAGAGCTTTACCTATTTGTCTTTTGTCTCCATTGGCTAATTCAAAAAAAAGACTTTTATATACTTCTTCAGGCGGTAGTTCGTCAGCTCCTTTATCCCAATTTTTGTATTCATCAAAAGTATTAGGAAAAACTGAATTAATTTGACTATCATCAACGCTCCTAAGAAGCATATCTCCAATAGGCATTACAAAAGTTACAAAAATGAAAAGTAATAAAGGAAAAACTAAAAGAAAAGCTCGAAGTTTATTTCTTCTTTCAGCCTTACGAAGACTTTGTTTGAGTGGAATTCCGTCTGTTGTTAATAATTCCGCTGTAGAAATAGTAACCTCCAAATAAAAAAGGCGAGATAATTCTCGCCTTTAGATTAAATTACAA
>CACBPV010000006.1 GCA_902541215.1 uncultured Alphaproteobacteria bacterium | reverse complement strand
TTACAGGTAATGTCGAAATTAGAGAGGTATATAATATTTCCAAAGTTGGTAATATTGCAGGGTGTATGGTTAAGGATGGTCTTATTTCTAGAAAATCACAGATTAGAATTTTAAGAGACAATATTGTAATACATAAAGGGCAAATTAGTAGTCTAAAAAGATTTAAGGAAGAAGTATCTGAGGTCAAGTCTGGTTTTGAATGTGGTGTAATGCTAGAAAATTATAGTGATATTAAAGTAGGTGATATTATCGAAACATTTGAAGAAGTTTCTACAAGTAGAAAGTTATAATGTGTTTTTACAATGGATACACAGAGGCAAATTAGATTTGGTGAACTAATAAGATCATTGTTAAGTGATTGTTTACTAAAAGAAGATTTTTTTGACCATAATATTAACTCTTCATCCATTACTATATCTTTTGTTAGAATGTCTAAAGATCTAAAGATTGCAAATGTATATTTTATGCCTCTTGGTGGTAAGGATAAAATCGAAATTTTAGAAGCTTTAAAAGATAGAAAATATATTTTTCAAAAATTTCTATCAAAAGCAAAAATCAATTCAAAATTTACACCAAAACTCTCTTTTTATTTAGATGATACATTTGATGAAGCAGAAAAAATTGAAAACCTTTTATTAAATAAAAATGTCTTAAGAGATATTAAATAATGATTTCAAAACAAGGTTGGATAAATTTATACAAACCAAAAAATATTACATCTTTTAAAACCATTAATTCAATAAAAAAAAAATTTTTAATTAATAAAATTGGTCATGCGGGTACTTTAGATCCTATGGCAGAAGGTGTGTTACCAATAGCTATAGGAAAAGCAACAAAATTAATTCCATATATTAGCAATATGAAAAAAGAATATGAGTTTACAGTAACTTGGGGCATTCAAACAACAACAGATGATGCAGAGGGTGAAATTTTATTTGAATCAAGTTACCTCCCTAAAAGAAAAGAAATAGAAAAAAAAATTATTGATTATATTGGCTTTATAAGTCAGATACCTCCAAAAGTGTCAGCAGTTAAAATTAATGGTAAAAGAGCTTATAAATTATTTAGAGAAAATAAAAAATTTACTATTCAACCAAAAAAAGTTTTTATCGAAGATCTGTGTATTACTGATCACAGTATTAACAAAACGTCATTTAAAATTTTATGTGGGCAGGGCTTTTATGTTAGAAGTCTAGCTCGTGATTTAGCTTTAGATCTTAAAACATATGGACACATTTCTTCATTGAAAAGGTCAAAAGTAGGTAAATTCAGTAAAAAAAATTCGATTTTACTGGACGATCTTCTAAAAATAGGACAAACGCACGAAGAAATTAATTGTATCTCCACTACAATTTCTATGCTGGACGACATCTTGGCTTATGAAATTGAAGAAAAATTAGATATTGAAAATCTATCTTTTGGAAGATCTATTAAAATTGATGAAAGAAAAATTATAAATCCTTCGTCAATAAACTTAGATAAAAAAAATATTTTTTTATTTAAGAATGGAGACATTGTCTCAATAGGCAAATTAGATGGTAATTTGTTTAAACCAAATAAAATATTAATATAGGAGAACCGATGTCGATAACAAAAGAAAATAAAAAAAATCTTATTAATGAATTTTCTAAAAATGAAAAAGATACTGGATCAGCAGGTGTTCAGATAGCAGTTTTAACAGAAAGAATAAAAAACTTAACTGAACATTTTAAGACTCACAATAAAGACAATCATTCAAAAAGAGGATTAGTATCATTAGTTAATAAAAGAAAAAAATTATTAAATTACTTATCTAAAAAAAATAAATCTGAATATTCAGATTTAATAAAAAAATTAAATATTAGAGGTTAAAAAAAGAGGATAAATAAAAATTATGTTTGATGTGAAAAATGTTGAAATTGAATGGGCTGGAAGAACACTTAAATTAGAAACTGGAAAAATAGCAAGACAAGCTGACTCAACAGTTATAGCCACTTATGGTGGTACAACAGTTATGTGTAATGTAGTTGCTGCAAAAGAAGCAAATCCTGATATGGATTTTTTCCCCTTAACAGTAAATTATCAAGAAAAATATTATTCTGTAGGAAAAATACCTGGTGGTTTTTTTAAAAGAGAGGCTAGACCAACTGAAAAAGAAACATTAGTTTCTCGATTAATTGATAGGCCAGTTAGACCTTTATTTCATAAAGATTTTAAAAATGAGACTCAAGTTACTTGTACTGTATTATCACATGATCAAGAAAATGACTCAGATGTTGTAGCAATGGTAGCAGCAAGTGCTGCGTTAACTTTATCTGGTTTGCCATTTTTAGGCCCACTCGGAGCAATTAAGATTGGTTTTATAGACGATGAGTTTGTTGTTAACCCGAGTAAGAGTCAATTATCAAATTCTAAACTAGAATTAGTGTTGGCGGGGACTAAGGAAGGTGTACTAATGATTGAGTCTGAAGCTCACGAGCTTTCAGAAAAACAAATGTTAGATGCAGTTGTTCTTGGTCAAGAAAATTATAAAACAGTGATTGAAGCAATAATTTCCTTAGCTAAAAAAGCGGCAAAAGAACCTTGGGAACTTAAAGAAAAAGATGAAGAAATTAAAAATCTACCATCTAAGATCAACGAAGACTTTGGTAAAGATTTTATAGATGCTTATAAAATAACTGAAAAACAAAAAAGATCAGAAAAATTATCTTCGTTACGAAATGAAATTTCTGAAAAATTTGTAAGTGAAACACTCTCACCAGTATTGGTTTCAGATGCAATAAAAAATGTAGAAAAAGATATAGTTAGAGGAGAATTAATTAATACTGGTAATAGAATTGATGGAAGAGATACAAAAACAGTTCGTCCAATTGTATGTGAAACTGGAGTCTTAGAAAGAACACACGGATCTGCATTATTTACAAGAGGAGAAACACAAGCACTTGTAGTCTCAACTTTAGGCACTGGACAAGATGAGCAAAGAATAGATGCAATTGATGGTGAATATACAGAGAATTTTATGTTGCATTACAATTTTCCACCTTATTCTGTTGGAGAAGTTGGAAGAATAGGCTCTACTAGTAGAAGAGAAATAGGGCATGGAAAATTAGCCTGGAGAGCTATTCACCCAATGTTACCTTCTAAAGAAAAGTTTCCTTACACTTATAGAGTTGTATCTGAAATTACAGAATCTAATGGCTCTAGCTCTATGGCAACTGTTTGTGGTACCTCAATGTCTTTAATGGATGCTGGAGTGCCTTTGGAAAGACCAGTAGCAGGTATAGCAATGGGCTTAATTAAAGAGAATGATAAATATGTAATATTATCAGACATACTTGGTGATGAAGATCATCTTGGTGATATGGATTTTAAAGTTGCAGGAACTTCTGAAGGCATAACATCATTACAAATGGATATTAAAATAACTAGTATCACAGCTGAAATTATGGAAGAAGCATTAGCGCAAGCTAAAGATGGACGCTTCCATATACTTGGTGAAATGGCTAAAGCAATTGATAAACCTAACCAATCGATTTCTCAATACGCACCAACAATAACTAATCTTCAAATAAATAAAGATAAAATTAGAGAAGTTATTGGTAAAGGAGGAGCAGTAATAAGAGAAATATCTGAAACAACTGGAGCTAAAATTGAAATTAATGATGAAGGTTTAGTAAGTATTGCAGCCGTAGATCAAAAATCTGGAAATGATGCATTAGAATGGATCAAGGGTATAGTCGAAGAACCAGAGATTGGAAAAATTTATGATGGTAAAGTTATAAAGATAATGGACTTTGGTGCCTTTGTTAATTTCATGGGATCGACAGATGGACTTGTTCATATTAGTCAATTAAAAAATGAAAGAGTAGAGAAAGTTGAAGATGTTATTAGTGAAGGAGATATGGTTAAAGTAAAAGTACTTGATATCGATTCTAGAGGAAAAATAAAACTTTCTATGAAAGCAGTTGACTCAGAAGAAAACGCTTAAATTACCTAAATTAATAGGACACAGAGGTGTAAAAGATCTGTGTCCAGAAAATACAATTGAATCCATTACTAAGGCTTTTGACCTTGGCTTAACTTATGTTGAAATAGATGTTAAGATTTCTAAAGACAGAGTTCCAATTTTACTACATGATGACACACTTGATAGAACTACTAATGGAAGTGGGCTTGCAATTGATTATGATTATGAGATCATAAAAAAACTCGATGCAGGAAAATTTTTTTATAAAGAAAATACAAATATTTTTGTTCCAAAGTTAGAAGATATTCTTAATTTGTGTACTAATAATAATGGTAATTTAAATATCGAATTAAAACCCAATAAAAAGTTTGAAAAAGAAAATGTTTATCAAATATATAAAATTACAAAAAATATTAATCAAATAGATATTTTTTTCTCCTCATTTGATATGATTTCTATTTTAGAAATTTCAAAACTTTACCCTCAATCTATACGTAGTTTTTTATTAGATGATTTTAAAGAATATAATATTGATGATTTGATTAGCATATCAATTAATCATGATTTAAAAATTTGTGGATTAAATATAGATCTTGTCACTGCTGATATTATAAAAAAAATTAAAAAATCCAATATTGCAATAACTGTTTATTCAGATAAAAATATAAATTTATCTAGCGCTACTGATTTTTTCTCCATAGGTGTTGATAGTATTTTTGTTGATAATCCTTTAGATTTATTGGGAAAATTTTAGAACTTATTGGGCATTCCAATAATATTGTAACCACAGTCAACATAATGTACTTCACCAGTAACTGCAGAAGATAAATCACTAACAAAGTATAAAGCAGATTTACCAATTTCATCTAGTTTTGCATTTCGTTTCAATGCTGAATGTTCTTCTGTAAATTTAAACACCTCCCTAGCATTATTTATTGCTGCACCAGCAATTGTTCTCATCGGTCCTGCTGAGATTGCATTAACACGAATATTTTTTGTGCCTAAATCCACACTCAAGTATTTTACACTAGTTTCTAAAGCGGCTTTTGCAATTCCCATTAAATTGTAATTTGGTATTACTTTATTTGACCCATAAAAAGTAAGGGTGAGAATACTTCCTCCATCATTCATTATAGGTTCAAAATTTCTTGCAAGACTAGTTAAAGAAAAACATGATATTTCCAAACAATTAATAAAATTATCCTTTGTAGTATCAACATATCTACCATTTAACTCTGACTTATCTGCAAATGCAACAGCATGAATTATAAAATCAATTGTGCCCCATTCTTTTTTTACAATTTCTACAGATTTGTTTATTGAGTCATCATTATTAAAATCACATTCTATTAATATTTTTGAATTAATTTCTTCAGAAAGTGGCTTCACCCTCTTCAATAATATTTCATTTTGATAACCAATGGCTATTTCAGCACCATTTTCAGCTAGTTGTTTTGCTATTCCCCATGCAATTGAATGATTATTTGCAATACCAAATACTAAACCCTTTTTATTTTTAAGCATGATATTTTGAAAATACTAATGTTGCATTTGTACCGCCAAACCCAAAACTATTCGACATCACATGCTCTATTTCAACATCATTTTCCGTTTTTAAAAGAATATTACAATCTTTGGCACTATCATCAAGATTTTCAATATTAGCAGAACCACTAATAAAATTATTTTTCATCATCAATAAACTATAAATTGCTTCATGCACACCAGTTGCCCCTAAAGAATGACCAGTCAAAGATTTTGTTGAGCTCATTTTAGGAATATTGGAAGCAAAAACATTTTTGATTGCTTCCAATTCTTTTACATCTCCTATTGGAGTGCTTGTTCCATGTGTATTTATATAATCAATTTTACCATCAATATTTTTTAATGCTTGCTTCATACATCTTTCTGCTCCCTCTCCAGAAGGCTGTACCATATCGTATCCATCTGAGGTTGCTCCATATCCTGTTATTTCACCATATATTTTAGCACCTCTAGCTTTTGCATGCTCTAATTCTTCAAGTACTAAAGTTCCACCCCCTCCAGCTATTACAAACCCATCTCTATCTGCATCATATGCCCTTGAAGATTTGTTTGGAGTAGAATTATATTTTGATGACAAAGCACCCATTGCATCAAATAAAATTGATAAAGTCCAATGGAGCTCTTCACCTCCTCCAGCAAAAACAATGTTTTGTTTTCCCATCTGAATAAGCTCATATGCATTACCAATACAATGTGAACTTGTAGAACATGCTGAAGTAATTGAATAGTTAACTCCTTTAATTTTAAAAGGAGTCGCAAGAGTTGCAGAATTTGTACTAGACATTGCTCTAGGTACCATAAATGGCCCAATTTTTTTTGAACCCGAATTCTTTCCAATTTCAGAAGACTTAAATAAATTTTGTGTAGATGGACCGCCTGAACCAACTATTATACCAGTCATTTCATTTGAAATATCACTATCCTCCAGCCCTGAGTCGTCTATAGCATCTTTCATCGCAATATAGTTGTAGGCAGCTCCATCACCCATAAACCTTAGCAATCTTCTATCAATTTCGTTACTTATATCTATATTTGGTTTACCGTGAACAAGACTTCTAAAAGAAAACTCCTCATATTCTTCAGCACTTGTTATTCCAGATTTCAAATTTTTAAGACTGTCTATAACATCTGATTGATTATTACCAATACATGATACTATACCTAAACCTGTTACTACTACTCTATTCATTACTTATTTCTCAGGTGAAAATAAACCGACTTTCATATCTTTAGCTTCATAAATTGTTTCACCGTCAGCTTTTAAAATACCATCTCCAACTCCTAAAATCAATTTTCTTAGTATAAGTCTTTTAAGAGATATGTGGTAAGTTACTTTTTTGACTTTTTGTAATACCTGACCAGTAAATTTAACTTCACCAACTCCTAAAGCTCTACCCTTTCCTGGTTGGCCAAGCCATCCTAAATAAAAACCAAGTAATTGCCACATAGCATCTAAACCTAAACAACCTGGCATTACCGGATCATCTTTAAAATGACATCCAAAAAACCATAAGTCTTCTTTAATATCTAATTCTGCAATAACCTCACCTTTAGAGTATTCTCCACCAGTCTCATTTATTGAAGTAATTCTATCAAACATTAACATGGGAGGCATTGGAAGTTGAGCATTACCTTTTCCAAAAAGAACACCTTTTGCACAATCAATTAATTGATCGTAGGTAAATGAATTTTGTTTCATAATTTAAATTAAACTTTTTTTATGTATTTATCAATTAACTTAAACTGATTTTAAATAACAATCATGTTTACTTTTAATAACAATATTATCAATGCTTAATTTTTTTCCATCAGAAATTGTCATTATATTAGTTTCATCCTTTAAATTTAAATAGAAATTAATTATTTTTTGAGCAGCAATCAAACCTGCTAACCCTGCAGAAATACCTGAAATACCTACTACATCACATCTGGGAAGATCAACATCATCTTTGTTAGGAAAGATACAATTTAAACATAGATGATTATTTTTATTTGAATTATTGAAAAGAATTATTTGTAAATCGTGTCTTAATGCAGAGGAATATAAAAAATTGATTGAGTTTTTAAGACAATATTCATTTAATAATCTAGAACTGAACCAATCATCAGTTGCATCAACAATTATAGAACATTCTTTTAAAGAATTTAAATTTAAAGAATTAATATTTTCATCAATAGTATGAATTTTACATTCAGTATTGATTAATTGTAATTTATTTTTAGCTACATCAACCTTTTTTCTTCCAATATCATTTAAATTAAACAAAATTTGTCTATTAAGATTACTTTTTTCAACAATGTCTCCATCTACTATTAACAATTCTTTTATTCCAGAGTTGACTAAATATTGACTTAAAGGACATCCTATACCTCCCATACCCACAACACCAATTTTTATATTTGATAATTTTTTTAGGTTTTCTTCAGAAAATTCTTTTAAAATAAATAACCTACTAAAAATTTTATATTCTTCTTCAGAGTAATTATTCATAATTCTATATAGAATTATAAATTTGTTTTATAATTTGCTTTGCACAATTTACCTTTGTCATTTTCTTAAATTTTTTTATCTGGTTTTTTGTAATTATTGATATCCGATTATAATCTGAACCAAAAACTTTATTTTTACTGTCGATTTTATTGAAAACCATCATATCACATTTTTTATCAACTAATTTTTTTTTAGCATTATTAATGCCTCCTGTTTCAGCTGCAAAACCTACTAAAAATGTAGGCCTTTGAGTTTTACTTTTTCCAATTTTTTCTAAAACATCAATATTTTTATGAAGACTAATATTTAATTTTTTATTCTTTTTAATCTTGGATTTATAGATATTTTTATTTTTGAAATCAGATACTGCAGCAGTAAAAATTCCAATATCAATTTTAGAAATTTTTCTAATTTTTTGATACATTTCGTTTGCTGATTTTATTTGAATAAATTTCAAATTTGGTGGAGGATCTAATTTTGTTGGTCCAGATATCAAGGTTACATTCGCTCCATATAAAACTAGTTGTGAAGCAATTTCATAGCCTTGTTTTCCAGAAGATTGATTAGAAATAAACCTAACTGGATCAATCATTTCAATTGTAGGTCCTGCAGTTACTAGGCATTTTTTACCTTTTAATAAATTAATATTTTCTAATCTGCTTAAAATTTTATTTACTATATTTTTTGAGTTATCAATTCTTCCTAAACCAAATTCTCCACATTTTAGATTTCCAACTTTTGGACCAATAAACTCATGACCATTATCTTTTAATAATCTCACATTTTTTTGATTAATTTTATTATGCCACATAAAACTATTCATTGCGGGAACAAACAAAATTTTTTTATTTGAAGCAAGTAACGTATTAGAAGCTAAATTATCTCCATATCCATTAGCAAACTTTGCTATAGAATTAGCTGTAGCTGGACACACAACTATTATATCATTCTTTCTTGATAAATTAATATGAAGCATTTTATTTTTTTTCTCAACTTCATCAGTAAATATTCTATTTTTAAGTAATTTTTTTATATCTGATATTTTTAAATATTTCTTTGCCTCTTTAGTTAGAATGCAGCTAATTTTAACTTCATTAATATTAAGCAAAGCAATAATTTCTTTACATCGAGATGCAGCAATAGAGCCAGTTATTATTAATAAAATTTTATTCATTACAGTTTATAGCCAGTATGTATTGCTACAATTCCATTAAATAGATTAATAGTTTCAACTTTAGTAAATCCACAATCACTTAGATTTTTGCTAAGCTCCTCTTGTGATGGAAATAAATCAATACTTTCACTCAAATAGTTATAAGCATTCTTATCTTTAGCAACTATTTCTCCTAAGAGAGGTAAAATTTTTGATTTATAAATTTTATATGAACTTGATATTAAAGATGATTTAGGTGCACTAAATTCTAAGCAACAATATTTACCACCAGGTTTAAGAACTCTGTAAGCCTCTTTTATAGATAATAAATACTCTGTCACATTTCTTAAGCAAAAAGAAATAGTATATTTATCAAAAAAATTATCTTCAAAATTTAATTTTTCAGCATTACCAATAAAATATTTTACATTTTTTACTTTTTTTAATCTTTTTCTTCCTTCTAATAACATTTCTTCATTTAGATCTAAAAGATAAAGACTGATTGGTAAATTTTCTTTTAAAATTTCCCTGGCAATATCACCAGAACCAGAACCAACATCCAATAATATCTCATTTTCATTAAGATCCACGGTCTCCACAAATCTTTTTTTCCATAATCGATGCATACCTAAACTCATTAAATCATTCATTATATCGTAGCTTGGAGCTACGCTTGAAAATACATTCTGAACAAGTTTAGTCTTTTGTTTTGAATTTACTTTTGTATAACCAAAATTATAATCTTTTTTCATTATGCCAGAATTACCTGAAGTTGAAACTACAGTTAAAGGACTTAGTGTAATATTGTATCAAAAAATATCTAATGTCAAAATTCATACATCAAAACTTCGTTTTAAAATTCCTAATAATATAATTAATATACTACGTAACTCCAAGATATCCAACCTAAGACGCATTGCAAAGTTTATTATAATAGACTTAGATACAGATTATTCTCTAGTAATACATCTAGGTATGTCAGGAAGATTAAAAACTGTCGAAAAAAGCTACGAAAGAATAAAACATGATCATTTTGTGATGTACTTTTCAAGCCCAATAATACTTGTGTATAATGATCCAAGAAAATTCGGATTTATAGATATTGTACAAACAAAAGATCTACAAAAAAAAAAGTATATATTAAGTTTGGGTATAGATGCACTCAGTCCAGATCTTACTGCTCAATTGATATATCAAAAAATTTCAAAATCTGAGGTTCCAATAAAGCAGATTTTACTCAATCAAAAATTAATTGCTGGTATAGGTAATATCTATGCATCAGAAATTCTATTTGATTCTAAAATTTCACCTCTTACTTTGGGTAAAGATTTAGAAATTAGTCTCATTATGAAACTAATTAAGTCTACTAGAAAAATTTTAAAGAAGGCAATCAAACATGGCGGTTCTAGCATAAGAGATTATAGGTCTACTAATGGCACATTAGGAAATTTTCAGTCTAATTTTAAAGTTTATAATAAAGAAGGAAAAAAAATAGGTAATGATAAGGTTAAAAAAATCATTCAATATGGAAGATCTACTTTTTATTGCCCAAAACTTCAAAATAATAAGTAATTCTTCAATAAATATTAATTGACTTAATTTATTTTGAATTTATAGCACCCATATGGCTAACCATGCTTCTGCAAAAAAAAGATCTAGACAGAACAAAACTAGAAATACTGTTAATTCTCAATACTTATCTAAGTTTAGAAACGCTCTAAATAAATTTAGATCTTCAGTTGAAGCAAAAAATGAGGAAGAAATTCAAAAATCCTTTAGCACTGTCAACTCAATAATGGCTAGAGCTTCAAAAAAAGGTATTTTTAAAAAAGAATACATATCCAGAAAGTTATCCTCTTTATCAAAACAAATTTCAAAAAAATAATTTTTTTTTAATTTTTTCACTTTTCTTCTTGCTAAAAATACTTAAAGGGTGTTGATTAAGTAAATTAATTTGGTGATTAATTTTACGACTTTAGATTTTTTGCGTAAAATTTATTAAGACATAAAATCATCTTGTTGGGGGAAAATGGATAATACTTCTACTATTTTTGATGAAAGTAAATGGTTATCCTTTAAAAAAAATATTAAAAAAAATGTTGGTGATTCTGCTTTTAATAACTGGCTTAAACATCTTAATTATGTTTCAGTTGAAGAAACAACTATAACATTTTCAGTTCCAACTAAATTTTTAAGAGATTGGATTGTTAATAATTACTCAGATAAGATAAAAAGTGAAGCAAAGAACCATATTAATAATAAAGTTGATACAATTAAGTTTGTTGTAAAGCCTTCAGGAGGTAGAATTGTTCCCGGGACAACAAGAACTATCAAGAGCAATGATAATCACTGGAAATCAACAATGGATCTTAGATCTAATCAATCTTCAATATATCCAAACGAATTTGGTGCACCACTTGATCCACGTTTCACATTTGAAAATTTTGTTGTTGGCAAACCTAATGAACTTGCATTTGCAGCATCTCAGAGAGTTTCTGAAGCAAACAAAATAACTTTTAATCCACTATTTTTATGTGGCGGAGTAGGGTTAGGTAAAACACATCTAATGCACGCTATAGGATGGAAAATTAAGCAACAACAACCTGAAAGAAAAGTCATATATCTTTCAGCTGAAAAGTTTATGTATCAATTTGTTAGAGCATTAAGATATAAAGATACTTCAGCTTTTAAAGAACAATTTCGATCTATTGACGTACTTATGATTGATGACGTACAATTTATTAGTGGCAAAGATAATACTCAAGAGGAATTTTTTCATACTTTCAATGCTCTTATAGAACAGAATAAACAAATAGTTATTTCTGCAGATAAAACGCCTACTGATCTAGATGGAGTTCAAGAAAGATTAAAATCAAGACTTGGATGTGGATTGGTAGCAGACATACATCCCACAACATATGAGCTTAGACTTGGAATATTAATTGAAAAAGCACAAAAAAGAGGAGTTGAAATACCTCCTAAAGTATTAGAGTTTCTTTCACACAGAATAATTTCAAATGTAAGAGAAATGGAAGGAGCACTAAATAGATTAGTTGCCCATGCTACTTTAGTTGGAACATCAATTACAGTTGAAACTGCACAATTAGTACTTCAGGATTTATTAAAATCATCAAATAAAAAAATTACTATTGAAGAAATTCAAAAAAAGGTTGCAGAGCATTTTAATATAAGAATAACAGACATGCATTCTCCAAGGAGATCACGCTCTGTTGCCAGACCAAGACAAATAGCAATGTATCTTGCCAAATCTATTACTTCAAGATCTTTACCAGAGATTGGAAGAAAATTTGGAGGAAGAGATCATACAACTGTAATGCATGCGGTCAAAAAAATTGAAGAACTGAAGCTATCTGATGTTAATTTTAATGAAGATCTCGAATTATTAAAAAGACTTATAGATTCTTAATTTTTTTTATCATATGTTTAGATATGAAATTTAAAATAGTACGTTCGAGTTTTTTTAAAACATTATCTCATCTTCAGGGTATTGTTGATAAAAAAAACTCACTGCCAATTCTATCCAACATTTTGATTGAAGCTAAAGAAAATAAATTAACATTGTCTTCTACAGATATGGATATTTCAATAATAGAAAAAATTGATTGTAATGTATTAGAAGAAGGCGCTACTACTATAAATTCACAAATTTTATACGATATAGTTAGAAAACTTGACGAAAATAGTGAAATAGAGATTATTTCAAATAATGGTAAATTATTAACTCTAAGAGCGAGTGGATCACGATTTTCTTTAGCTTGTTTACCTAAAGAAGATTACCCAATAATTGATCAAGATAATTCTGGTACAAGTATTAGTATTAATTCAAAAATATTATTTAAATTAATTGATAAAACAAAATTTGCTATATCTAACGAAGAAACAAGATATTTTCTTAATGGCTTATATTTTAATATTAATCGAGAAAATGACCTAAATGTAGTCACTCTAGTAGGCACTGATGGACATAGATTAGCAAAATTCAGCTACAATCTTGAAACAGATATTGATGAAATCTCAGGTGTAATTATTCCAAAAAAGACTATATATGAATTGTCAAAATTATTATCTGAAATTGATGATAATGTAGAAATATTAATTAGTTCTAACAAAGTAATATTTTTTATTGGTAATATAGTTTTTATATCAAAATTAATTGATGGTAGCTTTCCTGATTACAAAAGAGTAATTCCTCAAAATAATAATAATATTCTTAAAATTAATAGGGAAACATTACTATCAGCAGTTGATAGAGTTAGTACTATTGCAAATGACAAGTCTCCAGTTATTAAATTTAAATTGCTTAAAAATATTTTAAATTTAAATACTATAAATAATGAAAGTAGTACAGCTTCTGAAGATTTGAAAATAAATTATGATGGCGACGAAGTAGAAATAGGATTTAATTCAAAATACATAATGGATATTGTTAATAATTTAGAAGATGAAGAAATATCGATAAACTTAAAAGATAATACTTCTCCAATTATTGCTCTTGAAAATTCAAATAATAATTTAGTATATGTTTTAATGCCAATGAGAGTATAAAATTTGGTAAACATCAACAATATTAAATTTAATAATTTTAGAAACTTTACTGATTATAAGCTTGATTTTGATAAAAAATTAAACATTTTTTTTGGTAATAACGGATGTGGCAAAACTAATATTTTAGAAGGTATATCATTAATTTCCAAAGGAAGGGGAATAAGGAATGCAAATATTCAAAATTTAATAAAAAAAAAACAAAATAATTTTTTGATAAGAAGTAATTTAGAATTACAAGAAAATAATTTTGATATTAAAATATATACTAATAATAAAAATGAAAAGTTTAGTAAAATTATTAAGGTAAATGATGATCAATCAAAAGAAACACTAGATTTTTTAAATAAATCTTTATCTTATCTTACATTTCTTCCTGAAATGGAAAGACTTTTTCAAACCTCACCTTCTTACAGAAGAAATTTCATAGATAGATTAATTTTTTCTAGTAAAAATGACTATAACAAATTGATAAATAAATACAGAAAATTAATTCTTGAAAGAATAAAAATTTTGCAAAATAAAAATTTTGATAATGAATGGTTGGCAAAGATCGAAAATGATATATCTGAATTAGGATTAGAGATATATAAACTTAGAGTATCTCAATTAGATTCTATAAATAGTAATCTTAATAGTTTGAAAAATGATCATAAATTTCAGTTCAATGTCGAATTACAAATTAAAGATGATTTCTTTGATTTAGGCTTAACATTTGAAAAATATTTATCAAAACTAAATGACTCTCGTGGATACGATGGGCATTATGGAGGAACAAAAATTGGACCCCACAGGTCTGATATTATAGCAATTATCAATAATGATTTTGATGCATCTTTATTATCAACTGGACAACAAAAAACATTAGTTCTTATGATATTACTGGCTCAATGTAACTATTTAGTAAATTTCAAAAAAATAAATCCAATTTTGTTATTTGATGAAATCGCATCACATTTAGATAACTACAATCGTCAAATATTGCTAGACATGATTAATAGATTTCAAATTCAATTTTTCCTAACTGGTACTGATAAAAATTTATTTTCTTTTGTGTCAACAAATGTAGAATTTTATAATATAACTAATTTATGAATTCTGAATATTCTTCCGATTCAATTAAAGTTCTCAAGGGTTTAGAGGCTGTAAGAAAAAGACCAGGAATGTACATTGGTGATACAGATGATGGTTCTGGTCTTCATCAAATGATATATGAAGTATTAGATAATTCGATAGATGAAGCATTAGCCGGGTATTGTGATAAAATAGAGGTAATTTTAAATGCAGATGGAACAGCCACAATAATTGATAACGGCAGGGGAATTCCAGTAGATTTACATAAAACTGAAAAAATACCAGCAGCCCAACTCATTATGACTGAACTACATGCTGGCGGTAAATTTGATCAAAACAGTTACAAAGTATCAGGTGGTCTGCATGGAGTTGGTGTTTCTGTTGTAAATGCATTATCTGAAAGTTTAATTTTAGAAATTAATAGAGATGGTAAATTATATAATATTGAATTTTCAAATGGAATAGTCACTAAAGAGTTAAATATAATTGGTAATTCAGAAAAAATTGATAATAATTTTTTAACTGGAACAAAAATTACATTTCTTCCAACAACTAAAATTTTTGAAGATATTAATTTCAATTTCAAAACTATAGAAAAAAGACTTAGAGAATTAGCTTTTTTAAATACTGGTATAAGTATTTTTTTAACTGATAAAAGGCAAGCTAAGGATAAGAATATTCACTTTAGATATGATGGAGGCATAAAAGAGTATGTAAAATATTTAAATGAAGGTAAAAACCTAATTAATTCAAACCCTGTTTTTTTTCAAGGTGAAAAAAATAACATTTCAATTGAATGTGCATTACAATGGACTGACAGCTATCACGAAAATACAATATGTTTTACCAATAATATAATTCAAAGAGATGGTGGAACTCATCTTGCCGGTTTCAGAGGTGCTTTAACTCGATCAATTGTAAATTATATTAATAAAAATACTAAAAATTCAAATAATATAACTGGTGAAGATGCAAGAGAAGGTTTAACTTGTATAATATCTGTAAAATTACCAGACCCTAAGTTTTCTAGTCAAACAAAAGATAAACTTGTTTCCTCTGAAGTTAGACCTGTGATTGAATCAACAAGTCTAAACAAACTAGAACAATGGATTGAAGAAAATCCATCTGAAATTAAAAAAGTAATTGATAAAATAATTGAAGCTTCTAACGCAAGAGAGGCTGCAAGAAAAGCAAGAGAACTAACTAGAAGAAAAACTGGGTTAGAAAACACATCTCTTCCTGGTAAACTTGCAGATTGCCAAGAAAAAAATCCTGAATTATCTGAACTATTTATTGTAGAAGGAGACTCAGCAGGCGGATCAGCAAAACAGGGAAGAGATAGAAAAAATCAAGCTATTCTTCCATTAAGAGGTAAAATATTAAATGTTGAAAGAGCAAACGATAAACAAGTATTAACTAGTAATGAAATTGGAGCACTTATAACAGCAATAGGTGCTGGTGTAGGAAATCCAACAGATGATAATAATCAAAACAAACTAGAAGGAAAATTTGATATTTCAAAAATGAGATATCATAAAATAATAATTATGACAGATGCTGATGTTGATGGTAGTCACATTAGAACTCTTCTTTTGACTTTTTTTTACAGACATATGAAGCCAATCATTGATACAGGAAGATTATATATTGCCCAACCTCCACTTTATAGATTAAAAAAAGGTAATTCTACTGTCTATAAAAAAGACGATGATGACCTAGAGAGTTATTTAATTGAAGAAGGTTTAAAAAATTCAATATTTGAAAATACTCAGAAGTCTCAAGTTGCTGGAGAAGAACTAAAGAACATTATATATATATCAAAGAAAACTAAAAATTTGGTTATTCCTTTACTTAGGAGGGTTGATAATAAAGATATTATTGAACATACAGCAATTGTAAGAGGTTTAGATTTAAGAAATCTTTCAGATAAAAATATTGGTAAAGAAATAGCTAAATATCTACAACAAAGATTAAATCTTATTTCAAATATATCACAAAAAAATTGGGTAGTAACTCATGAAAATAATGCTCTCTTATTTGAAAGAACAATTAGAGGTTTTACTGAAAAATATACTATAGACGAAAACTTTTTAATTACTCCTGAGGCTAAAGCTTTGAATGAAATAAAAGATGAATTAATGGAAAATTTTTATCGTCTTAAAGAATCTGGATGTGGTACATTAATTAATAAAAATGAAGAATATAAAATTTTTGGACCTTTAAATTTAATTGATAAAGTATTAGATATTGGTAAGTCTGGACTTCAAATAAATAGATATAAAGGTCTTGGTGAAATGAATCCAGACCAATTATGGGAAACTACTTTAGATCAAAATGAGAGAGTTCTATTAGCAGTTAAAATCAATGAGATAGATGCTGCGAATAAGGCCTTTGAAGATTTGATGGGTGGCGAAACAGATGCACGCAAAAGATTCATTGCTGAAAATTCACTGAAGGTAGCCAATCTTGATATTTAAAATTTAATGAATACAATACTTCTTGGCAATCTGATTAAAATAAGATGGATTGCAATTTTTGGACAATTTTTAGCAGTTTTTATTGTCTTCTACATAATCAAAATTGAAATTCTATTATTTGAAATTTTAACAATAATTTTGTTATCAGTAGCAGTAAATTTCTTTTCCTATTTTGAAGAAAGAAAAAATAAATCTATAAGTAATGTTAAAGCGTTCTCTTTTTTGCTTTTTGATACTCTACAACTAGGTTTTTTACTATTTTTAACAGGTGGTATAATTAATCCATTCTCCATTCTAATTTTAGCACCAGTAATTACTTCAGCGTCATATTTACCTGCATTAATGACAGTAATTTTATCGACTATATCTATCATGATTATTGTAATATTAAATTTTTATTACGTACCCCTTTATCTAGGTCCAGAATTTTATTTACCTGAAATTTATAATTTTGGTCTAGTGTCCTCATTAATTATAACTGTAATTTTTATTGCAATTTATGCTTATCTTTTTGCAAACTCCTCAAGAAAAATTTCAAATGCATTATCTGTTTCTAAATTACAAATTCTTAATCAAAAAAAAATTACTGAGGTAGGTTCACTTAGTGCCGCCGCAGCTCATGAATTAGGGACTCCACTAAACACAATTTTTTTAATAATAAATGACTTATTAAAAGAAAAAAAATTAGTTGAAGATAAAAATATTGTCAAAGATATACATTTATTAAAATCTCAAGCTGAAAGATGTAAAGAAATTTTACAAAGATTTTCAAAAAACCCTTTAAAAATTAAAGATAAGTTTTTAGATAAAGTAAAAATCACAGATTTAATAAAAATAAACTTTGATAAATTTAATAAAAATAAAAAATTAAATATTATAAATATACGAATAATAGAAGAACCTGAAATTCTTTATAAAGATGAAATGATGTATGCATTGGGTAATATTATTCAAAATGCTATATTTCATTGTAAAGAAACTGTAACAGTTGAATTAGATTATAATAAAACTGATTTAAAAATTTCTATAACTGATGATGGATTAGGTTTTTCAAAAGATATCATTGACAAATTAGGTGAGCCTTATATTTCAAAAAATAGCCAAGGAATGGGATTGGGTATATTTATTGCAAAAAATCTAATTGAAAATATGGGTGGAAAGATAAATTTATATAATTCTAAAGATGATAATGCCGTTGTTGAAATTACTTTTGATAACTCTATCTTAAATATATGAATATGAAGCTTTTAATTGTTGATGATGATCTGCCTTTTAGGGAACGCTTAACTAGATCTATGGAAAAAAAAGGGTTTGAGGTTATCTCATCTCCTGGATTCAAAGATTCCTTAACTAAAGTCTCTGAGAACAATTTTGACTACGCAGTAGTAGATATGCGATTAGAAGACGGATCTGGGTTAGAATTAGTAAAAGAGATGCAAAAAATCAGCCCCCAAACAAAATCACTATTACTAACTGGATATGGAAATATAGCCACAGCAGTTGCAGCTATAAAGTCAGGAGCAATAGATTATTTACCAAAACCAGCTGAGATTGATCAAATTTATGATGCTTTGACTAACTCTAAAGAGATTCTACCTCCTCCTCCTGAAAATCCAATGACAGCTGATAGAATTAGGTGGGAACATATTCAAAGAGTGTTTATACAGTGTAATAGAAATGTTTCAGAAACTGCTAGAAGACTTAGAATGCACAGAAGAACGTTGCAAAGAATACTGAATAAACATGCACCAAGAGAATAAAATAGATTTATCCGTAATAATCCCAGTTTTTAACGAGAAAAATTTTCTCACTAAACTTTTTGAGGAAATTAAAAATTATTTTAATGATTCTAAAAATGAAGTTATCTTCGTTGATGATGGATCAACAGATGGATCAACAAATATACTTAAAGGACTTAAAGAAAAAAAAAATTATAAATTTTTATTTAAACTCATTAAATTAGATATCAATTCTGGAAAAGGGAAGGCAATTCAAACTGGAATAAAAAATTCTGTAGGAGAGTATATTTTACTTCAAGATGCTGATTTAGAATTAGATACTAGAGATGCTAGAGAAATGTACGATATGATAAAAAATAACTCTGATATTAAATGTATATTTGGCAGTAGATATCTATCTGGAAAACTAAAAAAAAATAATTATTTTTTTAATAGTTTAATTGGTAAATTAAATTCTCTAATTTTTAATATTTTTTTTGCACAATCTATTAGTGATGTTCATTGTGGCTTAAAAATCCTTCATAGAAATGTTATCGAAAAGATTAAGCTTACAGTTAATGATTTTGGCATTGAAATTGATTTAGCTTCACAAATTGTTAGAAATAATTTTAACATATATGAATTTGGAGTGTCATATTTTTTTAGATCTAAAGCTGAAGGAAAAAAAATAACTTGGATAGATGGTTTAAAATCATTCTATTACCTGATTAAATCTAGATTTTTTGATAATTCTATATCAACAAATTTATCAATATTATATTCGTCTATTTATATGGCTTACGTAGGTTCTCATTTTGGAATGGGTCTTGGAAATACACTATTTATTATTTTCTTTTTTATATTTGGTTCAGTAATTGGAATTCATTTTAAAATTATAACTTCAAGTATAATTTTCTTTTCTATATTTATTGGATCATTTTTCAGTAAAGGAAATGGGACAACTTTTGCAGTTATTATTTTTTTTATTATTGGCATTTTTATAGCCAGGAGTGTAAAACAACATTTTATAAATACAAAATTTAATCGATATTTCTAAATTTACTTAGTCTCATTGAAATCCCAATTATAAAAAAAGTAATAATACCATACCAATTTTTTATTAAACTCCCTGTTGACATAATTGGCCAAAACATAATTAGAATCAGAATAAGAGAAATTATTTTAAATTTCTTTTCACCCTCATTTTTTAGAATGAAAGTGACTAAAAATAATAAGTACAATAAAAATGTAAAAAAAACAATCAATCCACCTTCTGCTAACCATTGGATATAAATATTATGAGGATGAGAAGCACAATCATAATTAATCATCAAATTATTATAAAAATTATTTGTCTCACATATATATTTAAAGTTATTGATCCCAATTCCAGTTATTGGATTATTTATAAACATTTTATAGGCTAGTAAATATATCTCACCATACGCAGAAGTATTAAAATTTCTTAATATTTTAAAAAAACTTGGCTGAACTTCAATTATTTTTGAACAAACTTCTTCAGTATGATTTTGACACTTGTAAGATTTTTCTATTTTTAAACCCTGATGATATTCAGTGGATTCAATTACTTTAAAATCATTATAAAAAGGATGTAATTGTATTATAATTAACAAACTCAATAAACCTAAAACAATAGAGAAAAAAATAGACTTTCTATAACCATTTAAAAATATTAATAAAAAAAACAATCCCATAGCATATGTTGCAAATGCCATCCTTTCACCTGTTATGTAACTTACAACAAATATTAAGGATAAATAAATTGATTGAACTATAACATTTGTTCTAAATTTTTTATTTAAAATAAGATATGCATATCCAATTAATCCAAATTTTGAAACATAGGAGCCTGGAATTAATTCATCACCAAAAGGTCCTGTTAATCTTCCATACCAGTTTGATTTGAAACCTATCATGTCACTGCCAAATCCAAATTCAGAACTGTAATTAAAAAATTGAAATAGCGTATCAATACATACAAATACAACAAGCAGTAAAATAAGAATTAACAAACGAATAAATATTTTATTATTTTTAAAAAATATAAAATATGCTGAAAATGGAATTAATAAAAATCTAATAAAAATAATTGAGTCCTGAAATGAATTTATTTTATTATAAGAAAAAAAACTTATTAATAAAAGACTGCTCCAAAAAATAACAGATATAATAAAAAAATTTATTTTTAGTATTTCTTCATTTTTTTTTAAAAATATAAAATAAAATATACTGAATATAACACTTGTGGTAATTACAATATCAGGAACTGCTGGTCCAGTTATTAGAAATAGTGGTACTAATAAAAATATATAAGAAAAAAATCTTTCAGTGTAGAATATCATTTTTTACCACTTTAATAAACACATCTTCTAAATCTCCTTCGGAAGTATTTATTTCTTTAAAATCAATTTTATTTTTATTTAATAGATCAATAATATTTTTTATATTTGTTTTATTCTTATCATAAGTTAATTTTAAAATACCATTGTTCAAATCTGGTTTAAATATGTTTAATTCTCTGGGAATATCCAAATGTTTATCTAAAACAAATGCTACAGATTTGGTTGATATTATATTCAAAAGTTCATTTTTTGATCCTTCAATAATTTTTTTGCCATGATTGATTATAGTAATATTGTCACAAAGATTTTCTGCTTCTTCTAAATAATGTGTAGTTAAACACACAGTTTTTCCTTCTTTGCTTATTCTTTTTATATAATTCCAAACTGATGTTCTAATATCAATATCTACCCCAGCTGTCGGTTCATCTAATATAATTATTTCAGGATCGTGCACTAAGGCTTTTCCAATTAATAATCTCCTTCTCATACCTCCTGATAAAGTTCTAGCATATGCGTTTCTTTGATCAGTCAACTTTAAGTTTTCTAAAATTTCGTCAGTCTTCCTTTTTCTTTTTGGAACACCATATAAACCAGCTTGAAGTTCTAATAATTCTGCTGGAGAAAAGAAAGGATCTATATTAAGTTCTTGGGGAACTATACCAATTTTAAATTTACTTAATTTTATGTTTTTATCTATATTTATCCCACAAACATTAACTTCACCTGAATTTTTTTTAACTAAACCGCCCAGTATATTTATGAAAGTTGATTTTCCTGCACCATTTGGCCCTAATAAACCATGAATTGTTCCCTTTTTTATTGTGATACTAAAATCAATAAGAGCTTCAACTTCCTGAGTTTTTTTTAAGAAAATTTTATTTACATTTTTAGCTTCAATTGAATATTTATAATCTGACATTTATTTAAAATCTTATATATTTAAATTTACAATGAATAAAAAGAGTAGATTAATATTAGTTGATGGTTCTGCCTATATATTTAGAGCTTATTATGGTTTACCGCCTATGAATCGCGCAGATGGAACTCCGATTAATGCTGTGTTTGGTTTTACAAACATGCTTGTTAAACTGATAGAAGATTATAGCGACGATAAAATGATAGTTATTTTTGATGCAGCAAGGGAAAATTTTAGAAATGAAATATATCCAGAATATAAGGCTAATAGAGGAGAAGCCCCTGATGACTTGATCCCACAATTTCCTTTAATTAGAGAGTGTGTAAAGAGTTTTAATATACCGCAATTAGAAATAGAGGGATTTGAGGCCGATGATTTAATCGCTACTTATGTAAGATTAGCTGAAAAAGATAAAATTGAAACTATTATTGTTTCATCAGATAAAGATTTAATGCAGCTTGTTAGTGATAATGTAACAATGCTTGATCCAATGAAAAATAAAAAAATAGAAACTAAAGATGTAGAAGAAAAATTTGGAGTGCGCCCAGATAAAGTTATCTTTATTCAAGCTCTAACAGGAGACAAAGTAGATAACATTCCAGGCGCTCCTGGTATTGGTCCTAAAACAGCATCTCAACTAATAAATGAATATAACGACATCGATGGTTTAATTAAAAATCTTGATAAAATTAAACAAGAAAAAAGAAGAAACATTTTAGAAGAATCAGAAAATGATATTAGAATAAGTTTAGAACTTGTAACACTTAAAAATGATGTAAAAATACCTGAGGGTATTAAGAATATAAAAACTTATAATGAAATAAAAACTGAAAATAATAATATCTTTGAGTTTCTTAAAGAGCAGGGTTTTAGATCAATATCTGAAAGATTAAAATCTAATTCTTTTATATCTAGTTATAATGATAACATTATTCAAAAAAAAGAAATAGAGCCAAAGTATCAATTAATAAATTCAAAGAAAAATTTTGAAAAGATTTTAAGTGAAATTGAAAAAAAAGGTATATGCGCTATTGATACTGAAACTAACTCACTCAATATAGAAAAGGCTAAATTAGTTGGTATATCAATATGTTATAGTGAAAACATTTCTTACTATATTCCTATAAACCATACTACTTCAGATGGTTCAAAAAAAATTGATAATCAGTTAGAGGAAAATTATGTAATTAATCATATTAATAAAATTTGTAAAAATGAATCAATCTTAAAAATTGGTCAAAATATAAAATATGATATTAGAATTTTAAATAAGTATGGAATAACGTTTAATTCAATTGCAGACACAATGTTAATTTCCTACTCAATTGATAATGGGATTTATAAGCACAATTTAGATGACCTTTCATTTAATCATTTAAATCATACAACAATTAAATATAAAGAAGTTGTTGGTACAGGAAAAAATGAAATCACTTTTGATAAAGTAACTATCGATAACGCAATTAATTATGCTGCCGAAGATTCTTTATTAACATTCAGGCTTTTTCATCATCTTTATCCTCGTTTAATAAAAGAAAAGGCTAATTTTGTTTATCAAAATATTGATTTACCTCTTGTAGAGGCATTATCTTCAATCGAAGCAAATGGCATTGAGGTAAATAAAGAGTTTTTAACAAGTCTTAGTAATGAATTTGAAAATGAAAGTAAAAAACTTGAAAAAAATATTTATAAACTTTCAAAAGAAGAGTTCAATATAGGCTCACCTAAACAATTAGGAGAGATATTATTTGTTAATCTCAAAATACCTGGCGGTAAAAAAACAAAATCAGGAACATATTCTACTGATTCATCAACTTTAAATAATTTAGCCTTAGATGGATTTGAAATTGCACAACTCGTTCTTGATTGGAGAGAATTAACAAAACTCAAATCAACTTATACAGATGCTTTATTTAGATTAACAGATGATAAAAGTAGAGTTCATACATCATTTGGTTTAGCTAATACTTTAACAGGTCGATTAAGTTCTACAGATCCAAATCTTCAAAATATCCCAATTAGAACAGAAAATGGAAAAAAAATAAGAACAGCTTTTGTTAGTGGAAAAGGAAAAAAATTAGTCAGTTTTGATTATTCTCAAATAGAGCTTAGATTAGCCGCAGAAATTTCTAGTGATAAAAATTTTATTAAAGCTTTTAAAAACAATGAAGACATTCATGCATCAACTGCTAAAGAAATATTTAATTTAAACGATAGTCAAATAAACAACGATTATAGAAGAAAAGCAAAAGCAATTAATTTTGGTATTTTATATGGAATCAGTCCATATGGTTTAGCTAAACAACTTGATATTTCCAATACAGAAGCAAAAGATTACATAAATGAGTATTTTATTAAATATCCAAAAATTAAAAAATATATGGAGCATCAAATTGATTTCGCAAAAACAAATCAATACGTTGAAACAATTTTTAAAAGGAAAATTAATATTAAGGGAATTGCCGATAAAAATTTTGCTGTTAGAGGTTTTGCAGAAAGACAAGCTATTAATGCACCAATCCAAGGTAGTGCAGCAGACATTATTAAGTTAGCAATGATTGAAATTCATAAGGAAATAAAACTTAAAAATATTGAGGCTGAAATGCTTTTACAAGTACATGATGAACTAATCTTTGAAGTCGAAACTAAAAAATATGACAATTTAGTAAGTAATGTAAAAAAGATTATGGAGTCTGTACATTTAAAATACAAAGATTTTTCAGTTCCACTCACTGTTGATTTTGGTACTGGTGATCATTGGGGACAGGCACATTAGAATACATTATATGGAAATAAAAAAAAAAATTAAGAAAAGAAATCCTTTTGCTCAAGATTTAAAACTACCTAAGTACAAACAAAGAATTGTTAGAAATAAAAAAAATTACTCAAGAAAAGGAAAAAAAAAGGTTATTTAGAATTCTTCGTCAAAGGTATTCATTTCAAACCATTTTTCAAGTTCATGATACCCTCCAATTTTTTCACCATTTAAAATTATTTGAGGAAAGGTTTTAGCGTTCGGAAACTTTTCAAAAAAATCTTCTCTCGTATAATCTGTATCAAGCATATAAATCTTTGGATTAAATTTAGCTAACCGTAGTTTAGCTCTATCACAGTATCCACAATTAGTTTTAGAGTATATCTCTGCTTCCATTAAAATGCTTCATCAAAACTTAAAGCTCTATCTGTAGGTCTTTGATACTCAGATACTCTTTTTTCAA
Organism: uncultured Alphaproteobacteria bacterium; assembly: GCA_902541215.1. Classification (GTDB taxonomy): domain Bacteria; phylum Pseudomonadota; class Alphaproteobacteria; order HIMB59; genus CACPNW01. Next base: position 37,631 of record CACBPV010000006.1, on the reverse strand, counting down.
AAAAATTTGTAACGTTTTGAACATCCAAAGCTCTCATAAAATCAAAAGGATTTTCTGTTTTAAAGACTCTGTCAAATTCAAATAGGTCAGCAATTCTGTCTGCAACAGCTTCAATATATTGACACATTAAGTCTTGATTCATACCAATTAAATCTACTGGTAAAGCATCTCTTACAAACTCTTTTTCAAATGCTACTGCTTCTCTAACAATTTCTTCAAACTGTGATTGAGGCACGTCTGAAGGAATTAATGATAAATCACTAATATCTGCATCAGTTAATGTTTTATTATTAAATTTATCTCTTAAAGTTCTAAACATTAACGATGAGAAACTAAAATGCATTCCTTCGTCTCTTGCAATCCAGTCGTTAGATAAGGCTAAACCAGGTAATAACCCTCTTTTTCTGAAATAATATATTGCACAGAAGGAGCCTGCAAAAAATAAACCTTCAACTAATCCAAATCCTATTAGTCTTGTTAATAAATTTTGACTACCATTGAGCCATTTTGATACCCATTGTGCTTTATGGTTAATACATGGTACGTTTTGTATTGCATCAAAAAGCATGTCTTTTTCTTTTGCATCTTTTACATAAGCTTCAATTTGTAGACCATACATCTCTGCATGAATTGACTCATTCAACATTTGTATAGATATAAAACATCTTGCTTCAGGAATTAAAATTTCTTTGTAGAACCTACTTGCTAAGTTTTCATTAATCATTGCTTCGGAGTTAGCAAAATATGCAAGTACGTGCTTTATAAAATGCTTTTCACCATCATTTAAAGTTTCAAGATCTCTTAAATCATCTTGCAAAGATACTTCTTCAGTTGTCCAAAAGGCTTGAATATGTTGTTTGTACCTATCCCAAATTTCTTGGTTTTTTATTGGAAATATTGATTTAACGCCTTTTGATATCATTCTTTACTCCTTCTTTATGCACTGCAAGTTTCGCAATCTTCTGGTTCATTGTTTTGTTTAATAGCAGTATTTATATAAGCATCTTTTGCTGCTTTTTCTGATGAAACTGTAACTTTTACAGCATCAACTGCTGATCTACTTCTTAGATAATACATTCCTGTTTTAAGACCTTTTTTCCAAGCATACATATGCATTGAATTAACTTTCCCAAATGTAGGCGTTGAAAGCCAAAGATTCATTGATTGGGTTTGATCAATAAATGGTGCTCTATCTGCTGACATATCTATGACAGTTTTTTGTGATACTTCCCAAACTGTTTTATAGATTTCTTTTAGCTCAGTTGGAATTTCATTTATGTTTTCAACCGATCCATTTTCTAGAATTATTTTGTCTCTCATATCTTTATTCCACAGTCCTCTTTGAGAAAGTTCATTCACCAAATATCTATTTACAAGAAGGAACTCACCTGAGAGTGTTTGTCTTTTATATATATTAGAGGTTTGTATTTGGAATGTTTCGGTGTTACCTAATATAATGCCTGTTGACGCAGTTGGCATACAAGCTGTGGTTAAAGAGTTTCTTACACCGTGCTCTTTAATTTTAGCTCTTAGCGCATCCCAATCCCATTTTGAAGACGGGTTAACATTCCACAGATCAAATTGAAATTTACCTTCCGAAATTGGTGAATTTTTAAATGTTTCATATGCTCCCTTTTCTTTTGCTAATTCACATGAAGCTTCTAAAGCTCCAAAGTAAATTGTTTCAAAAATTAATTTATTTATTTCTTTAGCCTCTTCAGACTCATAAGCTATTCCTAATTTGAAGTAGACATCTGCAAGACCCTGTATTCCTAAACCTATAGGCCTATGCTTATTATTAGATCTTTCCGTTTTATCTGTTGGATAAAAATTAATATCAATTACTTCATCTAAGTTTTTTGTGGCCAATTTTGCTGTTTCATAAAGAGCATCATAGTCATATATTAATTTTTTATCTGATTTTTTTACAAATTTTGGCAGAGCTATAGAAGCCAAGTTACATACAGATGTCTCGTTCTTATCAGAGTATTCAACTATCTCTGCACACAGGTTTGAAGATTTAATAACACCAATATTTTTTTGGTTGGACTTGTTATTGATTGAGTCTTTATAGAGCATATAAGGCTGTCCTGTTTCTATCTGCGCTTCTATAATTTTAGACATTAGATCTCTTGCTTTAATTTTTTCCAAATGCTTCATTTCATTTTCATACTTAGTGTAAAGTTTTTCAAACTCATCACCATACACATCTGAAAGACCTGGGCATTCATGTTCACTCATAAGTGTCCATTCTTCATCGTTTTCTACTCTTTTCATGAATAAATCTGGTATCCATAAAGCATAAAATAAATCTCTTGCTCTAAATTCTTCTGCCCCAGTATTTTTTCTGAGTTCCAGAAATTTTTCAATATCTGCGTGCCAAGGTTCTAAGTAAACCGCAAAAGAACCCTTTCTTTTACCTCCGCCTTGATCAACTGACTTAGCAGTTTCATTAAAAATTTTCAAAAATGGAATAAGGCCATTAGATTTGCCATTTGTAGATTTTATTCTACTTCCACTACCTCTAATGTTGTGTGCGTGCATGCCAATACCACCTGCAGTTTTAGATATTAGGGCACAATCTTTTATAGTATTAAAAATACCTTCTATCGAGTCATCCTCCATACCTATTAAAAAACACGAAGATAATTGCTGCATTTTTAATCCACTATTAAACAATGTTGGAGTAGCATGTGTATATGTACCAGTTGATAAATTTTTATAAGTTTCCTTTATTTTATCTAAATTAAACTCATTACCGGTAACTGTTAAAGTTACTCTCATCCATAGGTCTTGAGGTCTTTCAATTGTTTTATTATCAAACTTTAATAAATATGCCCTGATTAGTGTTGTAAGAGCAAAATAATCAAAGGTATAATCTTTGTCATAATCAATTACTGATTCTATTGCATCTGCATTTTCCATCACTTTTTTATAATAATCTTCTCTCAATAAACCATCATCGTACAAATTTTTTGTTGCAATTATGAAACCTGGGGTCTCTTTATGTAGTGAGTTTACTTTTATTCTTGCTGCTAGGTAAGAATAATCAGGATGTTCAACTGTTAAAGCTGCTGCTGTTTCAGCAAGATAAGTATCAATTTCAGCAGAACTAATATCACTATACAATCCTGGAACTGCTTTTTGAACAACAACAATTGGATCAATATTTAAACCAGTCGATAGAACAGAAACTCTATTGGTAATTTTATCGAGTGAAATTGGCTCCTTACTTCCATCTCTTTTAGTTACCATCATTGAAGAAGCTTTTTCTCCAACTTGTTCTTTTAGTTTTTTAGTATGATATCTTGAAGCCGCTCTTTGTTCTCTATACAAAACATATGCTCTAGCAACCTTATGATGCTCATCCCTCATAAGAGCTAATTCCACTTGATCTTGTATATCTTCTATGTGAATCATGTCACCATCAGCAATCCTTCTGGTTAGTGCTGAGACAACTTTATGTGTTAAAGCTTCGACGGTTTTATGAATTCCATCTTGTTGTTCTTTTTCCTTATTTTTATCATTTCTAATTTTTGTTTGTGCTAAGAATGCTTTTTTAATAGCATTCGAAATTTTCTCCGATTTAAAAGGAGTAATAGCTCCGTCACGACGTACAACACTTAATGTTAAAATATTTACACTTTTTTCATCTGAGATTTTTGCTGATACCTGTAGATTGTCTGCCATTTAAATTCTATCCATTTTTAAAAAATTATTGTCGAAAAACACAATATGTAGTGCCGCCGAAAAGGGACAATACAACATTTGCTCAATATCGCAATAAGAACAAAATAAGAACATAAATATTTTTTTTATCATGTCAATCCCTTACTTAATTCAAATTTTTATGAGGCAAACAAGTTATTGAAATATTTACATTTACTTATCAACTTAAGTCACATTTTGTTAACCGAGTCATTTTTTCTTTGAACTTAAATCTGCCATAAATTATTAATAAAAAGCAGTATGCCGAAGATAGCATTAGTTGACGACGAACAGTCGATTCTCACATCAGTATCTATTTCTTTGGAAAGTGAGGGATTTACAGTAGATACATTTCTAAATGGAGTTGAGGCTTTAGAGGCACTTGAAAACAAATCTTATGATTTAGGTCTGTTTGATATTAAGATGCCTAAAATGGATGGAAATGAACTTCTTTCAAAAGTACGTTCTAGCAAGATTGAAAAATTAAAAGATCTTCCGATTATTTTTTTAACATCAAAAGATCATGAACAAGATGAAATAATTGGATTAAGGATGGGTGCTTCAGATTACATAAAAAAACCTTTCTCTCAAAAATTATTAAATGAACGCGTAAGAACAGTACTAAGAATTCACAACAACAGAACTGAAGATCAAAACAATAATAATATTAAAAAACAAAATTTTACAAAAGGCGACTTAATACTAGATGAAGATAAGCAATTATGTTTCTGGAAGGATATAGAAATTGAGCTTACAGTGGCAGAGTTTAATTTAATTAAATCGCTAGCTCAGTATCCTGGAGTTGTAAAAGATAGAAATCAATTAATGGACGCTATGTATGGTGACTCTATATATGTTGATGATAGGACTATTGATAGCCATATAAAAAGATTAAGAAAAAAATTCAGATCTTATGATAATTCTTTTGACCAAATAAGAACAAGATATGGTTCTGGATATTCTTGGCGTGATTAGAAGATTATTTAGCTTATCCAGTTATAATTTAACATTTCAACTGATTATTCTTAACTTAATTATTTTATTTTTAGGTTTGGTATTTTTATCTTATTTCAATTTCAACTTAATTCAAAATAATAATTTCATAGATAATAGAGATCAATCAATAAGATTAAATTTATCTAATATAACAAAATATTTAGAAAATACTTCAATATTAAGAGTGCCAATTTTTCAGTATGATTATCGTTGCAGATATCTTCAAGATATTGAAACATACAATGAAAGTTGCGCCTCAGCAGATAATACTAAACCTATCGAATTGTCAGAACCTGAGTTAGAAAAGTTTACAACTGAACAATTTATATTTCAAAATTTTGGTGATAAAGATTTCAACACTGTTATTTACAATGAAAATTGGATTAAAATTGCGGACTCATCAAATTTATTTCTGAGTACAGATGTTGAGGAAATAGATTTATCTGAAAACCGGGAAAATATAGTTGATTTCTCAAATTTTTTCGAAAGAATTTATATTAATAATTTTAATCATATTAATAATTACATTCTTGCAAATAAATATAATAAAAATTTAGATAAAAATGTTCATGAGATTATTTTGATTATTGACACTATTAAAGAAAAGCAGCAACTTATTAAAACGTTCAAAGATGAAAACAATGATATAACTAGAATTTTGACATCACCTATAATTCAAGATAATAAAGTTTATGGTGTTGTTCTAATAAAGTATAAATTATTATTAAATAATAATGAACTAGCTAGACAATCTTTGAATTTCTTTAACTTTTTTCTTTTATTTATTGTAGTTACAATTTTATTATCTTTTATTTTTTTGAGAGGTCTCATAACACCACTTAAGCAACTAACTAAAATCACTGTTCTTGAGAGAGATAAAACAAATAAAAAAAAATTAATATACCCTCTTAGATCTGATGAAATTGGTATTTTATCAAACCAAATACAACTTATGTCAAACGAGTTGAAATCACAAATCAACCAATTAGAAAAATTTAGCTCTGATGTTGCTCATGAACTAAAAAATCCACTTACTGCAATAAAATCTTCTATTGAATTACTAACTAGTAAAAACATAACTAAAGAAAATAGATCAAAATTAATGAATAATTTTAATAAAGATATCGATAGAATGAATAAATTGATTTCCGATATTTCTCATTTTTCAAAAACTATTGCAGAAATTGAAATAGAAAATTTTGAATTAACTAATGTAAACAAATTTATAGAAGAAAATTTTGGTGAAGAATCAACTAATAAAAAAAATATTAAAATTTTACTTCAAATTGATAATAATAAAAATTTAGTACTTCTTAACAAAGATAAATTTTTGCAGGTAATCCTAAATTTAATAGATAATAGTATTTCGATTGCCAAAAATAACTCAAATATTTTAATCACATCTAATAAAAAAAATGAAAATTGTGTTGAAATTAAAATTTATGATCAAGGCAAGGGTATAGATTTTAAAGAAAAAAATAAAATTTTTGATCGATTTTATACTGATAGGATAGTGGATAGAGACCAACACTCTGGTCTCGGGCTTTCTATATCACATGAAATAATTAACTCATTTAATGGTTCAATTGAATTAACAGAAAGTGACAAATTAGACTTCAGAGGTGCTTGTTTTCTGATTAAATTACCATTAAAAAGTCAAAATAATCATAAAGGAATACAATCATGAGCGAAGATTTTAAGGTTAAAGACATCAGTTTAGCTGATTTTGGTGATAAAGAAATTGCAATAGCTGAAACAGAAATGCCAGGTTTAATGGCATTAAGAGAAGAGTATGGTGATTCTAAACCTCTAGATGGGGCAAGAATTGTAGGTTGTTTACATATGACAATACAAACTGCTGTTTTGATTGAGACTCTGGTTTTTTTTAGGTGCTACTGTTAGATGGAGTTCATGTAATATTTTTTCTACTCAAGATCACGCTGCTGCAGCAATAGCTGCTAAAGGGATTCCAGTATTTGCTTGGAAAGGAATGACAGAAGAAGAATTTTGGTGGTGTATTGAGAAAACATTAGAGGGCCCAGATGGTTGGAAGCCAAATATGATTTTAGATGATGGTGGAGATGCTACAAAAATAATTCATGAAAAGTATCCAAAAATGTTGGAAGAAATTTTAGGTTTGTCAGAAGAAACAACTACAGGTGTCCACCGCTTGAAAGAAATGGAAAAAAATGGAACTTTAAAGGTGCCAGCAATAAATGTTAATGACTCAGTTACTAAATCTAAATTTGACAACTTATATGGTTGTAAGGAAAGTTTAGTAGATGGTATCAGAAGAGGTACTGATGTAATGATGGCTGGTAAAATAGCTGTTGTAGCTGGATATGGAGATGTTGGTAAAGGTTCAGCAGCTAGCTTAAGAGGTGCAGGTGCACGTGTTTGTGTGACTGAAATAGATCCAATTAATGCACTTCAAGCGGCAATGGAAGGTTACGAAGTTGTTACAATGGATGATGCTTGTAAGTATGGCGATATATTTGTTACTGCCACTGGTAATCTTGATGTTATTACGCAAGATCATATGAGACAAATGAGAGATCGTGCTATCGTTTGTAATATTGGACATTTTGATAACGAAATACAAACAGAAGCTCTTCAAAATTACAAGTCTGATGAGATTAAACCACAAGTAAGAGAAGTAGAATTTCCAGATGGGAAGAAAATATTATTACTATCAGAGGGAAGACTTGTTAACTTAGGAAATGCAACTGGCCATCCAAGTTTTGTTATGAGCGCATCATTTACTAATCAGGTCTTAGCGCAACTTGAACTTTGGAAAAATTCAAAAAATTATGAAAATAAAGTTTATGTTTTACCAAAACATTTAGATGAAAAAGTTGCATCATTACACTTAAAGAAGGTTGGAGCAAAACTTACAGAACTAACGGATAAACAAGCAGAATATATTGGTGTTAGTAAGCAAGGTCCATTTAAAGATAATACTTACAGATATTAGGAGTTAACATGAAAAGATCTTATTTATTTACGAGTGAATCAGTTTCAGAGGGCCATCCAGATAAAGTTTGTGATAGAATTTCTGATATGGTTGTTGATACTTATTTATCATCTGGTGACCCACAAACCCGCGTGGCATGTGAGACTTTGACTACCACTAATAAAGTAGTATTAGCTGGAGAGGTAAGGGGTCCATCTGTTTCTAAAGATAAGATTATATCTCAAGTTAGGGATTGTATTAAAGATATTGGTTATGAACAAGATGGTTTCCATTGGCAGAATTGTGATATTGAAAGTTTTCTTCATGAGCAGTCAGCTGACATAGCTATGGGTGTTGATTCTGGTAGCAATAAAGACGAGGGCGCAGGCGATCAGGGAATCATGTTTGGTTTTGCTTGTAAAGACACTGTCTCATTAATGCCAGCACCAATACATTATTCTCATCAAATATTATATAAAATGGCACAAGCCCGTAAAGATGGATCTGCATCTGGTCTAGAACCTGATTCAAAAAGCCAAGTTACAATGCTTTACGAAAATGGAAAACCAAGCAAAGTTACTTCTTTAGTTATTTCTTCACAACACAAAGAAGGTTTATCTCCTGAGGACGTAAAAGAAATTGTTAAACCTTACGTATATGAGTGCATACCTAATAACTTGTTAGAAGGTCTTAAAGATGAAGAATTCTATGTTAATCCCACAGGTAACTTTGTAATTGGAGGCCCTGATGGTGACTCTGGTTTAACTGGTCGTAAAATAATAGTTGATACATATGGTGGTGCAGCGCCCCATGGTGGAGGTGCATTTTCAGGAAAGGATCCATCTAAAGTTGATAGATCTGCAGCATATGCAGCTAGGTACTTAGCAAAAAATGTAGTTGCAGCGGATCTAGCTGATGAGTGTACTATACAGTTATCTTATGCAATAGGAGTATCAAAACCTTTATCGGTATATGTAAATACTAATGGAACAAATAAAGTTGACGAACAGAAAATTGAAAAATCTCTGCAAGATTTATTTGATCTAAGCCCAAGAGGAATAAGAGAACATTTAAAACTTACAAATGCAATTTATGTTCCAACTTCTGCTTACGGCCATTTTGGTAGAGAACCAAGTGACAAGGGACATTTTACTTGGGAAAAAACTGATTTAGTGGAAGCTATAAAAGGTATTGCATAATAAAATTTGCAAAAATTAAGCAATAAAATTTTAGATCTTCACGAACTTGAAAAAATCTCCACTAATTTATGTAAATACATATCAGTTGGAGATATTTACTTATTTCAAGGAGAGCTAGGTGCTGGTAAAACAACATTTATAAGATTATTAATTAATAATCTTTTTGAATTAAATAATTTACCTAAACCATCTTCTATTACTAGTCCAACATTTCCTATTTTGATAACATATGAATTGAATTCGTCACAAATATATCATTATGATCTTTATAGAGTAAAGAGCCTTAAGGAGTTAGAGGAATTAGATTTCTTCGAAAATTTAAATAACAATATTACATTTATAGAGTGGCCTGAAATGTTAATTAGTTTACCTCTAAACAAAAATCATTATTTAATAAATTTAGATATGATTTCAGAAACTAAAAGAAAAATTAATATTTGTTTTAAACAGTATTCTAATGAATTCTGATCATAATGATTTAGAAAAAATTGAGGACGGATTATCCAATAAATTAATTTATAGAATTACTGAAAAAGAGAATACCAAAATAATAATTGATTTTTCTAGAGATAAACAAGAGTTTAAAAATTTCCTTACTGTTTATGAAATATTAGAAAAGATTAATATATCAATTCCTAAGATATATGAAGTTAATCAAAAGCAATATAAAATATATATGCAAGATTTTGGAAAAAATAAATTTAATAAAATATACAATAAAGTTAATCTTTATAAACTTTTAAAACTAGCTGTAGAAAATATAATTGTTATCCAAAATGAATCAAATTTAAATAATTTAAAAAATTTAAAAGAATACACCTTTGATGATTTAAAAATTGAACTTAAAGAGTTTGTTACTTACTACATTCCTAACAACAAGAATTCAAATTTTCCAACTTCAAAATTTTATGAATTATGGAAAAGTATATTTTATTCTCAAAATTATAATATGGAAAATTTTGTTCACAAAGACTTTGAATTTGTTAATTTATTTTTTTTAGAAAATTGTGAATCACATTTACAATGTGGAATTATTGATTTTCAAAGTGCTTTTAAGGGGTTTATAGGATGGGACCTAATATCTTTATTAGAAAATCCAAGAATTAATTTTACAAGAGATTACAATAATAAATTAATTGAATATTTTTATAATAACATGCCAATTATTGAAAATCTGAATACTTTTCTGGAACAATATTATGTCTTAAGTTTAGCTCGACAGACTCGATTACTTGGTAGATGGAGAAAATTACTTAGCACAAATAATGATAGTAAATACTTAAACTATTTAAAAATAACTAAATCTAGAACAATAGCGACATTGAATAATATTAAAAATTATGAACTAAGATCAATGTATGAAAAGTATTTATAATTTATGAAGAATTTTACGTTAATGATTTTATGTGCAGGTTTTGGATCAAGAATGCTAAATTTGACACGCAGTACCCCAAAACCTCTGTTAAAATATAAAAATAAAGTATTATTAAAGAACACAATTGATTTTTTTACTAATATTGGATGTGATGAAATCTTAATAAATACACACTATTTACATAATAAAATTAAAAAGTATTTGGACAAAAATTTTAAAAAATATCCCATTCAGATTATCTATGAAAAAAAAATACTTGGTACAGGGGGAGGAGTAAAAAATATTTTCAATTATACAAATAGAAAAAAAATATGTGTTGTTAATTCTGATATTTTTTGGACTAAAAAAAATAAATCACATATCAAATATTTTCTTGGTAATTATCAAGATATTTCTCACTGTAAAATGTTGTTATCTAAAGATATTAATTTTTTAGGTTTAAAAAAAGAAAATGGAGACTTTAATTTAAAAAGAAATGTAGTCACAAATTGGAATAATAAAAATGAGAAATTGTATTATTCTGGCCTTCAAATCGTATCTAAAAATATTTTTAATAAAAGAAAAAAAATATTCCCAATGAATGAAATTTGGACAAAATTAATAAAAAATAATCAAATCAAAGGTTATGTAATTCCATCTAAAATTAGACACATTGGGGATAAAAAATCAATTTTAGAAAAATAGATTTAATTTAGCTTGATAATAGATAAATATTTCTTACATATTATATATGTCTACTCATAAAACAAACGATCAAACGTTTGATAAAGATATATCTACTAATGATGTTCCAGTAGTAGTTGATTTTGGTGCAGAATGGTGCGGTCCATGTAAAGTACTTGACCCAATTTTAGAAGAAATTGCTGTTGAGAATAAACATAAAGTTAAAATATATAAAATGAATATTGATGAGAACCCTATGACACCACAAAAATACGGTATTAGGGGTATTCCTACAATAATGATTTTTAAAAATGGTGAGTTAATCGATACTAAGGTTGGCAGTCTCCCTAAAACAGCATTAGAAACCTGGATAGAATCCAATTTATAAAAGTTTTCTTCTAATTTTTCCTATCAAATACAAAGAACCAGTAATTAGATATATTTTTTGTTGATTAGACCTAAAATATTTTAAAGCATCATTTATATTATTTATTTGCTCACATTTAATAGAATGAAAATTACAAATTTCATTTATTTGTTTAGTTTTAAATGCATTTTTTTCATCTGGGATTTTTATAGCTAAAACTTTGGACACTCTTTTTTTTATTTTGTTCAAAAATAAACTTGCTTTCTTATTATTTAGCATTCCAAACAAGACTATAGGTTTTATTCTTTTAGTTCTTAAAAATTCATTTAGTTTATCAGCTCCATCAATATTATGCGATCCATCAAGAATTATTTTTTTATTTTTATAATTAATAATTTCCAATCTCCCTGGCCATTCCGTTTTTTTTATAGCTGTATTAATTTCTTTTGTATTTAATTTATAACCCATCTTCTGCATGATTTTTGTAAAATAAATAGATATCGATGCGTTTTCTTCCTGATGTTTTCCATTCAATGATGGTTGAGTATAGAGAAATTTTTTTCCATCTACTTTCATTTCAAACTTATTTTTAAATGATTTTGTAACTTCAAACTCTTTCCCATAAAAATATTTTTTTTTAAACTTATTTAATTTTTTTTGAATGTGATCTTTTAACTCTTTTTTTTGTTTACCAACTAAAACAAAATCACAATTCTTCACTATACCTAATTTTTCATTAGCAATTTTCTTAAGTGTTTTCCCAAGAAATTCCTCATGATCAAAACTAATTGGTGTTAAAATACTGCAAATCTTTTTTGGTATTATATTAGTAGCATCTAATCTGCCTCCTAATCCTGTCTCTAAAATAAGAAAGTCAGATTTTGATTGTTCAAACAATATAAAGGCTGCGGCTGTTGTTATTTCGAAGAAAGTTATTGGTTTATTACTATTTATTTTTTTTACAAATTTTAGAGTTTCGTAAAGCTTCTTTGTTGTTACTTCTTTATTATTTAGAATTATTCTTTCATTAAATCTAGATAAATGTGGTGAGATATATGCATCACATTTATACCCATTCTTCAATAAAATATTTCTTATAAAACTTTGAACAGACCCTTTTCCATTTGTTCCTGCAATATGAATTGTTTTTGGCAGATTATCTTGAGGATTATCTAATTTTTTTAATAATAATTTTAATCTGTCTAATGAAAGATCAATATATTTAGGATGAAGTTTGACCAGTTCATCTAATAACTTTTCTGTTTTAGATTTCACTTATCAACTTATGTGATCTAATACTTTGTATAAAGTTTCTTTAAGATCTTTTCTATGAGAAACAATATCTACCATCCCATGATCTTTAAGATATTCAGCTTTCTGAAAATCTACAGGTAATTCTTCTCTGATGGTGTCTTGTATAACTCTTTTTCCTGCGAAACCAATTGTAGCGCCTTGTTCTGCTATTGTTATATCACCTAACATTGCGAAAGAAGCTGTTACTCCACCAGTAGTAGGTTCAGTAAGAACAACTATGTAGGGTATGTTATTTTCATTTAACAGATCAACAGCAGCAATTGTTCTCGGCATTTGCATTAAGCTTACAATCCCTTCTTGCATTCTTGCCCCACCAGATGAAGTAACAATTACATAAGGCAATTTGTTTTCTATAGCAATTTTTGCTCCTTTAACTATTGCTCCGCCAACTGCTCTACCCATAGAACCGCCCATGAATTCAAAATTCATTAGTCCTGAGATAATTTCTTTATCTTTAATTTTTCCTTTAATAAGAATAAACGCGTCATCTCTATTTGTTTTTTTTCTGTATTCTTTTAATCTATCTTTATATTTTTTTTTATCTGTGAATTTCAGTGGATCATCTGAGATTTTGTCTGGAATAATTTCACTATAATCACCATCTTTGAAAAACAATTTAATCCTATCTTCTGCAGACATTCTAAAATGATAATTACAATTTACACAAACAAATAAATTTTCTTTTAAGTCTTTATGATGAATCATATTTCCACATGAAACACAATTATTCCATAATTTCTCAGGAACACTTCTTCTTTTTACAAGTGAGGATAGTTTAGGTTTTACAAAATTTGTTAACCAATTCATACTTTAGTTCCATTTTTCAAATCTTTTGAAAATTTATTAATTTCTGACAACATTTTATCTTTGTTATTTAAATTCTCTTCAATAATTTTAATTATACTTGAGCCAACAACTGCGCCATCAGCTATTTTGCATATATTGTTTACATCAGTTGAGTTTTTAATTCCAAATCCTGGCACAACTGGTAAGCTGGTGTGTTTTTTGATATAAGCTACTGATTTTTTAAGTTCATTAAGATCAGCAGATTTTTGTCCAGTAATTCCCATAACACTAACATAATATAAAAAACCACTAGCATTTTTTAATATTAACTTAAGCCTTTCTTCGTCAGTTGTAGGAGTAATTAATCTAATTAAATCAATTTCATTTTTTTTAAGCTCATTGATTAAATCTTCATCTTCATCTGGTTGTAGATCTACAATTATTAAACCATCAACACCATTTTCTTTGCATTTTTTTACAAACTTCTCAATTCCAAAAAATAGAATTAAATTATAGTAACCCATTAAAATAATAGGTAGATCTCCTTTTGTTTTCTTTGCCTCTGCGGCTAAAGAGAAAATATTTTCTAAGTCAATTCCTTTATTTATCGCTCTATTACTTGATAACTGAATTGTTGGACCATCAGCCATAGGATCAGAAAAGGGCATCCCAATTTCAATTATATCGGCACCATTATTAATAATAGTCTTTATAATTTCCAAACTAGTTTCTAAATCAGGGTCACCTCCAGTAACAAAAGTTATTAACTTTTTTTCTTTATTTTTAAATGCCTGACTAATTAAATTAGTCATTTAAATTTTTATTTTTAATTCATCGGCTATAGTAAAAATATCTTTGTCACCTCTTCCACACATGTTCATAACAATAACTTTATCACTACTATAGTTTTTTGCTATTTTTTTTAATACAGCCAAAGCGTGAGCTGGCTCTAAAGCAGGAATTATACCTTCTAACTTGCAACAATATTGGAAAGCATCTAAAGCTTCTTTATCAGTTGCAGACATGTATGTTACTCTTTTTTCTTCAAATAAAAAAGAATGCTCTGGACCAATACCTGGATAATCTAAACCAGCAGAGATAGAATGCGCTTCCTGAATTTGTCCTGTTTCTGATTGAAGTAAATATGTTTTATTACCATGTAACACACCTGGTTTTCCCCCAGTTAAGCTTGCTGCATGTTTGTCCGTTTTGATACCATGCCCGGCTGCTTCTACAGCAATCATTTCAACATTCATGTCGTCTAAAAATTCATGAAAAAGTCCTAGAGCATTTGACCCACCACCAATGCAAGCCATCAATAAATCTGGAGACTTTCCCTCTGCCTCTTCAAGTTGTCTTCTAACTTCCTTGCCTATAATAGATTGAAAATCTCTTACCATTGCTGGATAAGGATGGGGTCCTGCAGCAGTTCCTATTATGTAAAAAGTATCTTTAACATTTGTTACCCAGTCTCTAAGAGCTTCATTCATTGCATCCTTAAGTGATTTTGAGCCAGTTGAAACAGATCGTATTTCTGCACCAAGCAATTTCATTCTAAAAACATTTGGTGATTGTCTTTCAATATCTTTTTCTCCCATATACACTATACAAGGTAAACCAAAAAGAGCACACACAGTAGCTGTAGCTACGCCATGTTGACCGGCTCCTGTTTCTGCGATAATTCTTGATTTGCCCATTTTCTTTGCCAATAGTATCTGCCCCATACAATTATTAATTTTATGGGCACCTGTATGATTAAGTTCGTCTCTTTTAAAATAAATTTTTGCCCCCCCAAGATCATTTGTAATTCTCTCAGCAAAAAACAAAGGGCTGGGTCTACCAATGTAAGTGTTTAAATAATGATTAAATTCATTAACAAAATTTTTATCATTTTTTATTTTTTCGTATTCTTTTTCAACTTCAATAATTAAAGGCATTAATGTTTCAGATACATACCTGCCTCCAAACTGACCAAAATACCCTTTTTCATTTGGGTAACTTTTATAAGTATTTTTAAGCATTTTTTAATTTTTCAATAAAACTATTTATAATGTGATTATCTTTAATGCCAAGCTCTTTTTCAACACCAGAAGACAAATCTATACCATATGGATTTATATCATTATTAATTTGCTGAATGTTATCTATATTTATACCTCCTGATAAAAACCAAGGTTTTGTAATTTTTAAATTATTTAACAAACGCCAATCAAAACTTTTAGCATTTCCACCTGGTAATTCACCTTTGAGAGGTTTGTAATCAAATAAAAAATAATCAATACTTTGAAATTTATTTATTTCACGTAAATCATCTCTTTTAGATACAGATATTGATTTGATCACTTTTACTCCATTTCTTTTTATCTTTTTTATATATGTCTCATCCTCAGATCCATGTAGCTGTACAAATTTTAATTTTAAACGGTTAATTATCTCTTCTAGTTCACTAATATTTTTATTAACAAATACACCCACACCATTAATATTTAGATTTTCAGAAATTTTTTGTAGAAAACTTGCGTTTTCGATAGATATATTCCTCGGACTTTTTTGATAAAATATCATTCCAAAAAAATTAACATTATTTTTTTCACAACATAGAAGTGTATTTTCATTTTGTATTCCGCAGATTTTTATAATCATTTTAAGAAAGCGTGTTATTTATTTCCTTTAAAACTTTAAGTGGATCTTCTGATTCAGTTATTGGTCTTCCTATAACTAAATAATTTGCTCCTAAATCAATTGCTTTTTTAGGTGTTTCAATCCTTTTTTGATCATCACTTTTAATTTTATTATTAATTCTAATTCCGGGTGTAACAATTATGAAATTTTTTCCTATTTCTCTTCTTATGTATTTTATTTCTTTTGGACTGCAAACAACTCCATCTAACTTATTTTTTTTTGCAAACCTTGCAAATTTTTTTACTAAATTTGATACATCAGTTTCATTATAGTATTTTTTAGTTAATTTCTTATCCATACTTGTTAATATTGAAACCCCTAAAATTTTTGTTTCTTCCCCTTTTATTCTTGTAGATTTCATCATTTCATCGCCACCAGATATATGAATTGTAGTAAATACCGGTTTAATTTTAATGAGAGCTTTAAGTCCTTTTTCAACAGTATTTGGTATGTCATGTAATTTTAAATCTAGAAATATTTTAGGACATATTGAATATATTTTTTTATAACCTGTTAATCCAAAATTAAAAAAAAACTGATAACCAATTTTAAATGCATAGACTTCCTTTTTGAGACTTCTTACAAGTTTGATGGTTTTATTTAAATCATCACTATCTAAAGCAACTATTATTTTTTTAAAAGACATCTTCTTTATTAAAGCTCAAAGAAGTATTTATTTTTTTATGTAATATTTTGCCTATTTTAAAATGTAATTTATAACTCTCCTTTTTAAACAACTTTTCATTTGTCTTAGGATTTCTTACAAATTTTTCTCTATTAATCTTCCTACTTATTGTTCCAAAGCCCCTAATTTCAATATTATTTCCATTTTTTAAGGAATTTATTATTTTTTTAATAAAAATACTAAAGAGTAATTCTATATCTTGAGTACTTAAATTTGAGTGCTTCTTGTGTAATTTTTCAAGAATTTCAGATTTTAACATTAACTTATTTTTTTAGAACAGATCCTAATATATCCCCTAAAGATGCACCGGATGTACTTGATCCATATTTATTTAGCGCTTCTTTTTCATCACGAATTTCTAATTCTTTTATTGAAAGATTAAGTGTTCTAGATTTAGTTTCAATTGATAAAATAACTGAGTCAACTTTTTCATCTAATGCAAATCTTTCAGTTTTATTCTCATTCTTATCATTTGATAAGTTTGTTTTTTTTATGAAACCAAAAATTTGCTTATCATAATCTAATTCTATTTTTAAACCCTTTTCATCAATATTAACTATTTTACCAGTTACTTTAGAATTTATAGGGTTTGCATCAATAAAGTCCTGTACTGGATCATTCTTTAGGTGTTTTACACCTAAACTAATTCTCTCTTTGTCAGCATTTATATCCAGTATTTTTACCATGATTTTCTCACCTTTTTTTAATTTACTAATCATAGTTGCCGATTCTTTTTCATCCCAGCTTAGGTCTGAAATATGAACCATACCATCAATTTCATCAATAACTTTCACAAAAATACCAAAATCTACAATATTCACAATTTCGGTTTCAAAGGTATCATTAATATTGAATTTATCTTTGAGTTTATTCCAGGGATTCTCTTTCAATTGTTTCAAACTACAATTAACCCTTTTTTTCTCATCATCAATTCCTATTACTAAAACTTCAATTTCGTCATCTATATTAACAATTTTAGAGGGATGCGGTGGTTTTTTAAGCCAACTCATTTCATTTGAGGATATTACTCCATCATATTCATTTTCTATTACTATATGAACATTGTTGTCGTTCATGTTTACTACTTTACCTGAAATTTTTTCATTAATTATAATTTTTTCATTAACTTTATCCCACGGATTTTCTTTTAATTGTTTGATGCCAAGGCTTAATCTAGATAGCTCCTCATCAAATTTTAAAACTTTAACTTTTAATGTTGAATTCAGTTCAAGAATATCAGATGGATTATTTATTTTTGTCCAAGAAATATCTGTAACATGAACAAGTCCATCAATACCGCCAAGATCAATGAATGCTCCATAGTCAGTGATATTTTTAACTTTACCTTCAATTATTGATCCCTCTTTTATATTTTTTAATAGCTCACTTCTTTGTTCTTTAAGCTCATTTTCAGTAATAGCTTTTCTAGAAACTACAATGTTCCCTCTGTATTTATCCATTTTTAAAATCATCAACTCAAGAGGTTTATTTAGTAATTCTTTAGTATCTTTTATAATCTGTCTTGTTTCAATTTGACTACCTGGAAGAAAAGCAACTACTCCATTTAAATCAACACTCATACCGCCTTTTACTCTATTAAATGGTATGCCGGTTACAACTTTATTTTCATTAAAGCTTATTTGTAAATCCTGCCAAGCTTTTTGTTTAACAGCTTTTTCTCTTGATAATAGTGTCTCACCATTTGCGTTATCAACGTTTTCAATAAAAACTTCAGTTGTATCACCAACTCCAATCTCAGATTTTTGTCCAGGTCTTGAAAATTCGCTTAGGGGAACACGACCTTCACTTTTTAAACCAACATCAATTGTAACAATATCATTTTCTATAGATATTATCTTTCCTTCTGCGATACTTTTTTCTTTGGCTGAAGAGTTTTTCATAGAATTAGATATTAATGTATCATATTCAGAATTGGTTATTTTATTAACCGATTGTTGATTCATCAGAAGTTCTCCATCAATTTATTTATTTGTACAATAGTGTTTTTAAAAGAATAATTATTATTTATAATATGTGCTTCGTCAGGAATAACTAATGGCGAATTTTTTCGTAATTTATCTTTCTTATCTCTCAATTTTATATCCTTCAAAATTTTTCGGTATATAGACTTTTCACCACTATCAATCAACTGTTTATATCTTCTTTTTGCTCTAATTTCCGAATTAACCTCTATATATAGTTTTAAATCAGCTTTTTTAAAAACAACTGAACCTATATCTCTTCCATCAATAACAAAACCTCGAATTTTTTTATGCTTATTGACAAAATTATACTGCAGATTGTTTACATATTGCCTTACAAATTGATGAATAGCAATTTTTGAAGCTAATTGGCTTATTTCTTGGGTTCTTAATTTTTTGCTTTTTTGAAAAGAAATTTTTTTTATTTTTTCAATTCTTTTCTTAATTTTTTTTAAATCTCTATCATTTATTTCATCTTTAAGTAGAATTAGTGCGAGCCTTCTGTATAGAAGACCTGAATCCAAATGTTTAAATTTCCATTTTCTACTTATAAATTTTGCAATTTTTTCTTTTCCAGAAGCAGCAGGACCATCAATAGTTATAATAATATTTCTCAAAAAACTGCACCACCCAGCTTATTTAGTTCTTCTTTAAAAGTAGGAAAACTAGTTCTAATAGAATCTTCGTTATCAATACGTAGTGGCCCAACCCTTGTACCCATTATGCAAAAAGACATGGCAATTCGATGATCAAAATCAGTGCGAATAATATTATTCTTAACATTATAATTTTCAGAAGGATAAATATACAGATTATCATTTTCAACCTTACAATCAACACCACAATTTTTTAAGTTCAATAAAATAAGTTTTAATCTATCACTTTCCTTAACTCTCAACTCTTTTAATCCTCTGAATATACTTGGTGAACTGGCAAATGAAGCAGCAATAGAGAGTATAGGATACTCATCAATCATTAAATCAGCAAATTCTTGACCTAAATCGCATCCATTTAGTTTGGAACTTATAACTTCAATATCACATACATTTTCATTATTATTTTTTCTTTGGTTTTTTAATTCAATTTTGGCACCCATTTTTTTCAAAGCGATAAGAATACCATTTCGAGAAGAATTGTTATTAATATTTTTAAGAATTAAATGAGAATTTTTATTTATTAATGCTGACACTATAAAGAAAGAGCTACTTGAAAGATCATTGGGTACATCAATATTTTGTGATTGTAATTCTTTTTGTCCAATAATAGTTATTTGCTTCTTTTTGTTAATTTGTTCTACATCAATATTTGCACCAAATGATTGCAGCATAGTTTCAGTATGATCTCTTGTAATTTTATACTCTGTAATTTTTGTTTCACCATTAATATATAAACTAGCTAGTAACAAACCTGACTTGATTTGTGCAGATGGAATTTCTAAATTAATATTTGATGGATTCAAATTTTTTCCCTCAATAATTAATGGTAGCGAACCATTAGTAATATCAATTTTTGCACCCATATTGTTCAAGGGATCTGAAATTCTTTTCATTGGCCTTTTAGATAGTGATTCATCACCTATTAAAACAGTTTTAAATTTTTGAGCACTTAGTAAGCCAGTTAAGAGTCTTGCACTTGTTCCAGAGTTACCAAGATAGATTTCATTTTTAGGTTCTTTTAAGGAATTTAACCCTTTCCCATAAATAATTAATTTCTGATTTTTCTCCTCAATTCTCACCCCCATATTTTTGAAAGCATTAAGAGTATGCAACACATCATCAGATTTCAAAATATTATTAATTTCACAAACTCCATTTGAGATGGACGGAATAATTATAGATCTATGAGATATTGATTTATCACCAGGTATATTAGGGATACCATTTATTCCCTCATTAATTTTGGTACTTATCATCTAAAGTTTAAAATTTGAACCTAAGTAAAATTTTTTTATTTTTTCATCGTTAACAGCTGAAATAGGATCACCTTCATAAAATATTGCTCCCTCATTAACAATATACACCTTATCTACTATATTTAAAGTTTCTCTAACATTGTGATCTGTAATTAATATACCAATATTTCTATTTTTAAGTTTTTGAATAATTATTTTAATTTCTTCAATAGAGACTGGATCAATACCAGTTAGTGGTTCATCTAGTAATAAATACTTTGGATTTGTAGCAAGTGTCCTTGCAATTTCTAGTCTTCTTCTCTCACCTCCGGACAATACAATTGATTTAGATTTTCTTACATGATTAATATCAAATTCATTTAAAAGATTTTGTAGTAATATTTTTTGTTTATTTTTATCTTTTTCTTTTATTTCAATAATTGACAATAGATTGTCTTCTACACTCATACCTCTAAAAATTGATGCCTCTTGAGGAAGATAGCTAATTCCTAATTTACCCCTTAAATATATTGGTAAATTTGAGACATCTAATTTATCTAATACTATATTACCACTATCTGGTTTGACTAATCCAACAATTATATAAAATGTCGTGGTTTTACCTGCACCATTTGGACCAAGTAAACCAACAATTTCTCTACTTTTAATGGATAAGCTTATGTCTCTTACAACTTGCTTATTACCATATGTTTTTGATATTTTATTTATTGATAGTCCATTATCTAAAATATTAAATTTATTATTCATTGTTTTGAATTATAACTTTTACCTTAGTTTGATTATTAGACTTAATCTTATATGAATTGTTTTTAGTATCAAGAGTTCCATAGTCACCAGTTACTTTTTCACCATCACGTATTATTGTGACATTATCTATTAATTCAATCATTGAAGTCTCATTTTTATATTTTATATTATTTGCAAACATTTCACTTCCATTATTTTTTACATAAGAAATTTTTTCATCTATAACATTTAAGAAAGTTATTTCTTTTCCATCTTTATTATTAGAAAAAGAACCATCTATAGATTCTCCTATTATTAATATATTTTCATTAATTAATTTAGAGTTTTTCCCTTTTAGTGAAAATTCACCATTTAAATTGTTAACTTCAATTAAGCCATCAGAATACATTTCAATATCTTCAGTTTGTAGTTCAGAGGCAATTCCTTTAATTGTTATTTTTTCACTTTCAACTTCAAATCTTAGATTTTCACCAATCCCATTTATTCTAAATTCTATAGAATTAAATTTAACATTACCTTTGGCATTGAGTTCTATGATGTCATGAAGATTATTTTTAAAATTAATTTTTACATTTTCTGCTTTTAAAATTAGATTATCTGATTCTATAACTACATTTTTCTTTAATAAATAATATTTCTCATCTTGATATACTTCTATACCATCCTCTGTAGTAATTTCTGTTTCACCTATTTCTCTTGCTTCAGAAGGAATGCTTAAAAAAAAAGTTATAAGTATTAAGAAAAGAATATTCATTTAAGGATCACAAACGAATTACCATAAAATACTATTTTATTACCTTTATCAAATATATCAAATCCATCAGATAAGATTGTTGTATTTTCTGCTTTAAAATAAGTTTTAGTTTTGCTTTGTGCAGTTTGTTCACTTCTATTAAAGATAACTTTTTCTGTTTCTATACTAAAGTCATTTGACTTAAATCTAACGTTTTTATTCAAGAGTATTTTATTTTTGTCTAAAAAATTACCTTCATTTGCAGTAATATAAATTTTCTTTGATTCATTATTTATAGCAAATTTAGGCTTCTCAATATCTGCGTTAGAAATCCTCATCTTATTTATATCTGGCTTGATATATAAAAGATTGATCTGTTTGGTAAATATTACAAATAAGAAAAATATTAAAATTACTAAACCTAAGATAAATATTAATTTTCTGTTTATGTGTAAAAAAAAATTCAATTTAACTCGTCAATCTTAATAAATCATGAATGTGAACAATTCCTATAGGTATTTTTTTATCGCATATAAATAGACTTGTTATTTTTTTTGTATTCATTAAATTAATTGCTTCACCAACCAGCATATCTTTATTTGCTATAGTGGGGTTTTTGGTCATTATTTCCTTTGCTTTTTTTGCAAAAAATTTTGAGTTTAATTTTCTTCTTAAATCTCCATCAGTAATTAAGCCAACTATTTGATTCTTATTATTAATTACACCAATACAGCCAAAACTCTTTTTAGTCATAGTTAATAAAGCTTTAGACATTTTTTCTTCTAAATTTGCTAGTGGCAATTCTTTTCTTACATGCATTACATCACTTAAATTTTTAAGATCTTTGCCAAGATTACCTCCAGGATGAAGATTTTTAAATTCTGCACTTTTAAAACCTCTTAACTCCAGTAAAGATATTGCTATACAATCACCAATAATCATAGTCATTGATGTTGAGCTTGTGGGTGCTAAATTTAGAGGGCAAGCTTCAATTGGTTTTTTATATAAAATGCCTACGGTAGCGTTTTTATGAAGTATGCTTTTTGAGTTACTTGTTATACTAATAAGTCTAATATTAAATCTTTTAGTAAATTGGATTATGTTATTCAATTCTGATGTTTCACCAGAATTTGAAATTGCAACTACACAATCATCTTTTTTTATACTTCCTAAATCACCATGACTTGCTTCTGTTGCATGAATAAAATATGAGGGAGTTCCTGTTGAAGTAAGAGTTGCAGATATCTTATTACCTATGTGTGCACTTTTACCAACTCCAGTAACTACCACTTTACCTTTTGTATTATAAATTAAATTAACTGCTCTACAAAAGTTTAAATTAAATGTTGATTTTAAATTCTTAATGCTACTTAATTCTCTAGCTAGTGTTCTATTTGCACTATTAATTATTTTTTTATTATTTTTCATTAGTGCTTAAATATATCTTGCTCTGACCAACCATGAATATCTAAATCTGTTCTGTATTGAATAAAGTCAAAACAGGCTTTAGCTAGTTTACTTCTTTTTTCTCTTAATAACATTGTATCAAGTTTATCTTTAATTTTATGTAAATATAAAACATCGGTAGCAGCATATTTTTGTTGTTCTTTAGTTAATTCTCCACCCCAATCAGAAGATTGTTCAGTTTTTGAAATTGATTTTCCTAATAATTCACTACAAAGATCTTTGTATCCATGTTTATCAGTATAAGTCCTAACTAACTTTGATGCAATTTTAGTACAATAAATATTTTTAATATTAACTTTGAAGTTGTGCTTGAATACAGCTACATCAAACCTTGCATAATGAAAAATTTTTTGAATTTTATTATCTTTAAGAATTTTAATTAAATTTAGAGGTTTTCCATTAGATAAGTCAATTTTTACTAAATGACATACTTCATCACCATTAGAAATTTGAACTAAACATAATTTATCTCTTTTAGGATTTAATCCCATTGTTTCGCTATCAAATGCAATAATATTAGAAGCTTTAAAACTTGCTGGAAGATCTCCTTTATAGAAATTTATTTTCATTTTGATTTTATTGCCTGTATAATTTATATTTTCCCTCTATATCATTTATTTAATTAAAGGTCATGAAATCAATAGTAATTTTTGGAGGCGCAGGTTTTGTTGGTAAACATTTAATAAGACGTCTTACTAAAAATGGCCATAAAATCATTGTTCCATATCAAAGATCTGTACAAGAAGCAAAAATCCGACTTTTAGGTGTAACAGGACAGGTAATTCCCTTTCGTTATTCTTCATTAGAAGACAAAAGGCTTAAATCTGTTTTAAATAATGCAGATGTATGCATTAATTTGAAAACTACATACGATAAAAAGAAAGGTGATTTTAATAATACAATATATAAGTTTAATCAGAAACTTATTAGAAGTTTAAAATCTAGTAAGGAATTAAAACAATTTATTCTTTTTTCTGGTCTTGGTGTAGATAGTGATAAAAATTCAGCAAGAAGTAACGCAGTGAATAAATCTGAAAAGGAGGCTTTTAAACAACTAGATAATGCTATTATTATCAGGCCAGGAGTTATTATAGGTGGTGGTGATATTTTCATGAAAAGACTTTTACCAATATTTAAAGCTTCATTTTTTGTCCCACTTTTTGGGGATGGTTCTACAAAATTCCAACCTGTATTTATTGACGATGTATCTCTAGCTGTTGATGAAATAATTAATTCCAAGATTAAAGGGAAAAATATTTACGAACTTGCTGGTCCTAGGATTTATTCTTACAAAGAATTTTTTAATCATATTTCTAATTTTTTAAACAAAACTCGAGTTTTAGTTCCTGTTCCTATGGCATTTATGAAACCTATTATAAATATTGCTGAAAAAACTCCAATTTCTCCTCTTACTTCAGAACAGTTAACATTATTTGAAAAGGATAATCTTGTCGTAAATGTCGATAAATCGTTTCAAAATCTTGAAATTAATCCACAGGATACACTGCAAATACTTAAAAATATTGTTGTAAATTAACGTTTTTATAATTTTTAGTACATAAGTGGTACTATTATTACAAAATTATTGTTTCCTTTTTTATCTTGAATGTGTATTTGGTTCTACCTAGATAAAATAGTAAACAAATGATAACTAAATGTTGAAATTTACAAAAATAAACAAGGAAAATCCAAGTAAAATATCTGCCAAAGAGAGGGTAAAATCATTTGATGAAATTTACGCTAAATATGCCTCACAAAAGGCAGAAGAACAAGCTTCCAGATGTTCTCAATGCGGTGTTCCTTTCTGCCAAGTTCATTGTCCTTTACACAATAATATTCCAGATTGGTTAAAACTAACTGCTGAGGATAGAATGCAGGAGGCATTTGAAATTTCCAGCTCTACAAATAACATGCCTGAAATTTGTGGTCGTATATGTCCCCAAGATCGTTTGTGTGAAGGTAACTGCGTAATTGAACAATCTGGCCACGGTACTGTTACTATAGGATCGATAGAAAAATATATTACGGATAAAGCTTGGGAAGAAGGGTGGATTAAAAATATAGAACCAGTTGAAGAAAGAAATCAAAGTGTTGGAATTATCGGTTCCGGTCCCGCTGGATTAGCTGCAGCAGAAGAACTTCGCAAAAAAGGATTTCAAGTTACAGTATATGATCGCTACGATAGACCAGGTGGTCTTTTAATTTATGGTATCCCAAATTTTAAACTAGAAAAAGATATTGTTATAAGAAGAACAAATCGACTTAAAGAAAGTGGAATTAAGTTTGAATTAAACTGCGATATTGGCAAAGACATTACCTTCGAAGATATTAAAATTAAGCATGATGCAGTTCTTATAGCAACCGGGGTTTACAAATTTAGAGAAATCAATCTAAATACATCTAATTTTAATAATGTTGTACCAGCTCTAGATTTCCTAATAGCGAGTAACAAGACTGGTTTAAAAGATAAAGTTGAAGATTTCACAAATGGAAGATTAAACGCAAATGGAAAAAATGTAGTTGTCATTGGTGGCGGTGACACCGCTATGGATTGCGTTAGAACGGCTGTAAGACAAGGAGCAAAATCTGTTAAGTGTCTTTACAGACGTGATAAGACAAACATGCCTGGTTCGCAAAGAGAAGTTCAAAATGCAATAGAAGAGGGTGTCGATTTTCAATGGTTGACTTTACCAACTGAGTATTCGGGAAACGGGTCATTGAAAAATGTCAGAACCGTTTTAATGCAACTTGGAGAACCGGATGATTCAGGTAGAAGGAAGCCAGAGCCAAAAGAAGGTACGGAAAAAGACCTAGATGTTGATTTAGCTATAGAAGCTTTAGGTTTTGAACCTGAAAATTTACCTAAGCTTTTTGATTATAATGACCTGACAGTTACAAGATGGGGTACACTAAAAATTAATTATAAAAATATGATGACATCAATTGATGGAGTATTTGCTGCTGGAGATATTGTTCGCGGTGCAAGTTTAGTTGTTTGGGGAATCAAAGATGGCCGTGATGCAGCAAAAAATATTAATGAATATTTAGAAAACATTTTTTCCAATCAAAATAATATTAATAAGAAAGCAGTAAATGCCTAATCACTTTATTGAAAAGTATAAAAAGAATAAAAAATTCTTAGAAGAAAATCATGTTTATAATGAACAAGATGAACATTCATCATGTGGTGTTGGATTAATAGCATCTTTAGATGGAACTGAGACAAGAGAAATAGTCGAGTTAGGAGTTCAAGCTTTAAGAGTTTTGTATCACCGTGGAGCAGTTGATGCTGATGGTAAAACAGGTGATGGTGCAGGAATACAGTTATCAATACCAAAGAATTTTTTTACTCAACAAATAGAAAGAACTGGTCACACTCCTAATGATTTCCCTTTCGGGGTTGGAATGATTTTTTTACCACGTACAGATTTTTCTGCTCAAGAAAACGCTCGTACAATTGTTGAATCTGAAATAATTAAAGAAGGTTTGAAAATATATGGTTGGAGGCACGTTCCAATTAACTCATCCATTATTGGTGATAAAGCAAAAGCAACAAGGCCTGAAATAGAACAAATACTAATTTGCAATGAAGAATTAGAAGATGAAAAGCAATTTGATAACAAACTTTATTTAATTAGAAAAAGAATAGAAAAAGAAATTAGAAATCAAAATATTTCTGACTTTTATATTTGTTCGCTATCTTGTCAGTCCATTGTTTACAAAGGTATGTTTCTAGCAGAACAGCTTTCTAATTTTTATCCAGACATACAAAATGAAAATTTTATTTCTAGGTATGCGGTTTATCACCAGCGTTATTCAACAAATACATTTCCTACATGGTCTTTAGCACAGCCTTTTAGAGTGATTGCGCATAATGGTGAAATAAATACATTAAAAGGTAATAAAAATTGGATGGCTGCTCATGAGCCAAGAATGGAACATACAAATTTTGGCAATAATGTCGATGATTTAAAACCTATTATTGATGCTAAAGCGTCTGACTCTGCTGCTTTGGATTCAACAATAGAATTATTAGTTAAAGCTAATCGCTCTTTACCTATGGCTAAAATAATAACTATTCCAGAAGCTTGGTCCCACAGAAGAGATTTTCCAAAAAAAATAAAAGATTTATACGCTTATGGTGGAGCAGTTATGGAGCCATGGGATGGTCCAGCAGCAATATGTGGCGCGCACGGTGATTGGGCTATTGCTGGAATGGATAGAAATGGCCTCAGACCTATAAGATATACACTGACAAAAAATCTTCTTGTTGCGGGCTCTGAAACTGGAATGGTTGACATTAAAGAAAATGAAATACTAGAAAGAGGTAGGGTAGGACCAGGTCAATTAATAGCAGTCAATTTTAAAGAGAAAAAATTTTTTAATGATCATGAGATAAAAAAGTATTTAGCAGAAACTAAACCATTTGGTGATTGGACTAAAAAAATTACGTATATTGATAAACTTGTTCAATCTGTTGATGAGGAATTTAGAGATTTAGACTCTGGAGATCTACGAAAAAGAATGGCATGCTTTGCCTGGTCAGTAGAAGACATCGAGTTAATACTTCATCCAATGATTGCTGAAAAAAAAGAAGCAACAGGATCGATGGGAGATGATACTCCATTAGCTGTGCTATCAAATAAATATAGAGGACTCCATCACTTTTTTAGACAAAACTTTAGTCAAGTTACAAACCCACCAATTGATTCATTAAGAGAAAGAGTTGTAATGAGTCTTCGAACTAGAATTGGAAACTTAAGTAATATTCTTGATGAAGATGAAGACCAATGCGATCATTTACAATTAAACTCCCCTGTTCTTTCAATTGAGCAATTCAAATCTATGCGTAAATATATGAAAGATACTGTTAAGATCATTGACACTACGATGGATAAAACAAATCCTGAAAATAATTTTGAGATAGAAATTTCAAGAATAAACAGAGAAGCAGAACAAGCTGTTAGAGAAGGGTATGTTCATATAATTTTAAGTGACAAAGAAATGTCTAAAACAAGAATAGCTCTTCCAATGATTTTAGTTACAAGCTCTGTTCATCATCATTTAATTAAACAAAATCTTCGGACTTTTATTTCCTTAAATGTTCAATCTGCAGAATGTTTAGATGTACAATATTTTGCAGTACTTATCGGAGTAGGAGCAACAAGTGTAAATGCATATATGGCACAACAAGCCATAGCAGAAAGACATAAAAAGGGATTATTCAAAAATCTTTCATACGAAGAATGTGTAGAAAGATTCATTAATTCCATAAATAATGGTTTGCTTAAGACTATGAGTAAGATGGGAATATCAGTGATTAATTCATATCGAGGTGGTTGTAATTTTGAAGCAATAGGACTCAGTAGAAATTTAATGAGCAAATATTTCCCTTCTATGAGCTCTAAAATATCTGGTATCGGAATCAGTGGTATTGAAAGAAGATCAAGATTAGCTCATGATAACGCTTATGAAGAAAGTGTTATTACATTGCCGATTGGAGGAAATTATCGCTACAGATTTGGCGGAGAAAAACATGCTTTTGAAGCAAGATCAATTCACATGCTTCAAACTGCAGTAACTTCTAATAATTATTCTTTATTTAAAAAATATTCTTCGATGATTGATGAAATGGATCCTATAAATATTCGTGATCTTTTAGATTTCAAAAAGAATAACGATAATAATAATTCAAACACGGTAGAACCTTCTCAAGAAATTAGAAAAAGACTAGTTGCGCCAGGAATATCACTTGGAGCCTTAAGTCCAGAAGCTCACGAAACTCTTTCTGTAGCAATGAATAGAATAGGAGCTAAATCAGATTCAGGTGAGGGTGGTGAAGATCCAATTAGATTTAAACCTAAGCCAAATGGAGATAACGCATCATCAAAGATCAAACAAATTGCAAGTGGACGATTTGGTGTAACCGCGGAGTATTTAAATAATTGTGAAGAAATTGAAATTAAAGTTGCACAAGGTGCAAAACCTGGTGAGGGTGGACAATTGCCAGGAGGAAAAGTTACAGAATTAATTGCTAAATTGAGGCATTCAACTGAAGGTGTGACGCTTATTAGTCCTCCTCCTCATCATGATATTTATTCTATCGAAGATTTAGCTCAGCTGATTTACGATTTAAAACAAATTAATCCACGAGCTAAAGTATGCGTTAAGTTAGTTGCTCAGTCAGGTATTGGGACAGTTGCAGCTGGTGTAGCAAAAGCAAAGGCTGATACTATACTCATTTCTGGTCACAATGGTGGAACTGGAGCAAGCCCACAAACTAGCATTAAGTATGCAGGACTTCCTTGGGAACTTGGATTAAGTGAAGTACATCAAGTTCTATCTCTAAATAACTTAAGGGATAAAGTTGTTCTTAGGACTGATGGAGGTTTGAAAACAGGAAAAGATATTGTTATTGCGGCTATGCTTGGCGCAGAAGAATATGGAATTGGGACAGCAAGTTTAGTTGCTATGGGCTGTATAATGGTTAGACAATGTCATTCAAATACTTGCCCTGTCGGGGTTTGCTCACAGGATGAAAAACTTAGAGAAAAATTTACCGGAACACCAGAAAAAGTAATTAATCTTTTTAGTTTTATTGCTGATGAAGTTAGAGAAATTTTAGGATCACTAGGCTTTTCTTCTCTTGATGAAGTAGTTGGAAGATCTGATCTTTTATATCAAGTCAGTAGAGGAAGTTCTGATCTTGATGATTTAGATTTAAATCCAATTATTCAAACTATTGATTCATCAGTTGGAGAATTTGATTTAAAGAAAAATACAATTAATAAAGTTAGCGATAGTCTTGATATTAAAATCATAGAGGATGCTAGGTCTTTCTTTGAAACAAATCAAAAAATTGAACTAAACTATAATATAAAAAATACTGATAGAGCTATTGGCACAAGACTTGCATCAGAAATAACTACTACAAAAGGAATGAGCTCTCTTCCAGAAGATTTCTTTACTGTTAATTTTCATGGTTCTGCCGGACAATCTTTTGGAGCATGGAGTGTCCAAGGAACTACTCTTAAAGTTTTTGGTGACGCTAACGATTATGTTGCAAAAGGATTATCAGGAGGTAAAATTGTTATTCAACCAATTTCATCTTCACAACTAAAAACAAACAAAAATGTTATTATTGGGAATACTGTCCTATATGGAGCAACACGAGGTAAACTTTTTGCCGCTGGAACTGCTGGTGATAGATTTGCAGTTAGAAACTCGGGTGCACATGCTGTTATTGAAGGATGTGGTGATAATGGATGTGAATATATGACTGGAGGAAGTGCAGTCATTCTTGGCGAAGTAGGAAATAATTTTGGAGCTGGAATGACAGGAGGTATGGCATTTGTGTACGATAAAGAAGGAACTCTACCACTTCGAATTAATCTTGAAGATATTTTCTATCAACAACAAATGACAAATTATTGGGAAAAAATTTTATATCAAAAAATTGAAGAACATATCAAGGAAACAAATTCAATGTATGCAAAAAATTTACTCGAAAATTGGGAAAATGAGAAATTACTATTCTGGCAGATTGTACCAAAAGAAATGATTAATAAATTTGATCAACCAGTTTTAATACAAGAGGAAAAAACAGCCTAAGTTTTTCTAATTATAGATAAAATAGAATCATTAATAACTTTTAGATCAAAATCCTCAGATAACCGATGATCACTATTTTTTAAAAGCTTAATTTGAATTTGATTACCATTTATTTTTTTTACAATTTTTTCAGGAGTATTAGGTTTAACTATATTATCTTTCATACCCTGAATTAGAATTAAAGGTTTCTTCCAACTGAAATTTTTATTTAGAATTTTATTTTTTCTTCCTTCTACAATATATTTCTTTTTTATAAGATAACTAAAATCATTATATGAGCATCTAATAATACCTTTATTGTTTATCTCTTTCTTTTTTTTATTTGATAGATTTCTATAAAATTCATCAATATAATCTGGTGCTGCTGCTACACCTACTAATCCAACAATTTTGGATGACCTTGCTTTAGCAGCTAAAAGCATTAACCATCCTCCCATGCTACTTCCTACTAGTATTTGTGGACCTTTAGCAATATTATCAATAATATCGATCAAGTCCTTTTTCCAATCTGCAATTGTAAAATCTTCAAATTTTCCATCAGACTTGCCATGACCACGGCATTCAAAACGTATAAATCTTAATTTTTGTTTTCGAGCAAATTTTTCGATAGATATTGCTTTTAGACCATTCATATCGGAGTTGAGGCCATGAATAAAAATTATTCCTGGCCCTTTGCCATTGATTAATTTATAGCGAATTTTTTCTTTTTTTTTATTAATAAAGTAGGGCATCTTTGATACAAATACTTATATTTTAATAAAATGTCATCATTTAATGTTGCTCAAATTCTTCCCTCTTTAGACTCTGGTGGTGTCGAAAGAGGCACTATTGAAGTCGCAAATTATTTATCTGAATTAAATTTAAAAAATAATATTATCTCAAATGGAGGGCGTTTAATTAAGGAAATTGATAAAAATTATACTGATCATTTTCAATTACCAACTAATTCAAAAAATTTTTTTATTTATCCATTAATTGCTAATCAATTAAAAAAAATAATTATTAATCGAAATATTAATGTTGTTCATGTACGATCAAGAGCACCAGCATGGATTTTAAGTTTTATAAAAAATAGAAACTTCAAAACAATATCTACATTTCATAATGTATACGGTGGTAATTCTTATCTTAAAAAAGTCTATAATAAGCAATTATCCAAAGTTGATCAGATTGTTGCTATTTCAAATTATGTAAAAAATCAAATTAGTAAAAAATACAATTTGGATTCAAATAAAATTAAAGTGATCAATAGAGGAGTTGATATTAAATATTTTGAAAAACCAATTTTAGATTCTCAAAAAGAAAATATAATAAGTAAGTATAAAATTGATACTTCAAAAAATATTATTTTATATCCAGCAAGGCTAACTAATTGGAAAGGCCAAATAGAGTTTTTAGATATATTTAATAAAATACAAAATGATAATTTTTTACTTTATTTTGTAGGTGATACAAAAAATCGATCTTATACAGAAAAATTACAAAATAAAATTCAAAGTTTAAACCTTAGTAGTAAATGTAAGATTATAGGTAATTTACTAAGAGATGATTTGAAAACTTTATATTACCTATCATCAATTATTACCTCTTTTCCTTTGCAAGCTGAAGGGTTCGGAAGAACTATAAGCGAAGCATTAATAATGAAAAAAAAGATACTCGCTTTTAACTATGGTGGTGTCAAAGATCAGCTTGATAAATTAGATGACATTTATAAAGTAGACCCTCATAAATATAATGAAATAGATATAAAACTTCAAAATATTATAAAAATAGATAAAGAAAAATTTTCTAATATTTCTTTAGATAGCAAAGACTACATATCAAAAACATTTTCAAAATACCAAATGGTACAAAGTTACGTAGACTTATATGAACAGCAATCAATTTAACAAAATACTAGTTGTAAAGCATGGATCACTTGGTGACATTGCTTTTTCTATACTTGCCATGGCATCAATTAAGCAATTTTTTAGTAATGCCACTATTGACCTACTCACTGAAGAAAAATACGTAAATTTTTTAAGCACTTCAAATTATTTTAATTCGATTTTTAAAGATAATAGAAAAGGAATAATAGATTCACTAAAAGTTATATTAAAAATTAATCAAAATAAATATGATCTAATCATAGATTTACAGAATTCTAAAAGAACAAATAATTATTGGTCATTCTTAAAATTTATTTCAAAAGTAAAAGTTAACGGATCTCGTTCTAATTGTGACATTCAATATGTAATTCCTCCTCAAGGAACTGAATCTCCACAACAAGGTTTATACAATCAACTGAAGTTACTTGGAGTAAATGAAATTAATCAAAATGTAGATTGGCTTTCCAAAGATATTAAGGCAATTAATGAAAAAAAAATAATCTTAATGATACCCGGTGTTTCTAAATCAGGTAAAGACAAGCAATGGTCACCTGATAAATTTGCAATACTTTCAAGTACTCTAGAAAAAAAAGGATATAATATTTGTGTTATTGGGCAAAAATCAGATAAAGAAACAGTAGAAACGATCAATAATGCATGTCAGAAGGTTATTGATTTGAGTGATAAATCACCTCCTGAAATCATTTACTCCGTTGCTAAGAAAAGTAATTTAATAATTAGTAATGATACTGGTCCAGGTCATATAGCCGCTTTAAGTAATTCACCTATTCTGTTTTTAGCTAAAGATAATGTTATCTCAAAATCAAACTTGTCTGAATATAAAAATGCTTATACGATTCTAACTGATACAATGGACTCAATTTCAGTAAAAAAAGTTTTAAATTTTTTACACAAAAGTAAATTAATTAATAAATGAAATTAATTCTTTTTCTAAATTTTGGTTGTTAGAGAATAGTTTAGTATATTTTTTCTTCCAAGGTGCATATTCTTCTGCAATCATACCTGGAACATTATCTGAATCATAAATAACACAAAGTTTTGATTCACAAAGTGATGCAATATGTGTGCATCCACATTCAGGTGTAATTACATATGTTGAAGAATTTATTATTGATGTCCAATTATCAAAATTTAATTGATCTAAAATCAAAACATTATTTATAGTTTTGAGGTTTTCAAACCTTTCATTAGTAATAATCTCATATTTTTTAAATATTTCATAGAATACATTCCTTGATGTACTGTCAGTTGTCATTACAATATTGATTTCTAAATTCCTCAGATTGTCTAACAGTTTGATAAACTTTTCTTCTGAAAAATATTTATTGATCCATTTTGAAGATAAGTGAATTAAACATAATTTCTTAGAATTTAAGTTTATTTTATCAAATTCAATTACATTCTTAATTTCTGCATTATTATTTAAATTTAATCCATTTTTAGTAACTAAATCCATCATAATCTCTGTTTGATGAATTGGGATATTTTGTGAATACCTTAATTGGCGATCAATTATTTTGAAATGATTAAAAAAGATTCTACCTAAAATTTTATCTAAAAATTTACTCATGTAATTATTTTTGTATCGAGATTTAAAAATTAATAATGACTTTGTTTTACTTTTAGAAAAAATTGATATTAAAATACTTACTATTCCAGGACTGAATGTAAAAATATAATCATAATTTTCACTTCTTAATTTCGATATTGTTTTTAAGTTTTGATAAAATTTATTTTGAAGTAAAAAAATTTTGTTAATAGATTTATAATTTTTACATATTTTGTAATTTTTTTTAGAACATACAATATCAATCTGATAATCCTTATTAATTTCTATTAATCCTTGAGCAACTGGAAGAGTAAGTATCATATCTCCCATTTTATCATTTCTAACTAAACAAATTTTCATAAAGTGCATTTAATAACTTAAAAAACTACTTATTTTTTTTTAAAACAGCCCTTGAATTTAATTTCATTTAAGATTATATCCTAACAAAATATGACAAAAGACTTAATTTCTTAATATGCTATTAAATAATAGCTTTAACTTAATCTCTACATAATTTTGGCTGTAAATTTCAAAACAAAGAAAGATATTGGTCCAAGAATCAATGAGCAGATCACTGCAAGCGAAGTTAGACTAATATCTAGCAACGGTAAGCAAATGGGGATAATAAGTATTCGTGAAGCTTTAATTCAGGCAGAAGATGAAGGATTTGATTTAGTTGAAGTGTCCCCTGAAGCTAATCCACCAGTTTGTAAAATCATAGATTATGGCAAATTAAAATACAGAGAACAAAAAAGTAAGAAAGAAGCTAAAAAGAAACAAAAAACAATTGAGGTTAAAGAAATTAAAATGAGACCTGGAATTGATACTCACGATTATAACGTCAAAATTAAAGCACTCTCTAAGTTTATAGGTGGTGGTAATAAAGTAAAAGTCTCTATGCGTTTCAGAGGACGTGAAATGGAGCATCAGAATTTAGGCTTCGATCTTCTAAAAAAACTAACATCAGAAGTTGAAGAATATGCAAAAGTTGAAGTAGCTCCTAAATTTGAGGGAAGACAAATAATGATGATACTTGTCCCTCAAGTTGCTAAATAATTCTACATATTGCAAAATATTCAATTATCAGTATAAACCTTTCAGACTTGTTATGGCCTGCGGGGCAGCCTAACGGGTAAACTTTAAATATAGGAGATAGTAATGCCCAAGCTAAAAACTAAGAGTAGTTTAAAAAAAAGATTTTCTAGAACAGGTACCGGTAAAATTAAATTTAAGCCTGCTGGAAAAAGACATGGAATGAGTAAACGTTCCAATAAATTCATTCGTAACACTAAAAGATCTGCAATTATGTCACCAGGTGACTCTGCTTTAATTGATCATATGTTACCATACAATAAGTAAGGGGAAATCAATGGCAAGAGTATCAAGAGGTGTTACAGCAAGAGCTAGACACAAAAAAGTAATTAAAAGAGCAAAAGGTTATTACGGTAGAAGAAAAAATGTTTTCCGAGTTGCTGTTCAGGCCGTCGAAAGAGGCATGCAATATGCTTATAGAGATCGTAAAAAAAGAAAAAGTGACTTTAGGGGTCTATGGATTCAAAGAATCAATGCTGGTGTTCGACTTCATGGTTTAACATATTCGCAATTTATATCTGGTCTTAAGAAATCATCTATTGAAATAGATAGAAAGATTCTAGCGGATCTTGCAGTTAATCAGCCAGAAGCTTTTAAAGTTTTAGTTGATAAAGCTCAATCTGCTAGATAATTTTAATTAATAAAATATAATAGATATTGATGGCATTTGCTGAAAGTAAAACTGATGTTCTAAAAAAAATTAAAGCTTCAAAATCCTTAGAAGATTTAGAAAAACTTCGATTATATTATTTAGGTAAAAAGGGATTAATACCTGAAGCTTTAAAAGGATTAGGTTCTTTGTCGATTGAAGAAAAAAAATCGAAAGGACAGGAATTAAATATAATAAAAAAAGAAATTGAAGAAGGTATTAAAAACCAAAGAACAGAAATTGAAAATATTGAAATTTCAAACAGGATTAATTTAGAAACAATTGATGTTACTCTACCGCCTAATATTTCTGAAAAAGGAAAAATACACCCAATTAGTCAAACAATATTTAATATTATAGAAATTTTTGGAAATTTAAATTATGCAGTAGAAACAGGTCCAGATATAGAAACAGATTTTAATAATTTTACAGCTTTAAATATACCAGAACATCACCCAGCAAGAGAAATGCAGGATACTTTTTATATTCAGGATAACGGAGACAAAAATGTTCTTCGAACCCATACTAGCCCTGTTCAAGTGAGAACTATGCTCAACACAAAACCACCTATTAAAATTATTGTGCCTGGCAGAACTTATAGAAGTGACTCAGATGCTACACATGCACCTATGTTTCATCAGGTAGAAGGTTTAGTCGTTGATACAAGTTCTACTATGGTTGATTTAAAATCAACACTAGTTTCCTTCTTAGAAGAATTTTTCGAAGTAAAAAACTTACAATATCGTTTTCGCCCTAGTTATTTTCCTTTTACCGAGCCTAGTGCAGAAATGGATGTAGCTTATACCAAAGTAAATAATAAAATAAAAATTGGTGAAGGAGATAAATGGTTAGAAATTTTGGGTTGTGGAATGGTCAATCCTGTAGTTTTAGATAATTGTAATATTGATTCAAAACAGTATCAGGGTTTTGCTTTTGGTATGGGAATTGAACGTTTGTCGATGCTTAAATATGGAATTACAGATTTAAGAAGTTTTTTTGATCCAAATTATAGATGGTTGGAACATTATGGTTTTAGTATTTTAGATAATCAAACACGATCAGGGCTATAAATGAAACTTACACTAGACTGGCTAAAAGATCATTTAGATACTTCTGAAAATTTAAATACCATAACAGATACTTTAACCAATATTGGTTTAGAGATTGAAAGTGTAGAAGATAAATCAGAAATATTTAAGAATTTTACAGTAGCTAAAGTTTTAAAAGCAGAAAAACATCCTGATGCAGATAAGCTTAAAGTATGTCAGGTTG
>CACBPV010000005.1 GCA_902541215.1 uncultured Alphaproteobacteria bacterium | reverse complement strand
TTGGTAAATATTCCTCTATTTTTATAGCAAATTGGAAATTAAATGGGAATTACTCATTTTTAAAAGATTATTATCAAAAATTAAATGTTAATTCTGATAACTGTACGATTATCTGCTCACCTCCAATTTACTTAAAATCACTAAAAGGAAATAATGAAAACTTATTTTGTGGTGCGCAAGATGTCTCATCTTTTAAAGAAGGTGCATACACTGGAGAACTATCTGCTTCAATGTTAAAGGATAATAATATACATTTTTGTTTGGTTGGACATTCTGAGCGAAGACAATACTTTGCTGAAACAAATGATAATGTAAAAATAAAAAGTTCAAACCTTATTGAGGAAAATATTATACCAGTGATCTGTGTAGGTGAAACCTTAGAGCAAAAAGAAAATAATTTAACGGAAAAAATCTTATCTACACAAATAAAGGACGGTATTCCAAATTCTGCAAATCATCAAAATGCATTAATAGCTTATGAACCAGTTTGGGCAATAGGAACTGGATTAACTCCAACTTTAGATGAAATAAATCAAGTACACAAATTAATCAAAAATTTTGATCAAAAATTCGCTAACTTTAAAGTGCTTTATGGAGGTTCTGTTAAGTCCACAAATTCAAAAGAAATTACTGAATTAAGTCATGTAGATGGGTGCTTAATTGGTGGAGCTTCATTAAAAGTGGATGAATTCAATACAATTATTTCTTGATAAATAAAACCAATTTAATATAAAGCGCACTTATGACAACTTTAGTAATAATTCAGCTAATACTTGCAATTGCTTTAGTTATATTGGTTTTATTACAAGGATCCGATAACGATAGCTTAGGTCTTGGTGGTGGAACTTCAAATGGAATGATGTCAGCTCGAGGTACTGCAAACCTTCTTTCAAGGCTAACTGCAATAACTGCTGGTTTATTTATGATAATGAGTATCATTCTTACAATAACAGCCTCCATAGGTTCAGACCGTAATGTTTTAGAGTCACTTCCTTCAATTAATACAGAAGAAACTTCAGAAGAACCAACTATACCAGAAAATAATTAATATTATCTTGCTATAACAAGATCTATTATGTATCACGGTATTCCGTAATGCATTTTGTTTTTATTACGGGTGGAGTAGCATCATCTCTTGGAAAAGGTATAGCGTCAGCTTCCCTTGCAACATTATTAAAGAGTAGAAAATTCAAAGTAAGAATAAGAAAGTTAGATCCCTACTTAAATGTGGATCCAGGAACAATGAGTCCATATCAACATGGAGAAGTGTATGTTACAGATGATGGTGCAGAAACAGATTTAGATCTTGGTCATTATGAAAGATTCACAAATCAATCTGCTAAACAAACGGATAGCGTTTCGTCTGGGAAAATATATTCAAATGTTCTTCTAAAAGAAAGAAAGGGAGATTACCTTGGCTCAACAATTCAGGTAATTCCTCATGTTACCAATGAAATAAAATCATTTATTAATAGTGATTTAAAAAAAGAAGATATCGCAATTTATGAAATAGGGGGAACAGTTGGAGATATTGAATCACTTCCTTTTTTAGAAGCAATAAGACAAATTAGAAATGATAAAAATATTTCATCAGCATTAATTCATATGACTTATATTCCATATTTAAGTTCAGCAGGTGAGTTAAAAACGAAACCTACTCAACATTCAGTTAAAGAACTTCTCAATGCCGGTATTCAACCAGATATAATTATGTGTAGATCTGAACAACCAATAGATAATGATTCAATTTCTAAAATATCTTTATTTTGTAATGTTAAAAAAGAGTCGGTAATTCCTGCATTAAATGCTAAATCAATTTATGAAGTTCCTTCATTATATTCTAAATATGGTTTGGATGAAGCTCTCCTTAAACAATTGGGTTATAAACCGAAAAATCATAAACTAAATTTAAAGTCTTGGATCGATCTTCAAAAAAAAATTAAAAAAAGAAAACATAAAGTAAAAATTGCAGTAGTAGGAAAATACACAAATCTTAAAGATAGTTATAAATCACTTAATGAAGCATTGGTTCACGGAGGTATAGAAAATTCTGCCGATATAGATATTCAATGGATTAATTCTGAAAAAGAAAACAACGCTAGTTTAATAAAAAAATTAAAAGGTTGTCATGGAATTCTAATTCCGGGTGGTTTTGGTATTCGTGGTATTAATGGAAAAATTAGTGCTATCAAATACGCGAGAGAAAACAATATTCCTTTTTTTGGAATATGTCTTGGAATGCAGTTAGCAGTTATTGAAATAGCACAAAATGTTCTCAGAATTAAAAATGCTCACTCTTCAGAATTTAAGAAAACTACTAAATCAGTTGTAGGATTAATGACAGAATGGGTAAATAAAAACAAGATTGAAAAAAGAGATAAAAATAGTGATAAGGGTGGAACGATGCGTCTTGGAGCATACAAAGCTATTTTGAAAAAAAATTCAAAAATCTTTTCGATATATAAAAATAGAGTAATTAGTGAGAGACACAGACATAGATACGAAGTAAATCAGAAATTTCTATCTAAATTTGAAAACAAAGGTTATTATTTCAGCGGTATGTCGCCAGATGGATTATTGCCTGAAGTACTCGAGAGTAAAAAACATAAATGGTTTATAGGCGTTCAATTTCATCCAGAGTTAAAATCAAGACCACTAGATCCACACCCTCTTTTTGTATCATTTATAAAGGCTGCAATTAATGATTAATATTAATTTAAAAGATTATTCTATCTCAAATAATTCTCAATTTATTTTAATTGCTGGTCCATGCGTAATAGAAAACGAAAGTCACTCACTGATGATTGCAGAAGAGCTATGTAAGATATGTGATGATGCTGGTATTAATTTAATTTTTAAATCTAGCTTTGATAAGGCAAATCGATCAAGTATTAAAAGTGATAGAGGTATAAAACTCGATGACGCATTAAAAATCTTTGAAAAAATTAAAACTAATTTTAATTTACCAATTTTAACAGATATTCATAATGAAGAGCAATGTAATCAATTAAAAAAAGATAGTATTATCGATATTATTCAAATTCCTGCGTTTCTATGCCGTCAAACAGATTTATTATTAGCTGCAGGTAATACAAATAAAATAATTAATGTAAAAAAAGGTCAATTTTTATCACCAAATGATGTAAAAAATATTTTCACAAAGATAGAAACTACAAATAATAAAAACATAATGATCACTGAAAGAGGAACATCTTTTGGTTACAATACACTTGTTAATGATTTTAAAGGTTTAGATATCATGAAAAAATATAAGTATCCTGTAATTTTTGATGCAACTCATTCTGTGCAACAACCAGGAGGATTGGGTGATAAAAGTGGTGGTCAAAGAGAACATATCCCTTCTTTATGCAAAGCTGCTATATCTATTGGTGTAGCTGGTTTATTTTTAGAAACACATAATGATCCGGATAATGCTCCTAGTGATGGACCAAACATGATTAATATAAAAGATATAAAAAATTTATTAGTTCAACTTAAAAAATTTGATGATATAGCGAAAAACAATGCCTAAAATAACTAATATAAAAGCAAGACAAATAATAGATAGCAGAGGAAATCCTACTGTTGAATGTGATATAGAATTTGAAAATTCTACATTTGGAAGAGCTGCGGTTCCAAGTGGAGCATCTACTGGAGTGCATGAGGCTCTAGAATTGCGAGATAATGATAAATCCAAATATATAGGTAAAGGAGTTTTGAAAGCGGTAGGAAATATTAATGATACAATTTCTAATGAACTAGTTGGAAAATCATTTGAAGATATTTCTTCTTTTGATGATTTTTTATTAGAACTAGATGGTACGGAAAATAAATCAAATTTAGGTGCTAATGCAACTCTTGCTGCAAGCTTGGCTTTTGCAAAATGTTTAGCTTCCTCTGAAGGTCATGAATTATATTCTTTTGTTGGTAAGGAGCATACAATGAGTCTTCCAGTTCCAATGATGAACATTATTAATGGAGGATCACATGCAGATAACGACGTTGATATTCAAGAATTTATGGTTGCTCCTATAGGTGCAAATAATTTTTCAGATGCACTTCAATATGGTTGCGAAATATTTCATTCATTAAAGTCACTTTTAAAATCAAAAGGCTTAAACACAAATGTTGGTGATGAAGGTGGATTTGCTCCTAACATAAATAGTTCTAGTGAAGTCATAGAAACAGTTTTGAAATCAGTGGAAGATGCAGGTTTTAAACCCGGAAAGGATATTTATCTTTCACTTGATGTTGCCTCAACTGAATTTTACAAAAATAATAAATATGATTTAAAGGGAGAAAAAATTGTTTTGTCTTCTGATGAGATGATTAATTATCTGGAGAAATTGGTAAATGCTTATCCAATTTATTCTATTGAAGATGGAATGTCAGAGGATGATTGGGATGGTTGGTCAAATTTAACATCAACAATAGGAAAAAAAGTTCAGTTAGTTGGTGATGATTTATTTGTTACAAACAAAAAAAGATTACAAAAAGGTATTGCAGAGGGTGCCGGTAATTCTATTTTAGTTAAAGTAAATCAAATAGGTACACTAAAAGAAACTTTGGAGTCGATTAAATTAGCAAAAGAAAATAATTTCACTACTATAATTTCACATCGTTCTGGTGAGACTGAAGATACGACGATTGCTGATTTATCAGTTGGTGTTTCAGCAGGTCAAATTAAAACAGGATCATTATCGAGAACAGATAGAACAGCAAAATATAATCAATTGTTAAGAATTGAAGAAGCATTACAAGGTAAAGCAAATTATGCTGGATCATCTATCTTAAATAACAAATAATTGACAGTTTCGATCTTAAATATGCTATTTGTATAATAAATGAATAAATCTTTAGTTTTAAAAAATAAATTTTATTTCTATTTATCTTTTTTGTTTACTTTTTTTCTATTTGTTTATCTTCTCTATTTTCTTATAAATGGTGAGAGGGGATTACTGAAATATTTTAGTCTTAAAAATCTTAATGCTCAATACAATGGACAATATATGTCCTTAAAAAAAGAAAATGAATTTTACCTAGATAGAATTAAAAGATTACAACCAAATACTATAGATTTGGACTATTTAGATGAGACATTTAGGAAAGTTACAGGATTTACTTCAGAAAACGAAACAGTTATAATTATAGAATAGATTGATTTATTTGACAAAAAATCACCCTAATTATAATTAAAGATTATCATATGAAGAAACTTCAAAAAGCCGATTACATTAAAATGTATTCTTTTATGCTCAAAATTAGAAGATTTGAGGAAAGAGCAGCTCAACTTTACGGAATGGGTAAAATAGGTGGTTTTTGTCATTTGTATATTGGTCAAGAAGCTGTTGTTGTTGGGATTTTAATGACAATTGATAAGAATGACTCAGTTGTAACAACTTATAGAGATCATGGCCATATGATTGCTAGGGGATTAGATCCAAAACGTATTATGGCAGAATTGACTGGTAGAGAAGATGGTTATTCAGCAGGTAAGGGTGGTTCAATGCATATGTTCTCTAAGGAAAATAATTTTTATGGCGGTCATGGTATTGTAGGAGCTCAAGTACCAATTGGAACAGGTATAGCATTCACACATAAATATAATGGAGAAAAAAATATATGCAGAACATATATTGGTGATGGAGCAATGAATAATGGACAAGTTTTTGAAGCTTTTAATTTAGCTGCTTTATGGAAGCTTCCTGTTTTATATATTATTGAAAATAATAAATATGGAATGGGTACATCTGTAGATAGAGCAGCAGCTGGATTAGATTTATATAAAAGAGGAGAGGCATTTGGTATTCCTGGTGAGAAGGTAGATGGGATGAATGTTTTCTCTGTTATAGAAGCAGCAGATAAAGCAGGTAAGTATGTCAGAGAAGGTAATGGACCTTATATTATTGAAGTACAAACATATCGATATAGAGGACATTCAATGTCAGATCCTGCAAAATATAGAACGAAAGAAGAATTAGATAACTATAAGCAAACTGATCCAATTGAAATAGTTAAAGCAGAAATTTTAAAGAAAAAAATTGCAACTAATGATGAAATTGAAAAAATTAATAAAGATACTTTAGAAGAAATAAAAAACGCTGCTGAATTTGCAACTAATAGTCCTTTTCCAAAGGACAGTGAGCTTTATACGGACGTTTATATATAAATTATGAGCACA
This sequence comes from uncultured Alphaproteobacteria bacterium, assembly GCA_902541215.1. Taxonomy (GTDB): domain Bacteria; phylum Pseudomonadota; class Alphaproteobacteria; order HIMB59; genus CACPNW01. Next base: position 57,062 of record CACBPV010000005.1, on the reverse strand, counting down.
GAAATTTTAATGCCTGCATTATCTCCAACAATGACTGAGGGTAATCTGTCTAAGTGGTTAATTAAAAAAGGGGATACCGTTAAAGCTGGTGATTTGATTGCAGAAATTGAAACTGACAAAGCAACAATGGAGGTAGAAGCAGTAGATGAAGGTGTTGTTCTAGATCTTTTATTTAAAGAAGGTGAGGCGAATATTCCAGTAAATAAAGCTATAGCTATTATTGGCGATGCAAATGAAAAAGTTGAAGTAAAAAAAGAAGCTCCCGTAGAAAAAGTCATTGAAGAAAAGAAAATTGAAAAAAATATTGAGACAAAAATTGAGACAAAGAAAGATAATATAATCGATACACCATCACCTAAAATAGAAGAAGATACAAATTTAAGCTCAGAAGAAATTACCATGCGTCAAGCACTAAGAGACACAATGGCTGAAGAAATGAGAAAAGATAATAAAGTTTTCATATTGGGAGAAGAAGTTGCCGAGTATCAAGGTGCGTATAAAGTAACGCAAGGTCTTCTTCAGGAATTTGGAAAAGAAAGAGTATTAGATACTCCTATTTCAGAACATGGTTTCACTGGATTAGCAGTTGGTGCAGCATTTAAGGGGTTGAGACCAATTTTAGAATTTATGACTTTTAATTTTTCTATGCAAGCAATTGATCAAATAATAAATTCAGCAGCAAAAACACTTTACATGTCTGGAGGACAAATTAACTGTCCTATTGTTTTCAGAGGACCTAATGGTGCTGCGGCTCAAGTTGCTGCACAACATAGTCAGGATTTTTCTTCCTGGTATTCTCAAGTGCCAGGTTTAAAAGTCATTGCGCCATCTACTCCTTATAACGCAAAAGGTTTATTAAGATCTGCAATATCAGATCCAAATCCCGTAATTTTTCTAGAAAATGAAATTCTTTATGGATTAAAAGGTCCCGTTAATAATGACATTAACTTCTCAATACCAATTGGAAAAGCAAATATAGAAAAAGAAGGTAAAGATTTAACGATCGTAACGTATTCAATAATGTTGCAGAAATCAAAAGAAGCTGCATTAAGACTAAAAGAGGAATACAATTTAGATATAGAAATTATTGATTTACAAACTTTACGACCTTTGGATACAGAAACAATTTTAAATTCAGTTAAAAAAACTAATAGATTAATCACTGTCGAAGAGTCATGGCCATTTGGTAGTGTTGGTTCTGAAATTGCAAATATTGTTCAAAGGGATGCATTTGATTATTTAGACTCACCAGTGATAAAAGTTAATAGTGCGGATGTTCCAATGCCATACGCATTGAGCTTAGAAAAATTATATCTTCCTCAAGTTGATGATATTATAAATGCTGCAAAAAAAAGTAAGTTATATAAAATAAATGGCAATTAAAGTTTTAATGCCCGCATTATCACCCACAATGTCAGAGGGTGTAATTAATAAGTGGCTAGTTAACATTGGTGATACTGTTTCAGCTGGAGATATATTAGCTGAAATTGAAACAGATAAAGCAACAATGGAAGTTGAGGCAGTTGATGAGGGAGAAATTACACATTTAATTGATACAACACCAGATAAACAAATTGCTGTTAATTCTGTCATTGCTCTAATCAATGGTAACAAAGATGAAAGATTAGAAGATTATAATGATAAAGATCAAACTGTAAGCAGTGAAGAAAAAAATGAAGTTTCAGAAACATCTAAAGTAAATACTGAAGTAGATAACAGTCAAATAATAGAAAGAGGTAAAGATTCAAATACTAAACAAAATACTAATTTTGCTTCACCGTTTGTTAAAAAATTTTCGAAAGATAACAATATTGATCTAACTCTTATTAAAGGGTCTGGACCTGATGGTAGGATAATAAAAAAAGATATTCAAAATTTTGAACTTCATATCAATGATGAAAATATTTCTGTAATTGAGCCATCTAGTATTAGAAAAATAATTGCTGAAAGAACAACACAAACAAAAAATGAGGTTCCACATTTTTATCTTACAATTGAAACAAGAATGGATAAGCTAATAAATTTAAGAAAAAAAATAAATTCAAATAGTAATATCAAAATCTCGTTTAATGATCTCATTGTAAAAGCATCCGCAATGGCAATAGCGAAAAATCCAGAAACAAATATTTCTTGGGTGAATGGTAAAATTCATCAATATAAAAATATCGATATTGCAATAGCGGTAGCGTTAAAAGAAGGATTGATTACACCTATTGTTAAAGAAGCTGATACAAAAGGATTGGCTGAAATCTCAACAGAAATTAAATCATTAGTAAAAAAAGCTAATCAAAATAAATTATTACCAGAAGAATATAGTGGAGGATCTATAACTATCTCAAACTTAGGCATGTTTGGAATCACAGAATTTCAAGCAATTATTAATCCGCCACAATCAAGTATTATTGCAATTGGATCTATAATTGAAAAACCTGTTGTGAACTCTGGCAGTATTGAAATAGGACATACAATGAAATCTACTATTTCAGCAGACCATAGATCACTAGATGGTGCCGTTGCGGCAAAATTACTCAAAGATTTTAGCGATATTTTGGAAGATCCCTTCCAAATATGGTTGAATAGCATGGATATGGAAGTTATTTAACCTACATGAGTGGACCTCGTCATCCTGAAAAAGTTAAAAATAAATCAAATCCAATTCCTAAAAAACCAAGTTGGATTAGAGTAAAAGCACCAACTTCAAAATTTTTCAAAGAAACAAATAAACTCCTAAAAGACAAAAAAATTGTAACTGTATGCGAAGAAGCTGCATGTCCAAATATAGCTGAATGTTGGCAAAAAAAACATGCAACATTTATGATACTTGGAGATATATGTACTAGAGCTTGCGCATTTTGTAATATTAAAACTGGCAAACCTCATTATATTGATCACGGTGAAGCTATAAGAATTGCTGAATCAGTTAAGCAATTGAATTTAGAACATGTTGTAATAACAAGTGTTGATAGAGACGACCTCATAGATGGTGGAGCACTACATTTTATCAACGTTATAGATTCAATTAAATCATTAAATCCAAGTTGCACAATTGAAACTTTAACACCTGACTTTAAAAATAAACCTGAAGCTATAGATATTTTATCAAAAAATTTACCTGACGTCTTCAATCATAACTTAGAAACAGTGCCAAGATTATATCCATCAATTCGTCCAGGTTCACGTTACTTTGTAAGTTTGAATTTACTTAGTCAAATTAAAGAAAAAAACCCAAGTATATTTACAAAATCAGGTCTAATGGTTGGTTTAGGTGAAACCAAAGAAGAAGTTTATCAAGTAATGGATGATTTAAGAGCAGCTAATGTTGATTTTATTACAATAGGGCAATACTTACCTCCAACACCAAAACACGCTAAGCTAGAAAAATTTATTACTCCTCAAGAATTTGATGAATATAAAAAAATGGCATACGCAAAAGGATTTCTGATGGTGGCGTCATCACCGCTAACTCGTTCAAGTTATCATGCTTCTGATGATTTTAAAATCATGCAAGAAAATAGGAAAAATAAACTTTATTCAATTCAATGAAATCTTCAAATAGAGAGGAAATAGTCGATCACGACGCAAAAGGACTTTTCGATATTGTTTTAGACATTGAAAGTTACCCATATTTTATTCCTTGGTGTTCAGCTATGAGAATTCATTCAAAAAATAAAAATGAAATATATGCTGATATGGTCGTATGGTATAAATATTTTATGCCCCAAACTTTTGGCTCTCACGTCATTTTTGATAAAAAAAAACTTTCAATAAGCACAACTTATATTGAAGGACCTTTAAAAGATCTTAAAACTAATTGGATTTTTGAATCATTAAAAAAAAATCAAACAAGAATTCATTTTAATGTTGAATTTGAATTTAAACGATTTTTTCACCAAAAAATTGCTGAAGCTTTTTTTCCTTTAATTGAAAACAAAATGATTGAATCATTTAAAGTTCGTGCTGATGAAATTTTAGATTAATTGATTAATTTTTCTAAATATAAAATCTCTAGTTTTTCTCTGTATGTCTAATCGTTTTCCTTTGTATATTTTCTTGAAAATATAATTACTTTTATTAACTTTAATTCCAATATACACTAATCCTACTGGTTTTAACTTTGTCCCACCATTAGGACCTGCTATCCCAGTTGTAGAAATGCAGATTTGTGTTTTTTCATTTTTGTATAGACCATTTACCATTTCCTCAGCCACTTCTTTGCTTACAGCTCCAAATTTAGAGAGATTACTTTTTGAAACAGATAAATATTTAGATTTGGCTTTATTAGAATAACTAATAATCCCGTAAGAGAAAATTTTTGAAATTCCACTATATTTAGTAATAGTATTTGCTATTAGTCCACCTGTGCAAGACTCAGCAACTGAAATTGAGATATTTTTTTTTATTAATTTATCTATAACTTTTTTAAAAATAGGCATTTACAGTGTAAAGAATTATTATTGTATATATTCCTGCTATTAAATCATCAAGAATTACGCCAAAAGCTGATTTAAGTCTCTTATCTACTATATTTGCTGGAAAAATTTTTAGAATATCAAAAAATCGAAATAAAATAAAAATTAGCACTATTGTAACATAAGGATTTATTATTTTAATTTGATCATAAAATATTAAAATTAAGTATACTCCTAAGAATTCATCAATAACTATTATTTTTGAGTCATGTGATTGGGTGTGTGCTGAGAATTTATTAATAAAAAATAATGATAATAAAAAAATTACAATAAAAACAAATGCAAGTATTTCTAAAGAAATAATTTTGTATTCAACAATAGGAAACAGAACAACTATTGATAGAAAAGATGCAAAAGTTCCTGGAGGTATTAATTTAATATATCCTACAAATGATAAAGATACAAAAAAATTAGCTAATTTTATCATTTGTTATATGAACTATTGACTCGGCTGCAATTCCTTCACCATTTCCAATAAAACCAATCTTTTCATTTGTAGTCGCTTTAATAGACACAGAACTATTTTTAACTTGAAGTAATGTTGAAATATTTTTAATCATTTTTGAAACATACTTAGTAATTTTAGGTTTTTCAGCTATTATATTTATATCTAGATTGATTATAGAAAAACCATTTTCTTTGAGTTTATTTCTACAATAAATTATGAACCTAGATGAATCTGCATTTTTCCATTTTTTATCTGTGTTGGGAAACTGATAACCTATATCTCTCATAGAGAGTGCTCCAAAAATACTATCACAAATTGCATGTAGTACAACGTCTGCATCAGAATGACCAATCAATTTAGAGAAAGGAATTTTAATGCCTCCTAATTTTAATCCATTTTTGGTATTTTTATCAATTTGATGAATATCGTAACCAATACCGTATTTTGTTATCGGTTTTTTGTATAAATTAAATAATTGAATATCTTCTGGATAAGTGATTTTAATATTATTTTTTTCACCTTTGATAAAATTTATTTTCATTTTTGATTTTTGTAATAATCCTGCATCATCATTAAATTCAAAATTTTTATACTTGATATGTTCTTTTAATATTAAATTATAATTAAAACCCTGGGGTGTTTGTACGTTAATTGCTTTTGTTTCCAATTTACTTTTCTTTATTAATTGTCTGTCATTATATTCAACATATGGAATTGCATTAGTATTTTTGCCTAATTTGGATATAATTTTTTTAATTAATATATTACTACACAAAGGACGTGCAGCATCATGAATTAATACATTTTTAATTTTAAATTTTTTTAAATTTTTTAAAGCATTAAATGATGAAATTTGTCTTGTAAGCCCAGGTTTTGAATAGGTAATTTTAATTTTCTCAGAAACAGCCCTATGATTAAAGTAGGTGTTTTGATATTTTTTATCTATTGAAATATTAATAATATCGAAGTTTGATAAATCTAAATTTGAAATAAAATAATTTAAAAAATTTGTATTCCCAATTTTTAAGAATTGTTTTGGAATTTTTTGACCAAATCTCTTTCCTTTTCCGCCAGCTAGAATTACAAGTGCATTTTTCATCATTTTAATTTATAAATAATATTATTTTATAATCATTATTTGAAAAATTAACTAAAGTACACAGTGTTTGACCTATCAAAATTACTTAAATCTATTCATCTATCTAGATTATCTTTTTATTTTTTAATTTTTTTAATCATACTAAGTTTTTCGATTACATTCTATTTAATGCTACCAAATAACGATTTAGTAAAAGATCCTAGAAGACTACAATTTTTTTTATTGGCTGATGTTATTTTTGTCATTTTATTGATTTCAATAATAGTTAGGCAAATTGTACTTATTTTAGTGAGGAGAAGAAAAAGTTATGATGAATCGCGATTATATATAAAATTTGTTAATTTATTTGCTGCAATGGCTTTGGGCCCAGCCATTGGATTAGTTATCATTACATCACTTTTCTTCAATTTAGAGTTAAGAACTTGGTACGGAGATGCTGTAAGGGACGCAGTTGTCAATTCTAACATTGTAGCAAAAAATTATGAAAATGAGATTCAGGCAGAAATAGTTTCTGATACACAATTAATAATGAGAGAAATATTAAAAGCTTCTCAAAATAATGAAGTAAATATTCAATCAATAAGAGTAGCTTTAAGTGAGTTTATTAATTTGAGAACAATTTCAAGTATATATATTTTTAATACTGAAGGAAATATCTACTTAAGTCTAAAAGATCCTGATAATGAAAATTTTTCTCTTCCGTCAAATGAGATATTTAAAGTTGTTAATCAAAACCAAGTTTATATTTTTCAGTTAGATAAAAATTCTATCACTGCCTATAAAAAAATAAATTTTTTAAATGATGTTTACATGCAAGTTAATAGAAATTTGAATACAAATATTTGGGATCATATTAGTGCTACAAAAGAGGCATTTGAAATTTATACTTTGAAAGAAGAGGAAAGTTCAGGAATTCAAATAACTTATTCAATGATATTTGTTCTTTTCTCTATTTGTTTTATATTAGTGGCAATTTTGATTGGATTTAATCTAGCTAGCAATCTTAGTAAACCAATTACAAACTTAATCAAATCAGCAAATAAAATATCAGAAGGAAATTTTGATGCCAAAGTTAGTGAAACTGATCAATTTCAAGAGATAAAAGTATTACTATCGTCTTATAATAAAATGATTACTGAAATTGAGAATAAGCAAAATGAGTTAATATCAAAAAGTCAAGAAGATGAAGAAAAAAGAATTTTTATTGAGGCAATCTTAAGTCTTTTAACAATAGGTGTAATATCTTTAGACAAAAATTTTAATATTTTATTATTTAATAAAACTTTAACAAAATTATTTAGAAGCACTAAAAATTTTAAAATTAATGACAATTTTCTATCCTATTTCCCTGAATGGAAAAAGATATTTGAGAATTTTGAAAGCTCAAACAAAGTATTATTAAATTTTCAATACGATTTTACATTGTTTGACGATCAAAGAAATTTTAACATTAGAATTATTAAAGAAATTAATGATAATAAAATTGAAGGATATGTTGTTGCCCTAGACGATGCTACCTCTCTAATTTTAGCAGAAAAACATGCTGCTTGGTCTGATATAGCAAGAAAGATAGCGCATGAAGTTAAAAATCCCCTGACTCCAATTAAACTTTCTGCTGAAAGAATAGAAAAGAAATTTTTAGATGCAAAAACAGATAAAGAAGATATTTCACTTTTAACTAAAACAATATCAAGACAAGTAGATGATATTGGAAAGTTAGTTGATGAATTTTCATCTTTTGCAAGAATGCCTGAGGCAGAAATCAAGCTTGATAACATATCAAAATGTTTAGAAGAGGCATTCCTTTTATATTTCAATACAAGGAAAGATATAAAGCTTAATTTAATTAAACCTGAAAATGATATTTATTTTCACTTTGATACTCTTCAAATCTCAAGATGTTTCGGTAACTTAATTAAAAATGCTATTGAAGCTGTAGAAAAAATACCTAATCCAGCAGTTGAAGTATTATTGGCTACCAATGATAAAAATATAACAATTGAAATAAAAGATAATGGTGTAGGAATTGATGAAAAAATGTTGAGTAAAATATTTGAGCCTTATTTTACAACTAAAACAAAAGGCACTGGACTTGGTCTATCTATAGTCAAAAGAATTATTGAAGATCATGGTGGTAAAATAAAAATTGAGAAAAATAAAAATATGGCAGGTACAACATCACTAATTAATTTTGATTACAATGCATAAAGTATTAATTATAGATGATGAAAAGGATATTTGTTTTCTTATTTCAGAAATTCTAAAAGATGAAAATTATAATACATCTATTGCGCTCAATTCAGATGAAGCAATTAGTAAATTCAAAGAAATTAAACCCGACTTAGTTATTTTAGATGTGTGGCTATCTAACAGTAAATTAGATGGCATTGAGATTTTAAAAGAATTCAAATCGATTGATAGTAATGTTCCTATTATTATTATAAGTGGTCATGGAACTGTTGATCTTGCAGTAAAATCTATAAAAAATGGAGCATACGACTTTTTAGAAAAGCCATTCAATAGTGATAAATTAATCATTCTTACTAAGAGAGCAATAGAAAGTTCATCATTATTGAGTGAAAATAAAAATTTAAAAGATACCTTAATAAAAGCTATACCACTAATAGGGAATTCAGAATTCATAAAAAAAATTAACAAACATTTAGATGAGCAGAGCTCCAGTAATTCAAGATTATTAATTGAAGGTCCATTTGGAACAGGAAAAAAACATTTTACAAATTTAATACATCAAAATTCACCCTATAAAGATAAGCTTCCTATATCAATTGATTTTAAAAAACTTACAAATGAAGCTTTGGATAATATGTTTGCAGAAAATAAAAACGCAATTAATGAAAATATTTTTTATCGATCAAACAATAATTCATTAATACTTCTCAATATTGAAACTCTACCAAATATTTATCAAAAAAAACTTTTAAATTTTCTAGAAAATAAAAAATTTTTTGAAGATCTTGATATTAAATTAAATCATAAAATTATTACAATTACTGAGAAAAATTTAGAAATAGAAATTGAAAAAGGTAATTTTATTAAAAGACTATATGATAGAATTTCAACAGACTATATAAAATTTATCTCTCTTTCTAACAGAAGAGATGATATTCTTCCTATCCTTAATTTTTATTTAAATGAAAAAAGTGGAGGAAATTTAAATTTTAAATTTTCTTCTAAAGCCTTAACTAAATTACAAATGTATGATTGGCCTGGAAATATATCTCAATTAATTAATTATGTTGAGAAAAGTTTGATACTTAACCAAGATCAAAATATAAAAGAGTTAGAGGTTGATGATTTAGCTTTACAAATGGGAGATGAAACTGCGTCAAATTCTTCCAATAATTCACTGGATTTGTCATTAAAAGAAGCAAGATCTGAGTTTGAAAAAAATTATTTAATATCGCAAATTAAGAGATTTAATGGTAATATAACAAAAGTTTCTGAATTTACAGGAATGGAAAGAACTGCTCTTTATAGAAAATTTAAATCACTAGATATAAAAGTAGAATAACTAATCAATGAAAACAATTATTTGTGGTGCTGGAGATGTTGGATATAGCATAGCTGATAAACTATCACGCGAAAACTTTGAAGTTACAGTGATTGATGAAGATGAAAATAGATTAAATAAGGTATCTGAAAATTTGGATGTCAAAACAATAAATGGTATCCCTAGTATGCCATCAGTTTTAGAGAGTGCAAGTGCACATGACTGTGAAATATTAATTGCGGTTACTAAGAGTGATGAAACGAATATGGTTACTTGTCAAATTGGCCACTCTTTATTTAAAATAAAAAAGAAAATTGCAAGAATAAGACAACAAGATTATTTAAAAAATGATTGGAAAAATTTATATAATGATGAAAATTTCCCAATCGATGCAATTATTTCTCCCGAACAAGAAGTTGCTAAAGGTATATTTAGAAGATTAATTTCTCCTGGCACAATAGATATGGTTGAATTATCAGATAAAAAATTGAAATTAATTGGATTAAAATGTGAGGATAATTTTTTACATTCAGGCCTATCTGTAAGAGAATTATCAGAAAAATTTCCTGACTATTTAGCTAACATTATGTTTATATTTAGAGGTGATCAAAAATTTACAGTAAATTCTTCAACTAAAATTGAAAAAAAAGATACCATCTTTCTAGTTGTGGAAACTGATAATTTGACAGACGTGTTATCTGAGTTTGGCCATCAAGAATTGCAGGCAAAAAAAGCTGTGATTATCGGTGGTGGAAATATAGGATTTTCACTTGCACAATTAATTGAAAATTCTGATACATATATAAAAACTGAACTCATTGAAGCTAATAAAGAACGCGCAGAATTTCTTGCATCAAATTTAGAAAATATCACAGTGACATGTGGAGATGGTTTGGACAATCAGATACTTGAAGAGGTAAACATATCAGATTCAGGTTACTGTATATCAATTACAGAAGACGATGAAGTTAATATTTTATCATCCTTACTAGCTAAAAGAGCAGGAGCCAACACATCAATAACTTTGATTAATAATAGTAATTATTCATCTTTGTTGTCTAATATTGGTGTTGATATGACCATAGATCCAAAAATAATAACAATTTCTAAAATTTTAGAAAAGGTTAGAGGCGTAAAAATACGAAACGATTATTCTATAGGTGAAGGTTTTGGAGAAGTAATAGAGGCAGATATTCAGTCAGAATCTTTTCTTTGTAATAAAAATCTTAAAGAATTAGAATTACCAAAAGGTATACGTATTGGCTCTATTGTAAGGGATAAAAAAATTATAATCCCTAATAGCCAAACTGTTTTTAAAGAGAATGATGATGTTGTTTTTTTTGCTGAAACAAACTGCATAAAAAAACTAGAAAAACTTTTATCAAAAGTTTAACCTAATGCCAAATTTTGCTTTTATAAATAATAAATTTGTAAATTTTAAATCTGCAAAAATTCATATAGAGGATAGAGGATTACAATTTGCTGATAGTGTTTATGAGGTTATCGCAGTTTTGAACAATAATTTAATTGATTTAGATTTTCATATTAAGAGATTAAAATATTCTCTTCGTGAATTAGAAATTAAATTTATAATCAATAAAAAAAACTTAAATAATATTTTTCTCAATCTAATAAAGAAAAATAAAACAAGGAATGGTATAATTTATTTACAAATAACAAGAGGTATTCAATTTAGAGAACACAAATATCAAAAAAATTTAATCCCAACTTTGATTGTATACACAAGAAATAAAAGTTTTAATTTACCTGGAAAAAAATTTGTAGGAGTAAATACAATTACATACCAAGATCTTCGATGGAAAAGACGTGATATCAAAACAGTAAATTTACTTCCAAACATTATAGCGGCAAATATGGCCAAAAAGAAAAATGCTTATGAGGCAATTTTAATACAAAATGGAAAAGTAACTGAGGGTACATCTTCTAATATTTGGATTATAAAAAGAAATAATTTAATTACTCATCCAGCTAATTCCGATATTTTAAAAGGAGTAACTAGAACATCTCTTTTAAAAATTATAAAAAAAACTAACCTTAAACTAATAGAAAAACAATTTACTCAAAAGCAATTAATTAATGCTGATGAAGTTTTCTTAACAAGCTCTGGAAGTTTTATTACCCCTATTTTAAAAATTGATAATAAAAAAATTAATAATGGTAAAATTGGCAATATCACATTGAAACTAGCAGAAATGTATACTGAAGCATGTGTAAATGGATAATATAAAGCATGAGGACATAGAGGACATTTGTTTTAACGTAAGTCGTAATATTATCTTACCAAAATTTAAAAATTTATCAGACGATGACATTAATTATAAAAATGGATCTGATTTAGTAACAGTAGCTGATATTGAGGCAGAAAAAGAATTAAAAAAAAATTTGTTAAAAATTTTACCAACTTCAAATTTTATAGGCGAAGAGGAATATTCTAGAAATGAAAATATATTAAATTTTTATAATGAAGATGCATATTGTTGGACTGTTGACCCAATAGATGGAACAACAAATTTTGCTAATGGTAGGGATAAATTTGCAATTATGATAGCCTTAACATTTAAAGAAAAAATTTTGCGTTCTTGGATATACAAGCCACTAGAAAAAACTATGTGTTCGGCTATTGTAAATGAAGGTTCTTATATCAATAAAAATAAAATTATTACAAAAGAGGTAAATATAATTGAAGAAACTATAGGGTCGATAAGTACAAAGTATTGGGAACCAGGATTTAAAGATAAGTTAAAAATATTTAAAAACATATTTAAAGAAGTTAACTCTTATAGATGCATTGGTTTTGAATATATAGATATAGGTATTGGCATTAGAAATTTTGCTATTTTATCAAAATTATCTCCCTGGGATCATATTCCAGGTATTCTTTTTGTCAGAGAAGCAGGGGGTTCTGATATAGATTTTGATAAAAATAAATATGACTTTACAAAAAAGAATAAGAATTTAATTGTTAGTAATTCAGAAGATTTGAATTTTAAAATTTTAGAAAAAATAGGAGAATATTAATGAGTATTAAAAATGTTTCTTTTATTGGCTTAGGAGTGATGGGTTACCCAATGGCAGGTCATCTTCAAAACAATGGTTATAATGTAACTGTTTATAATAGAACAAAAGTTAAAGCAGAAAAATGGGTAGAAAAATACAAAGGAAGCATGGCTAAAAGTCCTGGTGAAGCTTCTCAAAATTCTGAAATTGTTTTTATGTGTGTTGGACGTGATGAAGATATTATTGAAGTAATGGAAGGTGAAGGTGGAATTCTTTCAAATGTAGCTGAGGGATCAATTATTGTTGATCACACAACAGCTTCTGCAGAGATAGCAAGAAATTATTATCAAAAACTTAAAGATAAAAAATTGAGTTTTCTTGACGCTCCTGTATCTGGTGGTCAGGCTGGAGCAGAAAATGGTGTTCTTTCTATTATGATTGGTGGTGATGAAAAAGATTATAATACTGTTAAGCCAGTTCTCACATCTTATGGTAAAGCTATTGAACTTATAGGTCCATCTGGATCAGGTCAAATAGCTAAAATGATAAATCAAATTTGTATTGCGGGATTAGTTCAAGGTTTATCTGAAGCAATGGCTTTTGGAAAAAAATCGAATGTAGATATGGAAAAGGTTCTTAGCGTTATATCAAAGGGTGCAGCTCAATCATGGCAAATGGAAAATAGATATAGAACTATGCTCGATGGCAAATTTGATTATGGTTTTGCAGTTGATTGGATGCGTAAGGATTTATCAATTTGTTTTAATGAAGCAGATAAAAATGGTGCAATTCTTCCTATTACAAAAATTGTTGATAAATATTATGAAGAAGTACAAAAAAATGGTGGCAATAGGTTTGATACATCATCCCTCATGACTCTTGTAGATAAATAAATGTCAAGAAACTTAATGTTAGCAATCATATTGTTAACAGCCTCTTCTTTATTTTGGTCAGGAAATTTTTTTTTTGGAAAAGTTGCTCATATAACTGATCTTTCACCATTTAAATTAAGTTTTTTTAGATGGTCTTTAGCTTTACTTTTGCTATTACCGTTCACGCTTAAAAGTATTTTGGAAAATTTTAAGTATTACAAAAAAAACTTTATACTGATGACTACATTAAGTATTTTAAGTGTTACAATATTTAACTCATTTACATATATTTCATTACAAACTACTTTAGTTTTAAATTCTACTATAATGGCATCTACTGCACCAGTAATTATGATTGGTTTTTCTTGGTTAATGTTTCGAACTAAAATCTCAAAACTGCAATTAATTGGTATAATTTTATCTTTATTAGGCGCTTTAGCTATAATTTTAAAAGGAAATTTAAATAATTTATATACCCTAAATTTTACTATTGGAGATATATGGATGTTTGCTGCTGTAATATCTTGGTGCTTATATTCAGTGCTGTTAAAAAAAATGGATAAAACAATTCCACAATTAGCAAGCTTAGAAGTAATGATTATTATTGGTTTATTTTTTATTATTCCATTTTATCTTTTTGAATCTTTTAATGGCACCTTTTTACTTTCATCATCCTATGATTTTTTCATTATTATTTATGTTGCTATTTTTGCAAGTATCGCTGCTTATTTTGCTTGGAATAAAGGTGTGTATTTGATTGGACCAAACAGAGCTGGTTTATTTTTACATTTCATACCTGTCTTTGCTGCAATTTGGGCAATAACTTTTTTAAATGAGAGTTTTGCAATATTTCATATTGTAGGTGTTTTTTTTATAATTACAGGAATTCTATTATCTAATATAAGATTTAAAAATGAACAAAATAGTCAAAACTGATCAGGAATGGAAATCTCTTCTCACGGAAGACGAGTATTATGTAACTAGGCAAAAGGGAACAGAACCTCCTTTTTCTGGTAAAAATTTTGAAATTATTAATGGCGGTATTTTTAAATGTAAATGCTGTGGTAATGAATTATTTAATAGTTCAACAAAATATGATTCTTATTGTGGGTGGCCAAGTTTTTTTGAACAAATATCACCTGAAGCAATTAAAACAGAGACTGATAGATCGCATGGAATGGTGCGTATTGAAATTATGTGTGCCAAATGTGATGCCCATTTAGGTCATGTCTTTGATGATGGACCTGAGCCCACCGGCAAAAGGTACTGTGTAAATTCGCTCTCTATTAATTACGAAGAGTTTGAATAATACATTTTATACACTCCTATTTTCATCAATAGGTCATGCGCTTATGCATATGTTTGCAGCATTTTATTTTGTAATTGTTCTGACGATAGAAAAAGAATGGAATATTTCTTATGATCAATTAATTAGATTATGGTCTCTTGGAGCTTTACTAATTGGTTTAGGGGCAATTCCTTTCGGATGGTTAAGTGATAAATGGTCTCGTTCAGGAACAATGACAATTATGTTTATTGGAATGGGATTAGCTTCCATATTTTGTGGTTTGAGCACATCAGTTTCTTATTTATTTTTTTCTTTATCACTACTAGGCCTTTTCTGTTCAATTTATCATCCTGTAGGTATTCCTTGGGTAATTCATGCTGCGAATAAACAAGGCAGAGCTCTTGGTGTTAATGGTATTTTCGGTGGAGTAGGGATAGGATCTGGAGCGTTTGTAGCTGGTACTCTGACAGAATTGCTTAATTGGCAACTAGCATTTATTTTGCCAGGTTTAATATCTATCATTATTGGATTTCTGCTGATTTACTTAATCATGATTGATAAAATATCTTACAAAAATTATTTTATTAAAAAAGATCAGCAAGATCATTCAAGAAATGAAATGATTTTAATTTCACTAATAATGCTTTTATCAATGTTTGCCCTTGGATTATCTTTTCATAATACACAAACTGCTTTACCAAAAGTTTTTGAAATACGAATTGGTAATATAAACTCTATTCAAATTGGTTTTATGATTGCAATTATCTATTTTATTTCTGGTGCTACAACATTTATTGGAGGCTTACTCGCTGATCGATTTAATTTAAAAACCATTTACTTAATTGGTATATTTCTCCA
The DNA here is from genome assembly GCA_902541215.1 of uncultured Alphaproteobacteria bacterium. Classification (GTDB taxonomy): domain Bacteria; phylum Pseudomonadota; class Alphaproteobacteria; order HIMB59; genus CACPNW01. The sequence continues at coordinate 41,499 of CACBPV010000005.1, read as the reverse complement.
GTTTCCTTGCTACCTAGTTATAGCTTACATATCTGGTTACTCTTTAGTAGTGTTATGTATTCTAGCTGCCGTATTTAATGCAAGTATTCTGCCTACAGAAAATCTTCTACTTGGGAGATTTACACCTCAAAAATATCACGGTGTTGTATACGGAATTAAGTTTATTCTCGCATTTGGTTCAGGGCCAATATCAGTATTCTTAATTTCAGAAATATATTCAATTACTCTAGAGTTTACTTATTTATTTTTAATTAATGCAGTAATGATGGCTTTAGTTTCAATATTTATTATTTTTTTACCAATTCAAAATAAAAATAATATTATTACTCAGGATTAGATTTTAATATTTCGAGATAGTCAGTAACATCATTAAATTTATCATCTGGTATATCTTTATATGTCATACCAAAATGATTTTTTACTTCTAAAGCAACATGAGCATAAGGATTTCTACCCTTAGGATGATTTGGATGATCTGGTAATTTACCTTTTAAAAAATCACCTGTTTCTTGAATTAGCTTCCAGAGTTTACTTGCGTTTTCTTTATTCATATTTAAAAATATTAATATTAAAATATAATTAATTACTATGCACGCAGATTCATCAACTTGGTTTAAGCCTAAAATTGATAAAAATAAATTAAAAGAACTTTCAAAAAGAAGTGATATTTCAGGACTTATTCATTTTGCAGTTTACTTTTTATCCTTAATTATTTTTGGTTACCTTTCTTTTATTTTTTGGGGAACGTGGTTTTTTTTAATATTTTTTTTCATTTATTCTACAATTTATACATTTGCTGTGGCTAATGGACATGAAACAATTCACAGGACAGCGTTTAAATCTCGATGGATCAATGAAGTGTTTTGTTATATTTCTTTTTTTCAACTACATTCAGAGCCCTTAAGTTTTAGATGGAGCCATACCTTTCATCATTCAAACACATTACAAACAGAAGGAGAGTATGATCATGAAATTGAAGTGACAAGACCTACTGATTTATTAAAATTTTTTTTAAAATTTATTCCTTTAACCGATTTATTTTATATTCATCAGTCAAGTTTTGTTACAGTAACTAAGCTTGCTTTTGGAATAATGAGTCCAAGTAATAAAATATCAGCTCCAAAAAATCAGTGGAACAAAATTATCTGGAATGCTAGAGTTCTAATACTCTTTTGGATTTTAATTATTACAGCTTCGATTTATTTACAAACGTTCTGGTTACTTATTTTTTATTTTTTACCACCATTTGTAGGCAGACCTATTCACTTTGCTGTAAATGTTACTCAGCATTTAGCAGCGAAATTTGATACTCATGACCATCGATTAAGTACTCATACTATTATTTTAAATCCAATATTAAGTTTTTATTATTGGCATATGGAGTATCACCTTGAGCATCATCTTTTTCCAATGGTTCCATCATATAATCTCAAGAAACTGCGAAAAGAAATTAAGGATGAACTACCTGAACCATTTTATGGTTTATTCCATTTCTATAAAACAACATTACCTTATCTTATCAAGTTAGCGTTTAATTCTGAAAATTATTATAGAGTAGATATTTCAAAAATATCAAAAACTTGATTATCTTGCCAAAGCTCCCATAGGATCCCAAGGCGCTAGCTCAACTGGTTCCATATCTAAATATTTTAAAAGTCTCTTGTTAAGATATTTTTTATCAATGACAACTTCATAGGTATATTCATCGAACCATTCATCAGTCATCATCATATATCCTTGATTCCCACTTTTTGTGCCCCAGCTATTTTCAATTTTCCATTTAGTTGAATTTCTTTTTTTAATATCGACACCCGTTAAAAGCATCGCGTGAGTCATTTCACTATCACCATATTCTAAACGAGTTTGTTTATTCATCTTAAATGAAGTTTGGAAGACATTTTCATAGTCGTAAATACCCATATCAAGTACACCCATATCACGACTAAAACGTTTCCCAACATCACAACCAAACCATACTGCTTCATTGTTTTTTATTGATTCCATTGCAGATTTTTTTAATTCTTTGATATCAACATTAAGATATTTAATAATTTGTCCTTCAACAACATTACCAAGATATTCAACCGTATACATTGTATTAAATTTTTTATTGCTCATTGGAGCATGAATTAAGCAAACTTTATCTTTAATATTGATGTCTGCATATTTTTTGCAGAAATCAATTGGAGTCATATCTGAAAAGACAATGTGTCTATTATCTTTATTTCTAGTAGACCAATTGATCAAATCTGGTGGTTGACCAAGAAACATTGCTAGTAAATTATAAATTGTTTCCATCATATCTTTTTTAAGTGCTGCAGAATTTTTTGCTGGCTTCTTTCTAAGTATAGAAGCAAACTCTCTTAATTTGTGCGTAAGAATATAATTCATGGCACCAGATTTACTGCTATGATTTGTTTCAGGCATTACGTCTTTAGGTACTGCACCATACTTATTAATTAAGTTTACAAACATATCCCACTGTCCACCATCTTGCACAGGTGCTTTTAAAAGATGAGTAATTAATCTGCTTTCATATGGTTCATCTCTTGACTTAATAATATTTTCTAAAAAATAGTTTGCTTTCTCTAACTTATCCCAAAACATGAAGTAATTTTGTGAAAACTCAAAAGTATTTAGTTCAAGGCTATTAACAACTTGCAAACGCATAAGATTTAATCCTGCAAATCCCCAACATCTACCTGACGCCATTTGGTTTGTTGCAGTTAGTTCTTTTTTTATTAGATTAGAAAAATTATGATTGATTTGACTAAAGTTTTCCCAATTGAGAGCAACATTGGCTAAATCATTTTTAATTAATGCATTTCGTAAAGCTGTATTTTTATTATTTCTTAAAAATTTGTTTTTGAAAGTTTTGATTGTTGATAGAGATATATTTTTTGCCATAATCTCTATTTAAAACTATTTCAGCTTAATTCAATTCTTAACTGTTTTTTTCTTTTTTTTAAGACCCATTTTAGCTTTTCTCTCATCAATTAGCCTAATGGCATCTTCTAGTTTTAAGCTATCTATTGTTTGATCACCAAGAATTGAAGCATTTATTTTTCCACATTTTACATATGGTCCAAATTTTCCATCATGAGCAGTAATATTTTTCTTTTCTGTTGGATGCTCTCCAAATGTTTTTAATGTAGCATTACCTCTCTGTGTAGGTTTAGCAATTAATTCAATAGCTCTTTCAAGTTCTATATCAAGAATATTATCTGTTTTTTCGAGAGCTTTATATTTTTTATCATGCAGAATATATGGACCGTACATTCCTATACCTGCACTAACCGTTTTATTTGTTTCAGGATGAAATCCTAATTTACGTGGTAAGCCAAGTAATTGAATAGCTGTATTTAATCCTATTTCATCTGGCTCAAAATTCTTAGGAATAGAAACTCTTTTTGGTTTCTTTTCTTTTGTCCCTTCACCAACTTGCATATAAAATCCATAAGGACCTTTTCGAAGAGTAATCATTTCACCTGTTTCAGGATAAATACCAATTTCTTTAGGACCACTAAGTGCAGCGCCATCTTTATCGTTTAATTGGTTAAACTGAACTGTATATTTGCAATCAGGATAATTAGAGCAGCCAATAAATCCTCCAAATTTTCCAACTTTAATTCCTAGTCTTCCATTATCACAGGTTGGACATTTTCTTTTATCATCTGATCCGTTTGGTGGAAAGAAATGCGGACCTAGTGCTTCATCTAACACATCAATGACCTCTCTATTTGATTTGCCTACAGTTTCATCACATAGTTGTTTAAATGTTTCCCAAAATTTTCTCAGAACTTCTTTCCAATCAAGCTTACCATCAGAAATTTCATCAAGTTGATTTTCAAGATCAGCGGTAAAATCATATTCGACATATTGATTGAAATATTTCTCTAAAAATATCGATACAATTCTCCCTCTATCATGAGGATTAAAACGTTTTTTATCTAAAATAACATAATCTCTATCTTGCAAAACCTTAATAATAGAAGCATAAGTAGATGGTCTGCCAATACCAAGTTCTTCAAGTTTTTTAACTAAGCTTGCTTCAGTGTAACGAGGAGGAGGGGAGGTAAAATGTTGTGTCTTTTCAACTTCTTTTAAATTTAAACCCTCTCCTTCACTCATGGCAGGAAGAATTGTTTCTTTTTCTTCATCTTTATCATCATCTTTAGCTTCTTGATAAACTTTATACATTCCAGGAAACTTAATAGTTGATCCGTTTGCTCTTAAAACAATTTTTTTATCTTCGTTTGTAATATCAACAGCTACTTGATCTAATATAGCACTCGCCATTTGTGAACTTACCGCTCTTTGCCAAATAATTTCATATAGCTTGTATTCTTCTAAAGTAATGTATTGCTTAATATCTTTTGGCGTTAGGTAAATATTTGTTGGTCTAATACATTCATGTGCTTCTTGAGCATTTTTAGCCTTCGATTTATAAACTCTTGGTACTTCTGGCAAATAGTTTGCACCATAATTATCAGTAACAAAACCTCGAACTTGGTTAATAGCTTCTTTCGACATGACTACACTGTCTGTTCGCATATAAGTTATTAAGCCAGTTGTTTCTCCTTTAATGTCTGTTCCTTCATAAAGGCGTTGAGCTGTACGCATTGTTTGGCTCGCGCTAAGACCAAGTTTACGACTAGACTCAATTTGCATTGTAGATGTAGTAAAAGCAGGGTAGGGATTTCTTCTAGCTTCTTTTTTCGTAATATTTCCAACAGTGAAAGTAGAATTTTTAATATCATTAAAAATTTTTGTCGCCTCACTCTCATTTTTAATATCAAGTTTATCTACTTTATTCCCATCATAAACTGTAAGTCTAGAATTAATGATTTTATCTTCTTTATTTCTAAACTCGCCTTGTAAAGACCAATATTCCTGTGGAATAAATTTTTCTATTTCAAGTTCTCTTTCACTAATTATTCTTAAGGCAACAGATTGAACTCTACCCGCTGACTTTGATCCTGGTAATTTTCTCCATAGTACTGGAGAAAGCGTAAAGCCGACAAGAAAATCTAGAGCTCTTCTTGCAAGATAGGCATTAACTAAATTTTCATCTATTTCTCTTGGCTCTTTAAGACTATCAAGAACTGCATTTTTCGTAATTTCATTGAATGTAACTCGGTGAATATTTAATTTTGAAAGTGATGAATTATCTCTAAGTAGTTTTTCTACATGCCAAGCTATGGCTTCACCTTCACGGTCAGGGTCAGTGGCAAGATATAAATTTTCAGATTTTTTTGCAGCATCTGTTATTTCTTTTATTACTTTTTTTCCACGATCACTGGTTTCCCATTTCATTTGGAAATCATTTTCAGTATCTATCGCATCATTTTTTGCTGATAAATCTCGGACATGCCCGACACTTGCTAGAACTTTGAAGTCAGAGCCTAAATATTTATTAATAGACTTTGCCTTCGATGGTGATTCAACAATTAATACATTCATAAATTTGGGCCCCAAATTTCAGTTTAAAGATAATTCGTCAAGAAATTTTAAAAAAAAGTATATTTTTACTTGGATAATTTAATTTTATTTTCAGTTTTGTTTATGAGTCTTTTAATGTTTTCTGTATGTTTCAGATAAATAATTAAAGTTAAATAAATAAAGAAAATTAGAATATAAAAATTAAAATTAATAAAAATATAATAAGCTGGAGTTACTAAAATTCCAACTAAAGATCCAAGAGAAGAGTATTTACTTGCAAAAGCAGTAACAAGCCATACTAATAAAAATAAGATTGCAATGTAAGGATTAAAACCAAATAAGAAACCAATATACGTAGCCACTCCTTTTCCACCTTTGAATTTTAACCAAACTGAATAGATATGACCTAAAATAGCAAAGTGACAGAGAAGTATTTTATTTAATAAAGAAATATCTTTAAAATAAATTTGTAAAATGAGGAATGGTAGAAAGCCTTTAAGAATATCAAAACAAAGAACAATGAATGCTAAAAATTTATTTCCTGTTCTTAAAACATTTGTTGCACCTACATTTCCAGAACCAAACTTTCTAATATCTCCCAAACCAGATAATTTTGTAAAAATCAATGCAAAGGGTAACGATCCTATTATATAAAATAATATGATTAATAATAAACTACTTACTAAAGTCATCTCTGTTTTTAATAATTAAGTCTAAGCATGCCATTCGTACTGCAACGCCCATAGCTACCTGTTCTTGTATTAAGCTCCTAGTGACGTCATCGGCAAGTTTGGAGTCTATTTCTACACCACGGTTCATTGGACCTGGATGCATAACGAAAGCATTTTTTTTTGCATATTTAAGTTTACTGTAATCTAAACCATACTTTTTAAAATAAGTCTTTTGATTTGGCATTATTTTCCCAACTATTCTTTCTTTTTGAATACGTAGCATCATAACAATATCACAATTTTGTAATCCTTTTTTCATTTCCGTATAAACATTGACAGGTAGTTTATTTAGACTTTTTGGTAACCATTCCTTAGGCCCAATAACATTTATTTTTGCACCTAACTTTGATAGTATAATTATGTTTGATCGAGCAACACGACTATGTAAAATATCACCACATATAGCAATTTTTAATTTTGCAAAATTTTCAAATTTATTTTTTATAGTAAGTGCATCTAATAATGCTTGTGTGGGATGCTCATGACTACCATCACCAGCGTTAATTACAGACGCATCTACTGTTTCTGAAATTTTTTTACTAATTCCTTCATCCGGATGTCTTACGATTAAAACATCAGGATTCATTGAATTAATAGTGGTCATTGTATCGAGTAAGGTCTCACCTTTGTTAATTGAACTATCTTTTACAACTACATTAATAAGATCTGCTCCTAGCCTTTTAGCAGCAACTTCAAAACTTGTTCTTGTTCTTGTTGAATCTTCAAAAAAAAGATTAAATATTGTTCTTCCATCTAGAACATTAATTTTTTTAATTTTCTTTTTATTAAAAGATATGTATTTTTTGGATTCATCTAAGATATGCTCAATTTCTTTTTTAGTTAAATCTGCTGTTTCTACTAAATGAATTTTTTTAAAAATATTTTTTGTTCGTTTTAATTTTATATTTGTTTTTGAAGAAATTGATGAATAATATTTTAAAGCTATATTTTCTGCATCTTTAAGAATTTTTGAACCTGTTGAGGACCTGATCGCTTTTAATTTAGGCAATTTGACTTTCATTTGCCAATATTTTGAATTTTCTCTTTTATATAGTTTAATGTGTCCCGATTTAAGATATTTTAATTTCATATGTGTCAATAATGTGTAAGTATGTGTAAACTAATTTATTAATTATTTCTATATCTATCTAAATATCCTTGTAAGATATATGCAGCCGATTGTTGATCAAGTTTACTTTTTATCTTTGTTTTACTTAAATCTGCTTTTCTCATTTCTTTAAAGATTACATCTGATGAAAATCTTTCATCCCAAAGAGCTGTTGGTTTTTTAAAAAAGGTTTGAAGATTGATATTAAAATCTCGTACTAATTGGCTTTGTTTGTTTTCACTATTATCCAGGCTAATCGGCAGACCAAGAATAAATCCACCAATTTCATACTCTTTCAAAATATCTTTTAAGGTGATCAAATCTTTATTAGTTCCTTTTCTTTGAATAATTGAGAGTGGTGTAGCTATTATTTTTGATCTATCGCTTACAGCAACTCCAATCGTTTTAGTTCCTAGGTCTAGACCTACAAGTATTTGTGATGTATTAAGGCGATCGATTAAATTATTTAGATCATTCATATAATGGAGCTCATAAATTGAAGATTGACAAAAATACAATAAATAAAATTGCCCGTCTATCTAGAATAAAGTTAGATGATAAAGAATCTGAAGATTATATTAACGATCTTAATTCCATTTTAGACTGGGTTGAACAATTAAATGAAGTAAATACTGCAAATGTAGAACCGTTAAGTAATATTTCATCATCTATTTTACCAAAAAGAGAAGATGTATCCAAAGATGCTAATTCGAGTGAGGAAATTCTTGAAAATGCCCCTGATAAACTTGAAGGGTTTTTTGCAGTACCAAAGGTGGTAGAATAATGTCTAAACTATCTTTGAAACAAACATTAAAAGATCTCGACACAAAAAAAATATCAATAAGAGAATTAAATCAGGATTATTTAAAAAGAATTAAGGAAAAAGAAAACTTAAATGTTTTTATTCATTTTAGTGAAGAGAATGTTTTAAAGCAGATAGATAAATTAGAGAAAGATGATTCACCAAAAAAATTAAAAGGTATTCCAATTGCAATCAAGGATCTATTTTGTACTAAAAGTATGCCTACAACCGCAGCTTCAAAGATTTTAAAAAATTTTAATCCAACTTATGAATCATTTGTTACTCAAAAATTATTAGATGAAGGGTCTATTTTTGTTGGTAAAACAAATCTTGATGAGTTTGCTATGGGCTCAGCTACTAATACAAGTTTTTTTGGAAATACAATCAATCCCTTATCAAAAGAAGATGAGCCTTTAGCTCCTGGTGGATCTTCTGGTGGTTCGGCAGCCGCTGTTGCTGCAGATTTATGTCTAGGTGCAACTGGAACAGATACAGGCGGATCAATAAGACAACCAGCAAGTTTTTGTGGTGTTGTAGGTATTAAACCTACATATGGTTTATGTTCACGATGGGGTATAGCTGCTTTTGCATCTAGTTTGGATCAAGCAGGAATTTTTTCTCATAATGTTGAAGATGCATCAATATTATTACAATCAATCGCTGGATTTGATCAAAGAGATAGTACAAGTGCTAAAGTAGATATTCCAAATTATTTTGAAAATTTAGATGATGATCTAAACGGGAAAACTGTTGGTATACCCAAAGAGTATTCTATTGATGGTATACCAATGGAAATAAGTCAGATATGGGAAGATGCTATCAAGATTTTAGAAAAAAAAGGTGTTAAAATTAAAAATATTTCACTTCCTCATACTAAATATGCACTTCCTACATATTATATAATTGCTCCTGCTGAAGCTTCCTCAAATTTAGCTCGTTATGATGGAGTAAAATATGGTTTTAGATCTGACGAAATTGATTCTCTTGATGAAATGTATGAGAATACTAGAGCTCAAGGTTTTGGAAGAGAAGTAAAAAGAAGAATTTTAATAGGAACATACGTATTATCTGCAGGCTATTATGATGCATATTATTTAAAGGCACAAAAAGTAAGAAAATTAATATCCGATGATTTTAATAAAGCTTTTAAAGAGTGTGATTTTATAGTTACTCCTACTGCACCAAGTGCTGCATTTCCTTTAAATGAAAAACAAAATGACCCTATCAAAATGTATTTAAATGATGTTTTTACTGTCCCAGCTTCTTTAGCAGGCTTACCTGGTATTTCCATTCCTTTCGGAGAGGATAAAAATAATTTACCACTAGGTATTCAAATATTAGGAAAACATTTTGATGAACAGCAGGTATTTAATGTCGCTACATCTCTAGAAAGATCATATGAATAATTTAATAAAAGGTGAAAAGCACGATTGGGAAATGGTAATCGGTCTTGAAATTCATGCTCAAGTAAAATCAAATTCCAAATTATTTTCATCTTCATCAACAAAATTTGGCTCTTCTCCAAATAGTCAAGTATCTTTAGTTGATGCTGCTATGCCAGGAATGTTGCCAGTTATTAATAAGTACTGTGTAGAACAGGCAGTAAAAACTGGAGTTGGTTTAAAAGCTAAAATTAATAATTATTCTGTCTTTGATAGAAAAAATTACTTTTATGCAGATCTCCCGCAAGGATATCAAATTAGTCAGTATAAATATCCAATTGTTGGAGAAGGAAAAGTTACAATTGATTTTAAAGACGGTACATCAAAAGATATTAGAATTGTAAGATTACATTTAGAACAAGATGCCGGTAAAAGTTTACATGATCAAAATCCTTCAAAAACGTATGTGGATCTTAATAGATCTGGTGTTGCTTTAATGGAAATTGTTAGTGAACCTGACATTAGAACACCTGAAGAAGCTGGAATGTATATATCCAAAATCAGATCAATTTTAATGTATTTAGATACATGTGATGGAAATATGCAAGAGGGCTCATTAAGAGCTGATGTAAATATTTCAGTAAGAAAACCTGGTGATGAATATGGAACTCGTTGTGAAATTAAAAACTTAAATTCTATAAAGTTTATTAAACAAGCTATTAATTATGAAGCTAAACGACAAATAGAAATATTGGAGTCTGGCGGTTCTATTGAGCAAAATACAATGCTCTTTAATACCTCTACTGGTAAAACTAGACCAATGAGAAATAAAGAAGAAGCTCATGATTATAGATACTTTCCTGATCCAGATTTATTACCACTAGAAATTTCTGAAGAAGAAATTGGAAAAATTAAACTAACAATACCAGATCTTCCAGATGAACTTAAGAATAAATTTATTGAGACTTATAGATTGTCTAATTATGATGCCTCAGTATTAACGGCAGAGAAACAAACATCAGATTATTTTAATGAAACAATTGATTCAGATTTAGAATTGAAAAATCATGCAAAAATAGTTGTAAATTGGATTACTTCTGAATTGTTTTCATTACTAAACAAAAATAATCTAGATTTAAATAACTCTCCAGTATCACCTAAAAATTTAGCACAACTTATAAAGTTAATTTCTACAAATGAAATTTCTGGCAAAATTGCAAAAGATGTATTGGAAGACATGTTTTCTTCAGGAAAAACAGCTAGACAAATCGTAGATGAAAAAGGCTTACAACAAGTTACAGATCAAGATGAAATAGAAAAAGTTATCGATGAAGTCATTGCAGAAAATCCAAAAATGGTTGAACAATATTTTGCGGGTAAAGATAAGTTATTAGGCTTCTTTGTTGGCCAAGCTATGAAATTAACTAAAGGGAAAGCTAATCCAAAAATGTTAAATGATATTTTAAAACTAAAATTAATTAAAAAAAATTAATCGTAAAGAATAGCATCTATAAGCGATAATTATAAAAGTTAAAATTATCCAAATAATACTTCCTTTGTAATTTTCTGCAGCTCTCCAAATTCCAATAGATATAAATATTGTCCAAAAAAATATAAAAATTTTAGATATAAAATTAAGATTAGTAAAATCTAAAAATGGTATTTGAGAAACAGAGCTACCATTATTCAAAATATAAATTTCAAGATTAAATATAATTAGTAAAATAATACCATTCAATAATTCTCCAACTAACCAATAAGATTTCCAAAGTTTTATTCTTCCATAAAAAAACTCTTTAATTAAATTGGTATTATTCATTAATAACTTAATATTATATTATATATGCAAAAAATAATTATAATAATAATTAATTACTATTGAGTTGTATAAATTATTTGGATATTATTTGTAAAAATGTTGTAATATACAATATATTAAAACTAATTTTTTAAAATTTTAATTATTTTTAAATAAAAAGATTACTGTAATGATAGGATTAAATACAATTGGAAATGCAACAATTATTGCGTATGATAAAATACCTATCATTGCAACTGACCCTTGGTTAAATGATGATGAAGCATACTTTGGCAGCTGGTCTTTAAGTCATAAAATACCGAAGAAACTTGAAGAAGATATTTTTAAAAGTAAATATCTCTGGTTTTCCCATGGACATCCAGATCATTTAAATCCACACTCGATAAAAAAATTTTCTAATATGCACATCCTACTTCCTGATCATGTAGGTGCAAGAATATATAAATGGTTAAAAAAAATAAATTATAAAGTAGAAATACTAAAAGATAGAAAATGGAGAAAATTGAGTGAAAATATTTCTGTGATGTCAATTGCTGATTATAATCAAGACGCAATTCTTTTAATCAATATAAATGGAAGACTTTTTATTGATTGTAATGATGCTACTATAAGAAATTGTAGATCATTTATAAGAAATATTTCAAAAGATTTTAAAAAAACATTTTTACTCTCACTCTCAGGTTATGGTGATGCTGATATGATAAATATTTTTGATGAAAATGGATCAAGAATACCTCCTGCCGCCTCTTTTAAAAATCCAGTAGGTAAAAGTCTTACTGAAAAGGCTAATATCTTAGGAGCAAATCACGTTATTCCTTTTAGTTCATTTCATAAATATACAAGGGAAGACTCAATTTGGGCCCAAAAGTACACAACTCCTTTGGAAGTTTATGATCATGAATTTGATCATGATAAATTAAAATTTATTAATCCATTTTCTTCTATTAATTGTGAAAACGATAAATTTTATTCTCTTGATGTAAAAAAAAATAAAGAAGAAATTTATAAAGCTGCTGATTTTGGTGATTATTGGTCTGATGAATTAACTTTCAAAGATAAAGAAATAATTAATAAATATTTTTCTAGATTAGAGCTTCTTAAAGAAAAGATTGGTTTTATATGCTTTAAAGTAGGGAAAAGAGAAAATAATTTTTCTCTTAATAAAAATATTAATAACGGAATTACATTTGAAGTGCCACGCAATAGTCTAATTAAAGCAATAAAGTATGAAATATTTGATGATTTATTAATAGGTAATTTTATGAAAACTACTTTTCATGGCAAAAACATAAATTCACTTTATGATATTGGTTTTAATCCGATTGTTCCAAAATATGCTGATAATGGGAGAGTTTTTTCTAAAAATGATTACTCAAAATATATGAAGGAATATAGATTAAGATCTGAGGGTGAGTGGTTAAAGGAATATTTTGAGAGAATTACAAGTCAATTATTTAGAAAATATGTTCACTATGATTCAGTTTTGTATAATTTTGGAAGAAAATCATATAACAAATTTCGTAAATATTTTTAATTATGCAAAAATTATTTAAACAAAAATTAAAAACTTTAATTAGTAAGTTTGGTTTTTATTTTAACAAAGATTTGATTGAATTAAATTCTCCCGTAGGTATTTACAGAAGGGATGCTATACAAGCATCCTATAATTATTTTAAAAAATATTTTGCATCTTCAGTTCTTTTTTCAAATGTTGAAGGAATTAGAAATTATTGTATCAATCAAGTATTAAGAAATTTAAAAAAGGAAGATTTAATTTTAGAATTTGGTGTTTATAAAGGTGAGTCGATAAATTTTTTCTCAGATATTGTTTTAAAACATGGCTTAAAAAATACTATTTATGGTTTTGATTCATTTCAAGGTTTATCAGATGACTGGATAGGTAATATTGATCATCCAAAAAAAAGTTTAAATTTAAATAATAAGTTACCAAAAGTAAGATCAAATATAAATTTAATACAAGGTAAAGTTGAGAAAACAATTGATAAATTTCTCGATAATACTAATGGAAATATAATTTTTGTACATTTTGATTTAGATTTATATTCACCAACAAAATATGTTTTAGAAAAAATTAAATCGAGACTAAGTAAAGAATGTGTAATGTTATTTGATCAAATGTATGGTTACCCTGGATGGGAACAACATGAATTTAAAGCTTTTAATGAAGTATTTGGTAATGAAGTATTTAAATATATTGCATTTGGACCTAGGCAGATTGCGATCCAAATTAATTAAATTTATTTAACTGGCGTTTTCAAAGTGTACGAAGTCCACAAAGAATGCCATTTAGCATAATTATCTTTTTTCTTATTACTTCCTTCAATTATAACAACACTTTCAATTAGATATTTTGTGTTTTCTTTAAATAAGTAATCAAAATATCCAACCTCGTTTGTTCTAAGATATTCTTTTCTAAAATAACCATTATTTAAACTCATAATAGAAACCTTATGATCAGCTAGTATTTGATTTTTGTACTCTAATAGAATTCTCTTACTTTCATTTAAATTTTTAAGAGGATTGTCTAAAAAAATTAATTCAAATTCCATATTTGTATCAATATCTTTACCATCAAAATTTTCCACACTAAATAATGACTTTGCGTATCTTTTATAACTTTCAAAAAAATTTTCTGGATAGTTATTTTCTCTATGTTTTTGAGCTAAATTTGGATATCCTTTTTCTCTCGTAAATATTTCAAATTTTACTAACTTTTCATACTCAATATATTTAGTAACTGATTCAACTTGTATTACATTTAATCCTTTGAACGTTTTTTTCATATTAAGAGCTGGAATATCACCTAATCTACCTTTAATTTTTAATTTGTTATCTTCAGTATGTAGGAATGCAATTTTAAAATATTCTTTTGTAAATGGTATTGGTGATCCCTCAAAATTTTCTCCTATATAGATATTCGCCACAGCTTTTTCATTATTTGATAAGTGATAATTTTTTGAATCAATCCAAAATTCATGACATAAAGAGAATTTTGTTATTGAAGTTAAGATAATAATAAATATTAACCTTTTTAAAGTAAATTTCATCATGTTCTCTTATATTAAAATTATAAAGTTATATCTATTTTTAATTGTAGCATGTTTTTTAAATTTATTTTCAACATCTTCTATTAGTCATGAAATCAAGCCTTCTATTGCAGATTTTACTTATGATGAAAGTTATTTGAGTTTTAAAATAAGATTAAACGCTGAATTGATATTATCTAATATTGATGCATCTACTGTTTCAAATACAGACTCTTCATCACTAAGTGATATTTATGATAAATTGAGAATTTTAAGCAAAAAAGACCTTGAAGAAATGTTTCAAAATTCTTGGAGTGATATAAGTTCTAATATTGATATAAGAATTAACAATGAAAGAAAGAAAATAAATTTAATTAAAACTTCAGTTGAAGATATAAAAAATTTTGAAATAAGTAGAGATATGCATGTTTATTTTAGAGTTTTATTGGATGAAAATTCTGAACAATTTACATTTAGGTGGGTTAAAAACTACGGCCCAATTATTCTAAGAGAGAATAATAATAATAAATTAGAGGATGAATTATTTACAGAATATTTGCAATCAGGAATGGAATCAAGTAAATTTTCATTGAAAAAAAATAATTTTAGTAAAACATTTGATAGCTTCGCAAAATTTTTTGTACTAGGAATTCAACATATAATTCCAAAAGGATTAGATCATATTTTATTCATATTCGGACTTTTTTTATTTTCATCATCTTTAAAAAAATTAATTTCTCAAATAACTATATTTACTATTGCTCATTCAATTACTCTCATATTTGTTTCTTTATCTTTAATGAGAATCAATCCCCAAATTATTGAACCTATTATTGCACTTTCTATAGTTTATATCGGTTTAGAAAATATTTTTAAAAATTATATAAAAGAATATTTAAGATATATTGTAATTTTATTTTTTGGATTACTTCATGGTTTAGGGTTTGCATTAGTTTTAAGTGACATAGGTTATAAGAGTGCTGATTTATTTATAAATCTCATTTCGTTTAATATTGGTATTGAAGTAGCACAAATATCTATAGTATCTGTTCTATATTTATTGGTTGCTTTAAACTTTGCAAAAAATAAAAATTACAGAATATTTTTTCAAGTTCCATCTTCTATATTAATATCTAGTATTGGGTTATTTTGGTTTTTTGAAAGAATTAATTTTATTTAATGAAAATGGTCAGAGTTCAAATTATCAAAATACTAAAAAAAAGAAGATTTAATAACCTATTATTTTAATATGATTTTGGAACGTTGTGGCGTAATTAATATAAATTATGGCATTCAAATTCACTTCTATAATTTTTTATTATTAACAATTTGTATATTAAAAAATTAAATATTGTTGAGATTCTAAACCTTTTTCGATATTAAGATATCAATAGTAATATGAATCAGCAACAGGAGAGATGGGTGAGTGGCTTAAACCACAGGTTTGCTAAACCTGCGAAGGAAGTAATTCCTTCCGAGGGTTCGAATCCCTCTCTCTCCGCCATATAAAATGTTTAAAGGAAGTATACCGGCTGTTATTACACCATTTGTTGGAGACAAAGTTGATTATGATTCTTTAACTAGAGTATTAACTTACTTAATTGATAATGGATCTCACGGACTTGTCCCATGCGGAACAACAGGTGAGTCACCCACGTTGTCACATGAAGAACATAAAAAAATAATTGAAGAAACAATAAGAATTGCAGATAAAAGAGTTCCAGTTATAGCAGGCACGGGATCAAATAATACATTAGAGGCTATCGAATATACTGATCATGCAAAAAGTTCAGGAGCTGATGCAGCTCTAATTGTCACTCCTTATTACAATAAACCTACTCAAACAGGATTATACAACCATTTTAAAACAATTGCGGAAAAAATAAATATTCCAATAATAATTTATAACATACCTGGTAGATCTATAGTTGACATGAGTATTGAGACTATGATTGAATTATCAAAAATTCAGAACATTATTGGAGTAAAAGATGCAACTAATGATTTGTTTAGACCACTTCTAACTAGAAAAAAAATGAAAAATAACTTTTGTTATCTTTCGGGAGAAGATGGAACAGCTCTTGCATATTTAGCGCAAGGTGGTCATGGTTGTATATCAGTTACAGCTAATGTAGCTCCAAAATTATGTTCAGAAATGCATAATGCATGGAAAGAAATTAATATTTCAAAGGCTCAAGAAATAAATCTTAAATTATCATCATTGCATGATGCATTATTTACAGAGTCAAGCCCTGGGCCAGTAAAATATGCTGCATCATTACTGGGATTGTGTAGTATGAATACACGATTACCATTATCAGAAATTACTGATGATACAAAAAAATTAGTTAAAACTTGTCTTCAAGAATTACAACTTTTGTAAATGAAGATTATTGCTTCTAATAATAAAGCTAATTTTAACTATACTATATCTAATAAAATAGAAGCTGGTATTGTACTAACTGGATCTGAAGTAAAATCTTTACGAATAAACACAGGGTCCATACGTGGATCCCACATAATAGAGCAAAATGGTGAGTTATGGCTTTCAAATTCTTTTATAAAAAAATATCAAAATTCGACTGATAACTATTATGATCCAAATAGAAATAGAAAATTATTAGTAACAAAGAAAGAATTTAATAAAATATCCGGATCAATAAAACAAGGTGGTTTTACAATAATTCCCTTATCTTTATATTTTTCTAACAATGGCTTAGCTAAATTATCTTGTGGAATTGCAAAGGGAAAGAAAAAAATAGATAAAAGAGAGACAATAAAACAAAGAGATTGGAATATAAAGAAGCAAAGACTTCTTAAAAAATAATTAACTATTTACATTTAAAAATTGATAACTATAAGCCCCTTATGGCAAGAATAACTGTTGAAGATTGTATTGATAAATTTCCTAGTAGGTTTGAACTAGTCCTTGTAGCATCTAACCGGGCAAGAAAATTATACTCTGGAGAAAAACCTACTGTAGAAATTGATAATGACAAATATACTGTTATTGCTCTAAGGGAAATAGCAGATGAAACTATTCAAAAAGAACAATTAAAAAATGATTTAATTGAAGAATATCAGACTAATACTTTTAGTGAAGATGAAGATATAAATGAAATTGAAGATAATACAGATGAGAATGAAGTTGATGCGAATGAATTAGGCGCTGAAGGAGAAACTATTAAAGAATTTGTTACAAATGATTTACAGCAAAATAATTCAAATAATCAACAAGCACAAGAAATTAACACCGAAACTTCACAAGATAATTTAGAAAAATCATCAGATGAAGAAAATACGCAAGATTCATAATAAGTTAAAATTTAAATTAAAGTAAATAATTTATAGAATTATTTATGGCTAAAGAAATTCATAAAGAACTAGATTTAATTACATCATATCTCAATAATGTAGAAAAAGATAAAGTTCGACATGCTCTTAGATTAAGTCAGGAGGCACATAGTAATCAACTTAGAAATTCAGGAGATCCATTCATAACACATCCTTTAGAAGTTGCAAAAATTTTAACTTCAATTAAGTTAGATGCTGATTCTATAGTAGCTGGTCTTCTTCACGATACTCTTGAAGATACAGATTTAAATATAGAAGTAATTAGTAAGAATTTTGGCAATCAAATTGTAGAGCTTGTTAGTGGTCTTACAAAAATAAATAAATATTCACTAAAAGTTAAAAATCAAAAATTTGGAGAAAATTATAAAAAATTAATTCTAGCAACAACAAAAGATCTAAGGGTAATTTTAGTTAAACTTGCAGACAGATTGCACAATATGAGAACTATTGAATTTATAAAAGATGAAAACAAAAAAACTAAAATTGCTCTAGAAACATTAGAGGTTTTTGCACCATTAGCACAAAGACTTGGTATGAAAGAGTGGCAGGATGAACTTGAAGATATTTCATTTGAAGTAATTAATCCTGATGCTAAAAATACAATTATTGAAAGATTGGAGTACTTAAAATCAAAGGATGATAATATTATTGATGAAATAAGATATGAGCTTAAAAAAATTTTTTTTCAAGAAGATCTATTTTGTAAAGTAGAAGGTCGAATAAAATCTCCTTATTCAATATGGAATAAAATTAAAAATAAGAATATTTCTTTTGAACAACTTTCTGATGTTATGGCTTTTCGTGTAATTACTAACTCTACAAGAGAATGTTATAGATGTTTAGGAATAATACATAGACAATACCCATATATTCAAGGAAGATTTAAAGATTTTATATCAGCTCCAAAATCAAATGGATACAGGGCCCTTCATACATCAGTAATGGGGCCTAAAAATAAAAAAATTGAAATTCAATTTCGTTCAAACATTATGGAACAAATTGCTGATTTTGGTGTTGCCTCTCATTGGAAATATAAAGATCCAAAAAAAATAAAAGAAAAAGATGCAAAGGAATATAAATGGGTACACGATTTAGTCGACTCTATGAATTCCTCAGTATCTCAAGACGAATTAATTCAAAATTCAAAATTAAAAGTATTTCAGAATGACATTTTTGTTTTTACTCCAAAAGGAGATCTTATTGAATTACCTAAAAATGCCACTCCTGTTGATTTTGCTTATGCTATACATAGTCAGATTGGTGACAAATGTGTTGGTGCAAAAATTAATGACAAATTACAACCATTAAAAACAATATTAAAAAATGGTGATCAAATAGAAATTATTACATCAAAAAACTCACAGCCATCCCCTTTGTGGCAAAGATTTGCAGTTACAACAAAAGTTAAATCTCAACTGAGACGGTTTTTTAGATTTAAGAAGAAAGAAGAGCACATAATTTTTGGCAGAGAAATATTATTAAATTATTTCCAAAAAGAAAATTATGAATTTAATAAAAATATTGAACAAAAAATACTTGAGGATTTCAATTTCAAAATAATTGAAGATGTATACGCTTTAATAGGCTCAGGTGAAATTACTGCTCTTTCTGTAATAAAAAAAATTTATCCTGAGTATAATTATATTCCAATCTCAAAATTTAATGGAAATATTCAGAATCCTATAAAATTAAAAGGATTAACTGCAGGGATGTCTTATCATCTTGCTGGCTGTTGCTCTCCTTTAAAGGGTGATAGCATAGTTGGAATAGTTACTGCAGGAATAGGTGTGGCTGTTCACACACTTGATTGTGACACTCTTTCTTCTTATCAAGATACACCTGATAGATGGTTAAATATCTCTTGGGATAATCAAAATAATTTAGATACAGTCTCAAATGCTAGAATAGTTGTTGTGTTATTTAATAAACCTGGCAGTCTTGGAAAGGTGACTACTGTTATTGCAAAAAATAATGGTAATATTTCTAATATTCTTTTTTCAATAAGAAAGCCTGACTTTTTTGAAATTATAATAGATATTGAAGTTAGAGACGCTAATCATTTACAAAATATTATTGCAGCATTAAGAATGGAAAAAGAAGTATCTTCTTTAGAAAGATTAAAGGGTTAAAAATGATTTATGGAAATGGAATAGATATTATTGATATTAATAGAATAAGACGAGTAATTGATAAATATGGAAATCGATTTAAAAAAAGATGTTTTAGTATTGCTGAAATAAAAAGATCAGAAAATAGATTAAATTCAGTAGAGTCATATGCTAAAAGATATGCCGCTAAAGAAGCTTGTGCAAAAGCTTTAGGCACAGGTTTAGCTAGAGGTGTATTTTGGAAAGATATTGAAGTTGATAATAATAAATATGGTAAGCCATTTATAAAACTTCATGGTAAAGCAAAAATAATCTTTAAAAATATGAATAAAAATTCTAACACACAAATTGAAGTATCACTTTCTGATGAAAAAAAATATGCAATAGCAAATGTGACAATTTATGACTAAAGCAAAAAAAAATAGTTTTTTTGGTAATTTGAAATCAATACTCATAGCAATCTTTATAGCTTTACTAATTAGATCATTTATATTTGAGCCATTCAATATACCTTCAGGATCAATGAAACCAAATCTACTTGTGGGAGATTTTATTTTTGTTTCAAAATATTCATATGGCTTTTCTAAACATTCCCTTCCATTTTCAATACCTTTAATACCGGGAAAAATTTTTTCAAATACACCTGAAAGAGGTGATGTGGTAGTTTTTAAAACCCCAGAAAATAATAGAACTGATTATATTAAAAGAGTAATTGGTCTTCCTGGTGATAAAATAGAAATTAAAAATGGTATTATTTTTATTAATGGATCAGAAATCTTAAGAAAAAAATTAAATGATTTTATAGATACAGATAATACAACGAGTAATAAAAGAGTTAGAATGTATAATGAATATTTTTTTAATAAAGAGATCAATATTCTTGATATAACTGACAATGGTATAGCGGATAATACTCAATTATTTAATGTCCCAGAAAATCATTTTTTTGTAATGGGTGATAATAGAGATAATTCACAAGATAGCAGATTTTTAAGTACAGTTGGTTTCATTCCTTATGAAAATTTAGTTGGTAAGGCGCAGTTTATTTTCTTTTCTTTAGAAAATGCAAGATTTTTACAGATATGGAAATGGCCGAACTCAATTAGATATGAAAGAATTTTTCAAAAAATTCAATGATAGATAGTAAAAAACTCAAATTATTTGAAAAAAAGATAAATTATAAATTTAAAAATAATAAATTGTTAATCGAATCCCTGACACATCCAAGTTTTTATTTAGAAAATGAAAAAAAAATTAACATCAATGAATTTGAAAGATTTGAATTTTTAGGTGACCGAGTACTGGGATTAATAATAGCAAATTTATTATTTTCAAAATATAAAAAGTTTAATGAGGGTGATTTATCTAAAAAATATTCTTATTTAGTTCAAAAAAAATTTTTGTTTAAAATTTCACAAGAATTGAAAATAGAAGATGTGCTTCAATACAATTTTAAGAAAAAAAATAATAAAATGTTAAATTCAATTTTTTCAGATTCAGTTGAATCATTAATTGGAGCAATATTTATAGATGGAGGATATAATCCTTCATTTAATTTTATAAGTAAATTTTGGTCAAAATATCTAGATATTGAAGTTTCTAAAACCTTAGACCCAAAAACATTATTACAAGAAATTTCACAACAACTTTATAAAAAACTTCCTGAATATAAATTAATTAAAAAAGAAGGACCACCTCATTCCCCCACATTCACTGTTTCAGTAAAAGTGGTTAATTTAAATAAGATCAATTCAAAAGGTTTTTCAATAAGAGAGGCAGAGAGAAATGCCGCAGAAATTGCATTAAAAAAAATTAATGAAAAGAAAAATATTAAAAATTAGTCTTGTCGGTAAGACTAATGCAGGTAAATCAACTCTATTAAATAACCTTGTTGGTGAGAAAATTTCAATAACAAACAAAAAAATTAATACTACTGAAGATTTTGTAATTGGTATTGTTAATATTAAAAATACTCAACTAGTTTTATATGATACACCCGGTATTAGTTTTCTCAGAGATAATAAATCTCAAAAAACTAAATTGAAGAAAAACTTATGGGAAGGCTTAAATCAATCAGATATTATTTTGTATTTAATTGACTCTAAAAGAATGGAATTAAATGATTTAAAAAATGACTTTCCTAAACTTTATGAATTAAAAAAGAATATTTCAATTATTTTTAATAAAACAGATTTAATAAAAGCTGAAAATTTACTTAAGCACATAAAATTAATTACAGAAAAATATAAAATAGAGAAATTTTTTAACATATCAGCTAAAAAAAAATTAGGTTTTGAAAATTTAATTGATTATCTTTTACGAAAATCAAAATATGGAAGGTGGCTATATAAGGATGATGAAATCACAGACAAAGATGATATTTTTATCACCAATGAATGCACAAGAAATGAAATACTATCATTAATTCATAAAGAAATTCCATATAATATTGAAGTAACTAATAAAACTTTTAAATATTTGAAAAATGGACAGCTAAAAATAAAGCAAGATATTATTATTAAAAATGACAGATATAAAAAAATATTATTGGGTAGAAAAGGATCTAAAATAAAAGATATTAGAATAAAAAGTCAAAAAGAAATTTCTAATATTTTAGATGTAAAAACTCATCTTTATATCAATATTATTTCATCAGATGCAAAAAAAATTTAACGGAATACTTATACATTCAAAAGTTTTCAAAGATAATGATCTATTAATTAAATTCTTATCAGATACGGATGAAGTATTTTCAGGAATTGTATACGGAGGACTTTCAAAAAATAAGAAAAATATAATGCAACTTGGTTTTTTTTTAAATTTGGATGTGACATACATTGGCAATCGTCCACCATCAATAAAAGCTGAATTATCAAAACCTTATTTATCAAGTGTTATTAATGATAAATATAAACTAAGCTGCCTACTTTCAGTTGTATCATTAATTAATGCCTCAGTAATTGAAGGACAGAAAATAAACCAAATATATAAAATTTCTAAAGATTTTTTAGAAATTATGATTAGTAAAAAAAAATGGTTAAATTTCTTTTGTATCTACTTATTTGATTTACTTAAATATATTGGATACGAATTAGATTATGTTAACAATAATAGATTGAAATATTTTGATACAGATACTTTAGAATTTAAAGAAAATTACTCAAACTATACTATTGATTTTCCTCATCATCTTTTTGTGAGTAATTCAAATATTACATTCGATTATAACTCTTTGAATAATTTTTTTAAAATTTTTGAAATTATTTTTATTAAAAATCATTTATCAAATTTAAATCATAAATTGCCAAATCAGTATATTTTATTTAAGAAAAATATAATCAATTTTTTAGAAAAGAATGAACAAAATAATTGAATCTAACTTAGATACTATACTGAGTGAAAAGTATCTTTCTTATGCAATATCAACTATTGTTTCAAGGTCATTACCTGATGTAAGGGACGGATTAAAACCTGTTCATCGCAGAATAATTTATTCAATGTATCAACTAAAACTTTTCAAAAGTTCAAGTTATAAAAAATGTGCAAGAATTGTTGGTGATGTGATGGGTAAATTTCATCCGCATGGAGATCAAGCTATTTATGATAGTTTGGTAAGGATGGCTCAGGATTTTTCTACAAGAATTACATTGGTCGATGGTCAGGGCAACTTTGGAAATATTGATGGTGATAATCCTGCAGCAATGCGATACACCGAGGCAAGATTACAAGATTATACAAATTATTTTTTTGATGGTATCGAAGAAAACTCCGTAGATTTTAAAGATAATTACGATGGTCAAAATTTAGAACCAGTGGTTCTACCATCTCAGCTTCCTAATATTTTAATTAATGGAGCAATGGGAATAGCTGTAGGCATGGCCACAAACATCCCCCCTCATAATATTATTGAATTAATTGATGCATTAAAATTAATAATAAAAAAAGATAAAGCTTCACTTACTGAAATTTTAAAAATTATTAATGGACCAGATCTTCCCACAGGTGGTGAAATAATTTTAGATAGTAATGAAAAAAAGCAAATTTATAAGAGTGGCAAGGGATCATTTAATATTAATGCTAAATACCAAATAGAAGAATTAAAAAATGGTTTGTATCAAATAATTATTACTGAAATTCCATATCAAGTTAATAAAGTTAAGATAATCGAACAACTTGCTAATAACATCAATAATAAAAAATTACCTTTGGACGATGTTATCGATGAGTCAGATGAAAATATTAGAATTGTCTTAAAACCAAAGACCAGAAATATTGATTCTGAAAAATTAATAAGCTTATGTTTTAAATTAACTGACCTATCAATTAAGTATTCTTGTAATTTTAATGTTTTAATTGATGGTATAGAGCCTAAACAAATTGGAATTATTGAAATACTATCTAATTTTTTAGAACATCGAAAAGTTACCATTAAAAGAAAATCAAAATTTAATATAGAAAAAATTAAAAAGAGACTAGAAATTCTTAAGGGTTATCAAATTGTTTTTAAAAATTTAAATTCTATAATAAAAATAATAAGAACTAAGGATAATCCCAAAAAAGAATTAATAAAAAAATATAAATTATCTGATTTACAATGTGAGTCAATTTTAAGTATGCGTTTAGGATCTCTAAGAAAGATTGATGAAAAAAATATTAAAGATGAAATCCAAAAATTAAATGAAGAATTAAAATATCTTAATAAATTAATAAAAGATAAAAAAACACTAGATAAATTTATAGTAAGTGAATTAGATCTTATAAAGAGTGATTTAGATACTGATATAAAGGAGAGAAAATCCTTAATTTCATCAGAACAAAATAATGATATTGATATTAGTATTGATGAATTTAAAGAAATTGAAAAATTCACTGTTATCATTGATAAAGATTTGCAGCTCAAGAGAATTAAAGAGATAACTGATGAAAAGGAAATTGAAAAAATAAAAAAAAATAATCTATTTTCAGTTAATTTAAATTCAAACCAAAAAATACTTTTGTTTGTTTCTTCTGGTAAAGTTTACACGATTGATCCAAATATTTTACCAGGTGGAAATAGTAATCCTAAATCATTTATTTATTTTGTTGATAGTATGCCTAAAGATAAAATTACTGGATTACTTTCATCAATCGATGAAGAGCTCTTAATTGTATCTAAAAATGGTAAAGGATTTATTAGTAATACTGAAACTCTTGTAACAAACCAAAAGAAAGGTAAGCAATTATTTAATTTAAAAAATAATGATGTAGTTATTAAAGTATTAAATCTTTCAAAAAAACACATAGCTTGCGTAACAAAGTTACAAAAAATGTTAATTTTTGAAATTGATGCTTTGCCAAAATTACAAAAAGGTGGAGGGGTTCAATTAATTAAAATTAAGAAAGATGATTTTTTATCCGATGTTACTCAGTTAACTATTGAAGATGGATTAGAATGGAGCACTGGCTCTAAGAATAGAAAGTTAGAAGATGTTGAGTTTTGGATGGGAAAAAGAGCTCAGGCAGGAAAAAAAGTCCCTAAATATTTTAATAAAAATCTTAAATTTGATTAATAAATACTTTTATTATAATTCAATAGGTTTAAAATTATTACATGCACAAACCTAATCTAAATACACAATCTGTTTTATCAATGAAGGGTGAGGGTTATTACTCTCAAAAAACTGTTGGGGCAAAAAATGCTATAGATAAAATGGAAGTATTAATTGAAGAAGCCTTTAAAAATATTCCTAAAGTTGACAAACTTAGAATAGCTGATTTTGGCAGTGCTGATGGCGGTACAAGTCAAGAAATGTGGTTTAATATTATTGAAAAAATAAAAAAATCTGGAGATAATAGAGAAATTGAAATGTTGTATACTGATTTAGCATCTAATGACTTTTCAGTTTTATTTAGAATGATGCAAGGAATGCAAGGTAATGATAATTTTGCTTACCAGAATAAATTTGAAAATGTTTTCGTGCACGGATGTGGTACAGGTTTTCATAAACAATTGATGTCTAATAATAGTTTATCCTTAGGATTCTCTGCGACTGCAATGCACTATGTTTCAGAAAGACCATGTTTGATAAATAACCATGTTCATATGGTAGGTTCAAATGAAAAAGAAAAAAAACAATTTAAAAACCAAGCTCTAAAAGATTGGGAAACAATTTTATTAAATCGATCAAATGAATTAGTTTCAGGTGGAAGGTTTATTTGTATAAATTTTGGAATAGATGAAAAGGGTCGATATTTAGGAAACACTGGCGGTCATAACATGTTTAATAATTTTACTAAACATTGGAAAAATTTAGAGCAAAATGGGATTATTACTAATGAAGAATTTGTTAATGCTACTTTTACTCAACATTATAGAACTGTTGAAGAATTTAGAAAACCTTTTGATGACCCTAATTCAGAAATATCAAAATCTGGGTTGATTCTTAAAAGATGCGAAACTATGTTTACCGATTGCCCTTTTAAAGTTCATTATAATAAAAATAAATCTACTATGTCTTCAAGAGAATATGCTGAATCATTAATACCAACAATGAGAAGTTGGTCAGAAACTGTATTTAAAACAGCATTAGAAAAAAGAAATCCTAATGAAATAAATCAAATTGTCGATCAATTTTATAATGCTTATCTTGAGGAAGTAACAGAAAATCCATCAGGTCATGCAATGGATTATATCCATATAGTAATGGATATAGAAAAAAAAATTAACTAAAAATATAAAGAAATATCTTCATGTACAGATTTACACGAAGCTAAATAAATAGCTTGCTCTTTATTAAGTTTGTCTTGTTTTCTTAATCCAAAAGTCTCAGTACCAGTTTCAGATAATTTAATTAAGTCACTTAGGATAATTTTATTACCATCCAATCTCCAATTTTTTTCAAAATTGTATATTTTTTTTGCTTCATTAATTAAAGCTAATGCTTCTGTTTTCTTATTGTAATTTTTTTTCAACAATTTTCTTGCTTTTTTGATTGGTTTTGTAATGTTTGAAGTGTCAGTGAAAGAATTAAATAATCTCTCGAAATTTTTAATTATTTCTTCAATTCCATCTCTCTCTTCATTAACATTATTTAATAACTCATTAAAATTAATTTCCAATTTTGAAAATTCTTTAGCATTTTGAAAAATTTTGATAAATTTTTGTAAATCATTAAATGAGTTATCTACTGATTTATTATAACTAAGTTTCTTTTTCTTAAAATTATCTAATATTGTTTTAAAATTATCATTTTCCTCTTTCCAATTTGATGGAATTGTCATTTTTATACTCTCAATTTCATTTTCTAATTCAAAAATTTCCTCTTCAAACTTCTGAATTTCATTTAGTTCAGTTTCAAGTCTAATTTCTTTTTTAATTTTTTCTATCTTGGACAATTTCTTATAAATATTTTTTTCAATATTCCTTACTTTTGTGTGAAGTGGCTTATAATTAATAGAGTAATCGTTAAAATTTTTACGTGATAATTTTACTTCTTCTATCAAATTCTTTGAGTCATTGATGTTATTAATCATATTAGTAAAATTTTTATTTTGTTTCTCTGGTAAAAAATCAATATTGGTAGTCATTAGGTCATTTGTAATTAATATTGATTCAGAAAAATTTTCTTCATATTTATTATAAGAATAATCTATTAAACATTCTTGAAGTTTAGGATTAATTGGAGGAGGAGAAACTTCTGATGAATAATAAGATCTAAGAGGTAAATAATTTACTAATTGTGGAAAATATCCAACTACACCTAAACCAACTAATTGAAGTACTATAAACACGCTTGCACCTTTCCAAATTTCAGTCGTTTTTATTGATTTTGGTGCTACTCCTCTAAGATAAAATAGTGAAAATCCAAATGGTGGAGTTAAAAATGAAGTTTGCATATTTACACCAATCATTACACCCAACCAAACTGCGGTAACATTTGCTGATGTTTCAGCTAACAGTATCGGTGCAACTATAGGAACAACAACAATAGCAATTTCTATGAAATCTAAAAAAAAACCGAGTACAAATATAACTGCCATTACAACTATAAATTGTGTCCAAAAACCTCCAGGAAGACTAGTGAGAAAATCCTTAACTATTTCTTCACCTCCAAAACCTCTAAACGCTGCTGTTAACATTGCAGCCCCAATCAGAATTATAAAAACCATTGAAGTAGTTAAACTTGTTTCAATCATTACGTTTTTTAAAACATTATTTATTTTAAATGTTCTCCAAAAACTCCAAACAACACCAACAAGTAAAAATATAACTGCAAATATTGCAATTACTAATGCTACCACTTCTGATGTTGATGAAATATTTTTAACATTAAGTTGAAAATTTATTACAATAAAGGTTATTACTATTAATGAAATTATAGTTATTAAAGCTGGTGTATATTTGTTTTTTTTATCATACAATCTATAACCACCCATCACACCTGCACCCACAGCACCTATGGCACCTGCTTGATTTACTGTTGCTATACCAAGTAATATTGAACCTAATACTACAAAAATTAATGCTAATGGTGGGACAAGCGATAGAAAAACTCTCCTAAAGAAATCTCTGTCATAATTTCCTTCATATTCTACTGGAGGTACTGCTTCTTTTTTAAATATTCCAATCAGTAAAACATATAACATGTACAGACCAACAAGAACTAAACCAGGTAAGAAAGCTCCTAAAAACATATTCCCAGCACTGACTGAATCTACACTAAATTGACTTGGTATATTTGTAGAACCAGTTACGTTTTTATAATTTTCTATTCTCATATTATCTGCCGCATCTGAAGCAGATGCTAATTGATCTGACAAAATAATAAGGACAATTGAAGGTGGAATTATTTGACCAAGTGTACCAGAAGAACAAACAATTCCAGACGCAAGTGATTTATTATAATTATTTTTCATCATTGCTGGTAAAGAAATTAAACCCATCGCAACTACCGTAGCCCCTACAATGCCTGTCGTAGCAGCTAATAATGCACCAACAAATATTACAGAAATACCTAATCCTCCCGGAATAGGTCCAAATAATTGCCCCATACTGATCAATAGGTCTTCTGCAATTTTTGATTTTTCAAGCATTATTCCCATAAAAATAAAAAGAGGTATTGCTATCAATGTATCTCTTTCTACCTCCCAATATACTCCTCGGAAATTTGTTATTCCTGCATTAAGCCATTGAAAAGGACCATCAGATATAAAATATTCGTTTGGATTACCTTCAATTAAATATCCTGCTAAACCAGCTAAAAATATTGATATTATAGCGGAACCAGGAAGAGCGAATGCTAATGGATATCCAGAAGCAAGTGCAAATGCCATTAAAAATATTAATAAAAAAAGAAAAAATAATTCCATTATTAATTCTTTCTAATTACTTCTAAACTTCTCAATGAATAGATTATAAATTGTATTAACATTGTAAGAGCAAATATTATTAAAAAACCCGCCATTAAATATTTTATATTCATTCCTTGAGTACTTTGAGATGTTTCAAAATTCATTATTGGTTGGTTTAAAACACATTGTTTGCAGTACATCCCAAGAAAGAACACAGTTAAACAAAGTGGAATACCTAATAACAAACTTCCAAAAAGATTTACTCTTGCTTTATTTTTTTCACTAAAATTAGTATACAAAACATCAACTCTAACATGACCATCTTTAATTAAAGTATAATAACTTCCAAATAAAAATAAGCTTCCATACCAAAATCTCACAAGATCACTCATTAAAGTTTGTTCATATGAAAAAACAAATCTTAAAATAACAATTTGAAATTCTGCTATTACAACAAGAAATGCTAACCAGTAGAAATTTAGAGCTCTGAAGTAATATGCAAAAATTAATGATACAAATAATAGTGGAAAATGAACATATGGGGCTCGAAAAGAATTATTTGAAAATTTTATGTTCCAACTTTTTCCAATCATTTGTTCAAGGAAACCTTCAATTATTAGAAAAGAAATTATGGCGTCAATTATTCCTATTATTAATACTGACCAAAAACCAAATCTAATTATAAAATCATTAACTCTTTCAAGGTTATTGGCAAGAGTCAAATTATCCAATTTTTGGTTATAATAAATAAATATTAATGGAAAAATAATTGCCAATAAATAAAGAAAAAATTGAAACGATGAATATATATTTGCTGAATTATATATTGTAAACGCTCCAGGCCAATCACCTGCGAAAGTTAAATAATTATTAATTATAAATGCAAATACTATTAAGATTAAACAAATTGAAAAAAATTTAGAAATATTTGAAATATTCATAAAAAAAAGTGGGGAGTAAACTCCCCACATGAATTAAAATTTAACCTTCAAGTACTCTATTTCTTTGAGTAAAGAAAGCTGAGTCAGCTTTTTCTAGCCAACCACTTATTTCACTTCTTGATTTTCTAAAGCTTGCAAGAATTCTTCCGGTTAATTCATTACCTTCAGCAAGTTCTTCATACAGTTGTTCTGCTGCTTCACCCATTGCGTCGATAACATCTTCGTTGAATTCTCTTAGCTCTACACCATGATCATTAACAAGTCTCTGCAATGCAGCTCCATTATTTGCATTATATTCAGTCAACATTCTTTCGTTTTGAACTGTTGAAGCATGCTCAATAATCATTTGATCTGTTTTGCTTAAACTTGTTAACCAAGATTTATTACAACCTAGTGTTATTAATGTTCCTGGTTCATGACATCCAGGCCAGTAATAATACTTTGCGGCTTCATAGAATCTTGATCTTTCATCATTCCATGGTCCTACCCATTCTGTTGCATCGATGGTTCCATTGATTAAGTTTTCATATATTTGTCCACCTGGCACACCTACAACAGATAAACCAAGTTTAGACATCATCATTCCACCTAATCCAGGAATTCTCATTTTAAGACCTTTGAAATCATCTGGAGAATTAATTTCTTTATTAAACCATCCACCCATTTGAACACCAGAGTTTCCAGCCATAAAGTTTTTCAAACCAAATTCATCACCAAGTTCATCCCAAAGTTCTTGTCCGCCACCATGTCGTATCCATCCGTTGATTTCAGTTGCTATCATTCCAAAAGGAACTGCTGCAAAGAAACCCCAACCTGGATGTTGTCCAATCCAATAGTAGTCAGCACTATTATACATTTGGGCATTTCCAGATGTAACTTCTGTGAATACATCTAATGGTCCTACTCTTTCTCCACCAGCAAAGTGATTTACAACAATACGACCATCACTTAAGTCTGATATTCTTTGAGAAACAGCTTCAGCTCCTGTACCTAGTCCAGGATAGCCTCTACCCCAAGTAGCAACGCAGTTGACTTCTATTCTATCAGCTGCAATAGCTGGAGCTGGGAAAGATGAAACGGCTGTTGCAGCTGCTGCACCAATTCCTGCTTTTTTTAGGAAGTCACGTCTTTTAAAGTTTTTTTTCATATGTCCTCCCGAGATTATATGAATAAATTAATTAATTTATTAATAGAATTATACAAAAATAGAAAATCTATCAATTTCAAATGATATAAATAATAAAATAATTATTAAAAACTAGAAATTCCTGTCTGATTTTTCCCTAAAATAAGTGAATGAATATCTTCTGCACCCTCGTAAGTTTTAACTGTTTCTAAGTTAACCAAATGTCTCATGATATGATATTCTTCTAATAACCCATTTGCGCCAAGCATATCACGGGCATTTCTAATTATATCTAAAGATTTTTTACAGTTATTTTTTTTTAATATACTAATTGCATTAATGATATCCTTTCCATCATCTAGAGCTTTAGAACTTAAAAGACATGATGCTAATCCTAAATTTATCTCTATTTGCATCTCAGATAATTTTTTTTGAATTAATTGATTTGATGCTAAAGGTTTTTTAAACATAATTCTATTTTCTACATAGTCTTTTGCAATTAACCAACATTCAGAGGCTGAACCTAATACACCCCAGCTAATTCCAAATCTTGCTTTATTGAGACAACTGAAAACTGATTTCCATCCTTCGGTATTTTCCAAACACAAATTATTTGGAACAAAAACATTGTTTAAAATTATTTGACCAGTTGGACTAATTTTTAAGCTTGTTTTATTTTCTATTGTTGAAGTATTTAATCCTTCAGTATTTTTTTCAATTATAAAACCTTTTATACTTTTATGGTCTTTGTTTTCTTCAATAGCCCAAATAATAAATATATCAGCAATTGGAGCATTCGTAATCCAGTTTTTAGATCCATTTATAATATATCCATCTTTAGTTTTTTTAAATGAAGTTTTCATTGAAGTAGGATCAGAACCAGCTTCGCTTTCTGTTAAACCAAAGCAACCAATTTTTTCTCCTTTAATTAATGGAGGAAGGTATTTATCTTTTTGTTCCTGAGATCCAAATTCATTTATTGGATGTATTACAAGAGAAGATTGAACAGATATTGAAGATCTATAGCTGCTATCTATTTTTTCAAATTCATATGCTACAAGTCCATACGCTAAATTTGATGTACCAGACCCACCATGTGTTTTAACTGTTTGTCCTAAAACTCCAAGTGATCCAAATTTTGGATAGAGTTCTTTATTAAATTCATTTTTTCTGTTTTTTTCAACTACTGTAGGTTTAAGCTCATTATTACAAAAATCTCTTACATTTTTCTGAATATTACTTTCTTCTTCATTTAAATGACTTTGAATATAAAATGGATCAAACCAATTATTTTCTTTCATACAATATTAGGCAATATCATCATTTTGATGTAAATAACTACAAAAATTATTATGCAAAATAAGAATATATATATAGCTTCAGATCATGCTGGATTTGACCTCAAATCCAAATTGTTAAAGAACTTTCCAAAAATTAATGATTTAGGAACAAAGACAGATGAAAGTGTTGACTATCCTGATTTTGCACACAAATTAACCAGAGAAGTTCTTAAGAACAAGAAAAACGTTGGTATTCTGATTTGTGGAACTGGTGTTGGTATGAGTATTGCAGCTAATAGAAAAAAAGGAATTAGAGCTGGTCTTGCTAATAATTCAAAAATAGCAAGATTGATAAGAAAGCACAATGATGCTAATGTACTTGTTTTACCAGGAAGGTTTATAAATACTAGCGAGGCAAAAAAAAGTGTTCAGGCTTTTCTTTCTACAAAGTTTGAGTCAGGACGACATAAAAGAAGGATTAAAAAACTATGATTTCAGATTTGTTTACTAAAGGAATAAAAGAAGCAGACCCAGAGGTTTATGGAACGTTAAGCCGTGAACTAGAAAGACAGCAAAACCAAATAGAGTTGATAGCATCTGAAAATATCGCTTCAAGATCAATTTTAAATGCTCAAGGTTCTGTTATGACAAATAAATATGCAGAAGGTTATCCTGGTAAACGATATTATGGTGGGTGTGAATTTGTTGATCAAGCTGAAGAGAT
Source organism: uncultured Alphaproteobacteria bacterium (assembly GCA_902541215.1). Classification (GTDB taxonomy): domain Bacteria; phylum Pseudomonadota; class Alphaproteobacteria; order HIMB59; genus CACPNW01. The sequence continues at coordinate 8,305 of CACBPV010000005.1, read as the reverse complement.
TGCTTTAGAAAGAGTTAAAAAACTTTTTAATTGTAAATTTGCAAATCTACAACCACATAGTGGAGCACAAGCAAACCAAGCGGTCTTTCTAGCGTTACTTCAACCGCATGATACTATTTTAGGGATGTCTCTTGCATCAGGTGGTCACTTAACTCATGGAGCAAAACCTAATCTATCTGGTAAATGGTTTAATGCTGTTCAATACGGTGTAAAAAAAGATGGCAATGATAAAGATTTAATTGATTATGATGAAGTTGAAGCTTTAGCTTTAGAGCATAAACCAAAAATGATAATAGCGGGAGCTTCCGCTTATCCTAGAACAATAGATTGGAAAAAATTTAGAGAAATAGCCGATAAAGTAGGAGCATATTTTTTAGTTGATATGGCTCACTATTCTGGTTTGGTTGCTGGTAAACAATATCCAAACCCGATTGAGCATGCCCATGTAGTAACTTCAACAACTCACAAAACTTTAAGAGGTGCAAGAAGTGCAATGATTTTAACTAATCATGAAGATTTATACAAAAAAATTAATTCTGCTGTTTTCCCTGGATTACAAGGTGGTCCACTAATGCATGTAATTGCAGCTAGAGCTGTTTGCTTTGGTGAAGCACTTAAGCCCGAATTCGAAGAATATATTAAAAATGTAATTGCTAGTGCTAAAGTTATGGCTAAAACTTTAGTTGATAGAGGATTTAGAATTGTTACAGGGGGCACAGATTCACATATAGTTTGGTTAGACTTGACACCAAAAGGTTTAACTGGTGATAAAGCTGAAAAAATTTTAGAAGAAGTTGGATTGGCATGTAACAAAAATGCAATTCCATATGATCCTAATCCACCAAAAATAACTAGTGGACTTAGATTTGGTACAGCAGCTGCTACGACCAGAGGTTTTAATCAGAAAGATTTTGAACAAGTCGGAAATATGATTGCTGATATTTTGGATAGTCTTTTACTTGAAGAAAATGAGAGAAATGTAGTTTTTAATAAAACAAGAAAAGATGTAATTGAGCTTTGCAAAAAATATCCAATTTATAGTGAGGCATTTTAAATGAGATGCCCCTTCTGTAGTAATGAAGATACACAAGTAAAAGATTCAAGACCTACAGAAGATAATACAGCAATAAGAAGAAGAAGAGTTTGTGATGCTTGCGGATCTAGATTTACAACTTTTGAGAGAATTCAGCTAAGAGATTTGGTCGTAATGAAAAGTAACGGTCAAAAAGAAAATTTTGATAGAGATAAAATGTATAGATCTCTTTCATTGGCTTTAAGAAAAAGAAATGTTGATAATGAAAAAATTGAAAAAATTGTAAATGCTATTGTAAGAAAATTAGAAAACTCAGGTGAAACTGATATAAAATCTAATATTATTGGTCAGTACATTATGGAAGCTTTAATGCATTTAGATCAGGTAGCATACGTCAGATTTGCATCTGTTTACAAAAATTTTAGAGAAGCAAAAGATTTTGAAGATTTCTTAGGTAATTTAGAAGATAAATAATTTTTAGTGTCTCAACAAAATGTAAAGATGATTAATTTAGCGCATGATATTGCTAAAAAAAAATTTGGAAAAACTTTCCCTAATCCAACAGTGGGGTGTGTAATTGCAAAAAATTCAAAAATAATTTCTAAAGCTGTAACGAATAAATCTGGAAGGCCTCATGCAGAAGAAATAGCTCTAGCTAAAGCTGGACGTAAAGCTAAAGGAGCTTCAATGTATGTTACTTTAGAACCATGTTTTCATAGTTCAAAAGATGGATCATGCACAGATCAAATATTAAGATCAGGAATTAAAGAAATATTTATATCTGCGGCTGATCCAGATGTTAGAACTAATTATAAAAGTATTAAAAAGTTAAAAAAAAATAATGTTATTGTAAATGTAGGTTTAGAAAAGAATAGAACATATTATTTAAATAAATTTTTTTTTAAAAGTGTTTTAAAGAAAAAACCATTTACAAAAGTCAAAATTGCAACTTCTACAGATGAAAAAATTGCATGGCATGATTATAAAAGTAAATGGATATCTAATAAATCAAGTAGAGAATATGCTCATAAGTTAAGATCAATGAGTCAAGCTATTTTAACTACTTCAAAAACCGTATTAAAAGATGATCCAAGATTAACTATAAGATTAAAAAAAACTTTAGAGCAACATATTCCAGTTATAATAATTGATAATAATCTAAAAATACCAATGAAATCAAAAATATTAAAAGATATATCTAAAAAAAGAATTATTATCTTTACTTCTAAAAAAAATAAAAAATCTGAAAATTTAATTAAATTAGGATGTGAAATTATTTTTTGTAAATTAAATAAAAATAAAAAACTAAATTTAAAAAATATTTTTACTAAAATATACTCATTAAAAATATCAGATTTATTAGTTGAAGCAGGAGGTATTTTTTTTACAGAATTGTTAAATAAAAATTTAGTAGATGAAATTCATTTATTTAAATCCAAAATTATTATAGGAAAACATGGTAAGCCAGCAATTGTTGGAAAAAAACTTAGTCAATTAAATTTATCTTTAATTGAAAGAAAAAAATTCAAAGACGACATATATACAAACTATCAGGTGAATTAATGTTTACAGGTATTATTCAAGATTTAGGAACAATAAAAAACAAAGATGTGGGACTTTACCAAATATCTACAGATCTTGATTTGAGTAATTGTAAGGAAGGTTCTTCAATTTCTTGTAATGGAGTTTGTCTTACAGCAAAAAATATAACTCCATCAAACAACAATTCATTTATCTTTGATGTGAACATTGGAGAAGAAACTTTGCAAAGAACAAATCTAGCTAATTCTATTTTAAAAAATGAAAAAATTAATTTAGAAAAATCTCTTCAGATAGGTGATGAAATCAGTGGTCACTTTGTTTATGGACATGTTGACACCACAACTATTGTCAGTGAAATTTTAGAACTTGAAAATAGTTGGGAATATCATTTTAAAAAAAAATTTAATAAAAATAATAGGTTTATTGTTGAAAAGGGATCTATTTCAATAAATGGCATTTCTTTAACAGTAGCAAAAGTAGAAAATAATACATTTATGATTTCTGTAATAGACCATACATTTAATCATACTAATTTAAAATATTTAAATAAAAGTGATCAAGTAAATATTGAATTTGATTATCTTGCACGTTTTATTCTTAATAATGAATAAAGATAATATTGAAGAGTATCTATCTTCTATTGAAGATATTATTGAAGATGCAAGAAATGGGAAAATGTATATTCTTGTTGATGATCCTGATAGAGAAAATGAAGGTGATCTAATCATTCCCGCTCAATATGCTAACCCACAAGCTATTAATTTTATGGCAAAACATGGAAGAGGATTAATTTGTTTAGCTTTAACTAAGGAAAGAATAGAAGAATTGGAACTTCCCTTAATGAATCCAAGTAATATAAAAAATGATTTAACTGCATTTACTGTTTCTATTGAGGCAAAAGAAGGAGTGACAACTGGAATATCTGCAGCTGATAGAGCCCATACTATATCAGTAGCTGTAAATAATAATAGAAACAAAAACGATCTTGTTTATCCTGGGCACGTTTTTCCTCTTATGGCTTGGGATGGAGGCGTATTAGTACGAGCTGGTCATACAGAAGCAGCAGTTGATATTTCAAAACTTGCAGATTTAAATCCTTCTGGTGTTATTTGTGAAATTATGAGCGAAGATGGCTCTATGGCGAGGTTACCAGAAATTATTAAGTTTGCAAAATTACATAATTTGAAAGTAGGAACGGTTAGTGACTTAATTAAATTTAGACTTAAAAAAACTAAAATTGTCGAACAGATCTCCGAAAGACCATTTGAAAGTGAGATGGGTTCACAATTTACTTTAAAAGTTTTTCAAAATACTATTTCTGGAGAAAAGCACTACGCACTAGTAAAAAACCTAAATGATGATAACCAACCTATGTTTGTAAGAATGCACAGATTGAATGTCACTAAGGATATATTTGAAGAAAAAAATATTTTTGGAAGTGAGATTAAGTCTGCTTTTCAGCTAATTGAGAATAACGGATCTGGAGCTATAGTTTTAATAAATAGTGATATGTCACCAAATATACTCAAAACTTTCAATAAAAGAAAAAGATCAAAAAACAAATTAGAACTTAGAGAATATGGTGTTGGTGCTCAGATTTTATCATTACTTCAAATAAATAAAATTATATTATTAACAAACACTAAGAAAAGAATTATTGCGTTGGATGGATTTAATATTGAAATAATTGATCAGCGAAAAATATGAATAATAAAATTCTAATAGTTTCAGCAAATTATTATAGAGAAATATCAAGAAATCTTGAATTGGGTGCAAGCAATACTCTTAAAGAAAACGGTTATGAATATGAAGTTATTAATGCGCCGGGTTGTTTTGAAATTCCCTATTTAATTAAAAAAAATATTGATAATTTTGATGGATTTATTTCTTTAGGATGTATCATTAAAGGAGACACATATCATTTTGAAGTTATTGCTAATGAAACTTCTAGAAAAATTATGGATCTATCTGTTGATTTTAATATTCCAATTGGATTTGGTATTTTAACGTGTTACGATTTAGAGCAAGCAAAAATCAGAAGTGACGTTAATCAAAAAAATAAAGGTCAAGAAGCTGCTTTAGCCTGCATACAGTTATTGAAATAAAAATGCAAAATTACACCAGGTCACAAACAAGACTTGCATTTGTTCAATATATTTTTCAGAATGAATTCTTAAATGCAGATTCTCCAGAAGGTATCGAAGATTTTCAAAAGCATTTTTATGATACTAATATTGCTATAATTGATGAAAAAAAAGAATTTAAGCTTAAATTTAATAAAAATTTTTTAAATAAACTTTTTACTAGTCTTAAAAATAATATTGATAAAAAAAATATAATTGAAGATTTGAATAACTTTATTGTTATTAATCGAAAATTTGAAAAATGGGATAATATATTAAAATCAATAATGTTTGCTATTATTACTGAATTAAAAATTACTGATAAAAATAAATTTAAAATTGTCCTTAATGACTATTTGAATATAAGTAAAAGTTTTGTTTCTAAAAAAGAAACTAAGTTAATTAATGCTATAATTCAAAAATATATAGATAAAGATGAAATTAATAAAAAATAATTTATCTGAAAAATTAATAATTAATAAATATTTTAAAAAATTAAATTTTAAAAAAAAAGGAACATTTAATTTTGAAAATGATGGAGCTTATTTAGAATTAAAAAATAAAAATTATAAACTTACTGTTACGACTGATAATATCTCTGAGGATATTGATTTTTTCTCTGATGATGACCCCAAATCAATAGCTCAAAAAATTACAACAGTAAATTTATCAGACATTTTTGCAATGGGAGCTATACCTCATTCTTATCTTTTGAATTTACATTTACCAAATTATATTAATGAAAATTGGTTAAATTCATTTTCAAATGAATTAAAGAAAATACAACATAAATATGGATTTTATCTTTTAGGTGGGGATTTATCAAAATCAAATAAACTTATTGTTTCTTCAACTTTTTTTGGATTTATAAAAAATAAATTAGAGATATTTCAAAATAAATTTAATTTACACGATGATATTTTAGTAACTGGAAATATTGGTGAGTCAAAGATTGGTTTAGAAATTTTAAAAAAAAAAATTTCATCAAACACAAAGTTAAATCAATATTTTATCAATAAATATTTATACCCCATACCTTGTAAACTTGGACCGCTGATTGCAAATCAAGTTAATTCTATGAAGGATATTTCTGATGGTTTAATTGGAGATTTAACCGACATGTTAAATAATAAATATGGCGCATTAATTAATGTAAATAAAACTCCGTTAAGTGTTAAGACAAAAAAAATTCTCAATTTTAAAAATAATTTTAGAATAGAAAACCTTTTAAATGCTGGTGATGATTATGAGTTGATAATTATATCAAGTCAAAAAAATAGAAATAGAATTTTTAATATTGCTAGTAAAAATAACATTAAAATTACGCTTATAGGAAAAATAATCAGTGAAAAAGGAATTCATTTCGATTCATATTTAGATATGAAGAACATCAATAAATTTGATCATTTCTCCTAAAAACTTGATTTTTTCTATAGTTTCTGACATATCACCCAAAATTTTAAGGAGTTTTCAATGACAACACTGCAGATATTAATTGTTTTATGCGGTCTAGCAGCCGTACTATATGGTCTAGTAACATCTAGGCAAATTTTATCACTTGGTTCTGGAAATGATAAAATGCAAGAAATTGCCAGTGCTATTCAAGAAGGTGCCAGAGCTTATCTAAATAGACAGTATATGACTATCGCTATAGTAGGTGTTGTTATTTTTGCTCTTATATGGATAGTTTTTGATTTAGCATCAGGTATTGGATTTTTAATTGGGGCATTTTTTTCTGGCGCTGCAGGCTATGTAGGTATGAATATATCTGTAAGATCAAATGTTCGTACAACCCATGCTGCAAGCAAAAGTCTTGCAGAAGGTTTATCTGTATCATTTAAAGCCGGCGCAGTTACCGGTATGTTAGTTGCAGGATTTGCACTTCTTTCAATTGCAATATTCTATTTTGTGTTACACAACTCTGGTTCATTTCCGGGTAGAGAAATTGTTGCTCCTTTAGTCTCTCTTGGGTTTGGTGCTTCATTAATTTCAATTTTTGCTAGACTAGGTGGAGGTATTTTCACAAAAGGAGCTGATGTTGGTGCGGATTTAGTAGGCAAAGTAGAAGCTGGAATTCCAGAGGATGACCCAAGAAATCCTGCTGTTATTGCAGATAATGTTGGAGATAACGTTGGAGATTGTGCAGGAATGGCTGCAGATCTTTTTGAAACATATGTTGTTACAGTCGTTGCAACAATGGTTTTAGCATCCATATTTTTTATAGATAACTCCTATACAATGATGATATTTCCTCTGGCTATCGCAGGTGTTTGCGCTCTAACAAGTATTATTGGAACTTATTTTGTCAGATTAGGTAAGAATAACAATATTATGGCAGCATTATATAGAGGCTTTGCTGTATCAGCAATTTTATCTGCTGTATTATTATATTTTGTTACTGATTATATAGTTGGATTAAATGAAGTTCTTGTTGTGGAAGGTTCATCTACACAGTTTACTGGCATGTCTCTTTTTATATGTGGTTTGCTTGGATTAATAATTACTGGGCTAATTATCTGGGTTACTGAATATTATACAGGCACTAATTATAGACCTGTTCAGAGTATTGCTCAATCATCTACAACTGGTCATGGAACAAACGTCATTCAAGGACTAGCAATTAGTTTAGAAGCTACAGCATTGCCAGCATTAATAATTGTTGCAGGCATTATCTCAACTTATTCATTAGCTGGTTTATTTGGTATCGCAATTGCAGTAACTACTATGTTAGCTCTTGCAGGAATGGTAGTTGCCCTTGATGCTTATGGACCTGTCACAGACAATGCAGGTGGTATAGCTGAAATGTCTAATTTAGATGAAAATGTTAGAAAAACTACAGACGCACTTGATGCAGTTGGAAACACAACTAAAGCTGTAACTAAAGGTTATGCAATTGGTTCCGCCGGGCTAGGGGCATTAGTATTGTTTGCTGCCTACACTGAAGATCTTGATCATTTCGCTAAAGACTCAAGTAGCCCATTGTATGGAATTGAAGTATCATTTGATTTATCTAACCCATATGTTGTAGTTGGCTTATTACTTGGTGGTTTATTACCTTTTCTATTTGGTGCTTTAAGTATGACTGCTGTTGGCAGAGCAGCTGGATCAGTTGTATTAGAAGTAAGAAGGCAATTTAAGGAAATACCTGGAATAATGGAAGGTAAAGGTAAGCCTGAATATGGTACATGCGTTGATATCCTTACTAAATCTGCTATCAAAGAAATGATTATCCCTTCAATGCTTCCTGTTCTGTCACCAATTGTGGTTTATTTTGTTATTTTATTTATAGCAGGTCAGTCGGCAGCATTATCTTGTCTTGGAGCACTATTGCTTGGAGTTATTATAACAGGTTTATTTGTTGCGATAAGTATGACTGCAGGTGGAGGAGCATGGGACAATGCAAAAAAATATATAGAAGATGGTAATCATGGTGGAAAAGGTAGTGAAGCACATAAGGCTGCTGTTACAGGAGATACAGTTGGTGATCCTTACAAAGATACTGCTGGCCCTGCTGTTAATCCTATGATTAAAATTACAAATATTGTTGCTCTATTACTTTTAGCAGCAATATCTTTATAAAAATTATGGAGAAGTTGGTAACTCTTGT
>CACBPV010000004.1 GCA_902541215.1 uncultured Alphaproteobacteria bacterium | reverse complement strand
TGATCTTGTATCGTTCCAAAGAATACATGGTCTAATAACATTTCCATCCTTATCTATTAACGTAGCTCCATGCATATGACCGGATATTCCTATTGAAATAGTCTGTGAAAATTCTTTTGGTTTTTGTGACTTTAAAGCCTCCAAGCATTCCATTGTTGAGTCAATCCATTCTTGTGGATTTTGTTCACTAAAACCATCTTTAGGGGATTGTACAGTAAGACTTGAATTAGCAGATGCAAGGATGCTTTGATTTTGATCTATTAAAATCATTTTGATTGATGAAGTTCCAAGATCAATTCCAATAAACATAGAGTAAATTTATAACATTAATTTTTTAATTGATACAAAGAAATTAAAACTACTTGTAAGAATATCTAAATATAAATATTCCTGAAGAAACAATAATGATTGCTCCTATTATTGTAAATATATCTGGGATTTCTCCATACACTAATAAGCCAAAAATTATTCCCCAAACAATTATAGTATAATTATAAGGCGCTAAAATACTTGCTGGCGTTATACTCAATGCTTTAATTTGTAAAAATAACCCAGTACAAAAAAAAATACCCAAAAAAATAAAAAAGATAAAAGAAAATGAATGTAGAGGTTGCCAGAAAAAAAGTGATAGTACAAATGTAATGATAGCACCTATAAGGCCATTGTAGAATAACATAGTTTCATTATCATCATACTTAGCATTTAATCTTGTTGCTATTTGAAATAGTGAATAGAAAAAAGCAGCACATAATGGGATAATTAGATATGGATTAAATATAGTTAGTCCAGGTCGCATAATTAGAATAACTCCACAAAAACTTACACAAATTGCTAACCAAGTGGCTACATTTATTTTTTCTTTTAAAATAAAATAAGAAAAAACTAAAACCAGAACAGGTGCTAAAGATCCTATTGTGTGAGCATCTGCCAGAGCTAAGTACCTAAAAGACAATACAAAAAAACAAGATTCACATACAGATAAAATACATCTAGTTATTTGTATCTTGTAATTATTTGAAAGATAAAATTTTTTAACTTTATTTTTTTTTGCAATAAAAAAAGAAAAAATAAAACAGAAAGTAAATTTTACAAATAATAATACAAAAACAGAGTGATATTGAACTGCTGTTTTTTGAATTGTATCTAAAATACCAAAAGATAAATAAGTTAGAAGAGTTAAAATTATACCATAGGTATAGGGATTTGATCTCATGTTCATTAAAGATTTTTAAAGATATTATTGTAAAAATCTTTTTTAATATTCTTATCTGCATCTAAAATTTGCATCATTAAAACAGCTGACAAATTATTTTTTGGATCTACCAAAAAATAAGTAGCGGCATAGCCTGACCATCCAAATTCTCCAACTGGACCAAACTTATTTTGTGAGGTATTATTCATTAACACTCTAAATCCTAAACTCCAACCATATCCATCTAGATCATTTTCGTAATCTTCATCTTTATTTGTATTAATTGATGTAATTTCAATTGGAAATAACTCTTTATTTAAAGAATTATTTCGCATTAATTCTAAACTTTGAGAATTAATAAGCTTTTTTCCATTTTTATTTTTACCATCGATAAGCATTGTAGAAAATTTTTCATAATCTTCAGCTGTAGAAAACAAACCATGACCTCCTCTGGAATAATTTTTATTATTTGTTGGATACCCGTATAATATTAACTTTCTTTTATCGTAATTTAAATTTGTTAGTTTTAATTTATCGCTGTTATATTCAAATGTTTCAACTAATTTACTATTACTATTTTCATCAATATAAAAATTTGTATTATTCATTTCTAAAGGTAAAAAAATATTTTCGTTTAAAACATCAAAAATTTTATCTTTTGTTACAACTTCTATAATTCTGGCTAAAATATCTATAGATATAGAATAATGCCATTTTGAACCAGGTTCATATAACAGAGGTAATTCAGAAATTTTACTAATCTCTTCCTCCATACTTGAAGATGCAGAATGAAATAAATGTCTATCCTCATATTCTTGAGCTAAAAAATTATCACAATTGTTATATGTAAAGCCTGCTGTATGTTGTAAAAGTTGTCTAACAGTAGGCTTACTTTCTAGAGAAGTTGTATTTTTTAAGTTGCTCTCAATACTAATAAGTTTTTTTAAATTTTTAAAATCAGATAAATGTTTATCTATAGTATCATCAAGAGATAAAAAATTTTTTTCAATTAATTGCATTGCTGCAAAACCAATAATTGGCTTTGTCATTGACCAAATTCTATAATATGAATTTTTATTGAGCTTATTTTTTAATTCTAAATCTTTGTAACCAATTACTTCATGATAAATATTATTTTTATGATTTATTATCCATTCAGCTCCATTACATCTTCCTGCATCAATATGTTTTTGAAAATCAAATTTAATATTATCCATAAATGGATTAGATTAGACTCTTTATCTTTTCTATTAGCTCTGAATTAATTTGTCTTGGGCCTTTATCTTGCCTATTAGTATGTCTTCGTTGTCCAGGTAAACGTACACCGTCTAAAGATGTCATTTGTTCAAAAAATTTCTCAGCATGTTCATTCCAATTTTTTCCTGCAATAAGCTCTGGAGATAATGCCATAATAAATTCACCGCCCCTGGCAGGACCTCCATCATTATTGTCTTCTTCTTTAGCTTCAAAACTAAATAAATCTCCTACTAGACCTGCAGCTAATAACTCAATCATCATTGCTATTGCAGAACCTTTGTAGTCGCCAAATGTTAAAAGGACTCCTCCATTTGCTATTTCAGATGGATTATCAGTTTTTTCTCCATCTTTATTTAGGCCTGTTCCAAATGGAACTTTGTGACCATCACGTGCTGCAACCTGAACTTCTCCCATCGCCATTGTTGAAGTTGCCATATCGTAGACTACAGGGGTATTATTTTTTCTTGGCCAAGCAAATGATATTGGATTAGTTCCAAATAGTGGTTTCTTTGCACCAGCTGGAGCCACACTTGGTTTATATGCAGTACAAGCAATTCCAATTAAATTATTTTCTGCTAATGCTTCAGTTTCATGCCATAAGGCTGCAAAGTGATGCGTATTAGTTATAGTTAAAACACCAACTCCATGTTTATTTGACGTTTTTATCAATTCAGGCAAACCAACTTTGATTCCTACAGGAGCAAATCCATAATCACCTTCAACACGAATTGCGTTTTGTGTAAGATAGGTATTTGAAGGTCGTGAAACTCCATTTACTTTTTTACTTTTTAACGAAGCTACATAACCAGGAATACGAAACAATCCATGAGAAACACTTCCATCTCTTTCAGCATGTGAAACTGTTGTTGCTACAGAATCAGCATTGAAATGATCACATCCATGGGCTGATAGTGCTTTATATGCTAAATCATATATATTTTCTAATTCTAATGCTGTGGTATTCATTTACTTTTATTGAATAATTAATATTATTAATTCATGGATAGAGGATTATTGGACAATTTAAAAGATATTTTACAAGAAAGAATATCATTTTCAGAAAGTGTCAGAAATAATCATGCAAAAGGTGAAGATGCTTATGACCCTGTTCTACCTAGGGCAGTGTTGTTTCCAAAAAACAATGAAGAACTCTCAAAAATATTAAAAATTTGTAATGAATTTAAAGTGCCAGTAACTGCGTATGGCACCGGTACATCGTTAGAAGGTCATGTGGTTGGAAATGATGAAGGATTTACAATTTCAATGGAAAATTTTAACAAAATTATTTCAATTAATGAGGCAGACTTTGATTGTCGAGTACAAGCAAATGTATCTAGAGAAGAGCTAAATGAAACTTTAAAAGATAAAGGAGTTTTTTTTCCAATTGATCCTGGTGCAAACGCATCTCTTGGAGGTATGGCAGCTTGTTCAGCCTCTGGAACGATGGCTGTGAGATATGGAACTATGAAAACAACAGTACTTGGTTTAACCGTTGTAATGGCCAATGGTGAAATTATAAATACAGGAACAAGGTCCAAAAAAACCTCTGCAGGGTATAATCTTACTAACCTTTTTGTTGGTTCAGAGGGAACTTTAGGAATAATAACTGAAGTGCATCTTCGATTATCTCCAATACCAGAGAGCATAATGAGTGCTGTTTGTCAGTTCCCTGATCTAGACTCCGCAGTTTTAACGGCACAAGAAATCATTCAGTATGATGTCCCTATTGCAAGAGTAGAATTATTAAATAAAGATCAAATGGATATAAGTATAAAATACTCAAAGCTAGAAAATTTAGAAAGTTTGCCAACACTATTCTATGAATTTCATGGCAGCGAGATTTCAAATAAAGAATCAATTGATGTAGTGGAAGAAATTTCTAAAAATAATAATGGCAGTGAATTTAAATGGGCTGCAAACACAGAAGAAAGAAACAAAATCTGGAAAGCAAGACATAACGTGTATTATTCTGTTAAAGCACAGGGTGATAATATCAGAGTGTATGTTACTGATGTTTGTGTACCTATTTCAAACATAGTGGAATGTATTAAATTTGCAGAAACAGAACTTCGAGATACGGGATTAAAGGCACCAATGGTTGGTCATGTTGGTGATGGAAATTTTCATGTATCCATTGTCTACGATCCAAGTAAACAAAATGAATACAAATATATTAGAGAATTTAGCAATAGATTAATTGATAAAGCTTTAGAGATGGATGGAACTATTACAGGTGAACATGGTATTGGTCTTCAAAAGAAAGAATATTTACTGAAGCAACACCCTGATAATATTCCTCTCATGAAATTAATTAAGAAAAGCTTTGATCCAAATAATATTATGAATCCCGGTAAAGTATTTGATCTTTAATTTACTTATTTAAATTTGTTGTAATTTTTTACTTTCAATAGATTTATACATAGCTTCTAATATTCTTACTGTTTTTAAAGCAAGTGCTCCATCTGAATGATTTTTTACATCTTTATTGAGACATAAATCAACAAAAGTATTCAATGCTTCTTTAGTTCCGTAACTAAATGCACCATCACCCTCCTCTATTTCATAATTTATGTTATCTCCGTTATTCAGACGTACAAATAACCGTTCTCTTTTTACTTCCATATCTAAATATAAAACACCAAGTGTGCCATGAACTGTAATATAAAAAGTACCTCCAAAATCTTTTGGTACAAATGCACTTCCGGAAAAAGAACCAGTTGCACCATTTGAAAATTTCATAGAAACTGCATTGGTATAATCAACATTTGTTGGTGAAGGCACAGATAGACAGAATACTTGATCTGGTTCAAGATGAGTAATCTTTAAAACACCTGCAAACATGTGTGACAATTGCCCCCAACCATATCCTCCTCCTTTATTTGGATCTGACCATGTAGAAGCATGGGGTTGGAATGTATGATTATTAGACTCACTCAATGGTATCCCTTGAAATAAATCTGTCAAAGATGATGAAAAAGCTGCATCAACATGTTTTATTTCACCTATTTTTTTATTTATTATAATTTCCTCAGCTTTAGACATAAAATTTTTAAAATTAAAACCATTTGGGATTAAAATATGCTTATTCTTTTTTTTTGCTAATTGAAGAAGTGTTTCAGCTTCTCTAGAAACTGTAGTCATAGGTTTCTCAATCATTACATGACAATTTTTTTCAAGCGCTGCTTTTGCATTCTCATAATGTGCATGATGCGGTGAAGAAATTACTACTCCATCTAAATATGATAAATCTAACATTTCTTTAAAATCAGTAGATGCATGTTTAAAATTAAATTTATTCTTTACAAAACTTAATTGGTCTTCTTCAAGCTTACATACACTTGTTAATTCAACTTCATCTCTTTCTGCTAAATGCGGGATATGATTTTCTGTTGCCCACCAACCTGCTCCTATAACTCCAATTTTTACTTTATTCATTATTTGTTTTTAATCTAAATGCATTTGTAATGGGAACAAGTATGGAAAATTTGTTTTCGGATCAATATCTACTTTCATTATGGGTTCCATATATTTAGACCATTTTTTATTAATTTCGCTTTTAGATATAAAGTTAATGGATTTTTTAAGATCATCAGTTTCAAAATATCCAAATAATTTTAATCTATATCTAAAAATATTATAATTTCGTAATCCAGCTTCTCTAAGCATTTGAACCATTTCTGGCCAAATTTCATCATGTCTCTTTTTATATTCTTCCTCATATCCTGGTCGGATTTCAAGAATCCATGCATAATTCATAATACCTCTTTTCAAATAAATTATATGTATTAATTTTATAAACTTATAGATAAAATTCAATTCTATAAAAAATATAAATGAAAAAAATAGCTATTGTTGATTCACATCATCATCTATGGGATCTTGATTCTAAAGAAACACATTATCCTTGGTTAAGTGATAATGAGGATGAAGCTTTTTATGGAAGTTTTAAAAGTATTAAAAAGAGTTATTTATTAGATGATTATTTAAATGATGCAAAAAATCAAAATCTCGTGAAATCAATACATGTTCAAGCTGAACATGATGCAATGAACCCGATAGAAGAAACAAAATGGTTACAAAATATTTCAGATAATAATAATTTAAAAATCCCAAATGGGATTGTTGCATTTGCTGATTTTTCTGAAGAAAAAGTCAGCGAAGTTCTTGATCAACACCTTGAATATAAAAATTTACGAGGAATTAGACAAATTTTGTCATTTGATAAAGATAAACCGCAATATTCTCATACTAAAAAAGATTATTTAAAAGATGAGTTATGGCAAGATAACTTTAGACATTTGACCAATAGAAAATTATCTTTTGATATACAAATATATCCTCATCAGTTTGATGATGCTTGTAAATTAGCAAAACGTTACCCAAATGTACAATTTATCTTAAACCATACTGGTGAACCTTGTTTTCAAACAGAAGAATATAAAAAATATTGGATGAGAAAGATGCAATCTTTAGCCGAACATGAAAATTTTGTTTGTAAAATATCAGGGTTAGGGATGTTTAATCCTAATTGGACAATTATTTCTACTCAATATTTTATTCTTAATACAATTGAAATTTTTGGTATTGATAGGTGTATGTTTGGATCAAATTTTCCTGTAGATAAAATTTTTAATACTTTTGATAATTATTGGGATTCATACTTTAATATTGTAAAAAATTTTTCACAAAATGAACATGATAAAATTTTTTTAAAAAATGCAGAGAAGATTTATAGAATTTAATGAGAAATAAAAAAAGTATAGCTGTTCTTTTAGGTGATCCATCTGGAATTGGTCCTGAATTAATTTCAAAAATTCTATCTCATAATATTTTAAAAGAAATAAATATTGTAATTATTGGAGAAAAATCTGTATTTGATGGACATTTAACAAAACAAAAAAATAAAAAAAATATTAAGTTTATTAATAATTTTGATCAGATAGAATTTAAAAGTACTAGTAAGATTTTCTTTGATATTACTAAAAGAAAAGTAAGATATCCAATTGGAAAAGCAAATATAAAATCAGGAATTTCTGTTTTAAATTCTATCGATATAGCGGTTGATTTATATAATAAGAAAAAAATAGATGGAATTAATTTTGCTCCGTTTAATAAAACAAGTTTAGATCTTGCTGGTATGAAATTTAAGGATGAACTCCATTATTTTAAAAATAAATTTAAAATAAAAAGCTACGTTTGTGAACTTAATGTATTAAATAATTTTTGGACTGCTAGAGTAACTTCACATATTCCCCTTAAAGATGTTGCAAAAAATATCACTATTAAAAATATTCTTGAACCAATTAAATTAGTTAATAAGTATTTAAAAAAAAATGGATTAAAAAATCCAAAAGTAGGTGTTCAAGCTTTAAATCCTCACGCTGAGTTTGGAAATGAAGAGAAAAAAATAATAATTCCTGCAATAAACAAAGCAAGAAAAATGAAAATCAAAGTTTTTGGCCCGTTACCATGTGATACATCATTTATTAAAGCTTATAAAAATAAAGAGTATAATTGTCTTGTTGGAATGTATCATGACGCCATACAATCAGGTCTTAAATCGTTTGGATTTGAAAAAGGTGTTACAGTTCAAGGTGGTCTGCCAATACCTATAACTACGCCTGCTCATGGAACAGCTTTTGATATTGTGGGTAAAAATAAAGCTAATGTAAGTCCGATGCTAGAATCTTTAAAGTTATTACTTAAACTCTTATCTTAATATTAAAAAATTCTCTTAAATTGATTTAAATTAGTATAATAATTATTTTGTGAGTAAAATTGTAAATGTTAAAGCAAAGGTCTATAAATGGACAGGGCCCATTCAAAAAATTCACGAAAATTTTTGCACAAATGCTGCAGATATTGTGAATCAAGAAAATATTTCAAGTGATAGATGGACAACATATAAATTTCATAGCTGGTTAGTTGTTGAGATTGAAACAAGTGATGGTTTGGTAGGTTTAGGTAATGCAGCATTATCCCCAGAACCATGTAAATCAGTTGTAGATACTTACTTAGCTCCAGCCATTATTGGTGAAAGTATATGGGATTATGAGCATATATGGCAAAAGATGTATCGCCAAACACTAGCTTGGGGGAGAAAAGGTGTAGGTATGACAGCTATTAGTGCTGTTGATATTGCAATATGGGATGCACTTGGAAAATCTGCTAAACAACCCGTATTCAAATTATTAGGTGGAAAAACTAAATCAAAACTCCCCTGTTATGCAAGTAAGCTTTATAGTCAACCTCTTGATAGTCTTGCAAAAGAAGCTAAGGATTATGTTGATCAAGGTTTTAAAGCAATGAAATTAAGACTTGGTTGGGGTCCCACTGATGGTGCTGAAGGTATGCATAAAAATATTGAGTTAATCAAAACAGTGCGATCAGTTGTTGGTGATAATGTTGATCTTATGGCAGATGTATATATGGGATGGACATTTGAATATGCAAAAAGAATGATGCGATTAATTGATAATGAAAATCTTCGTTGGTTAGAAGAACCAGTTATTGCTGATGATATTGATGGTTATGCAGATCTAAAAGCCTCATGTAGAACTCCTATATCTGGTGGTGAACATGAATATACACTTTTTGGTTTTAGACAATTACTAGAAAAAAAAGCAATTGATGTTGTGCAATTTGATACGAATAGAGTTGGTGGTATAACACAGGCACATAAAATTTCTGCTTTAGCTGAAGCATTTCAAATACCAGTTATTCCTCACGCAGGACAAGTTCATAATTTTCATATTTCTATGAGTTCAGCAAACGCTCCAATAGTTGAGTATTTTCCATTTTGGCCTGTAGAAATTGGTAATGAATTATTTTGGTATATTTTTGATGGCGAACCTCAAGCAAAAAATGGTTTTATCGAATTAGATGAAAATAAACATGGATTAGGTATTAAGTTATCAAATAAATATTTAGATAAATTTGAAATTATTGATTAGAATTATTTGCAATTTCATCGTTATATGCAAAAACTGCCGGACTACCACCAGTGAACATAAAAATGACGTTTTCACCTTTCTTAATGATTCCTTTTTCAACATAATCAATTAAAGCTGCAAAACCTTTTGATGTATAAACTGGATCTAAAATAATTCCCTCTTTATTAGCTAAAAGCTTTGTTGCTTTTATTCCATCTTCTGTAGTCGCACCATATTTTTCACCTACATAATTATTGTCATGATTAATCATTTTATGTGAAAACTCTAAATTAATATCAAGCATCTTTGCTGCATCATTACATATTCTCGCTATATCTTTTTTAATATCCATTTCCCAATAAACAGGAGAAATACCTTGAATACGAGTTGGCCAATTTAATATCTTAGCTCCTAATTCACAACCTGCTTGTGTCATATTAGCAGCAGTAACAAATAGATGATCTGCCATAAAATTTTGCTCTTTCATTTGTAAATCAATTTCAGCCATAGCATTTGCATAACTTATACCAGCAAGAGTGGTATCCTCTTTTCCAAATCCTCCATAAATTAATAGAGGTTTTCGACCTTCTTTTATTAACTCATTATATTTTATATCTAAATGCTTTGGTATTTCTTCTAAATTCTCACCATCAATAACATCAACATTAGCGCCTAGAATATTATATAATAAAAAATTACCTTGCATTAAGTTACCTTTTATTCCGTGCATTAATACTAAATAACTATCTAAATTTAGTTTATTTGCAGCAGCTACAGCTTGGCGGCAAAAATTAGATTGAGATGCAGCCCCAGTTAAAATACAGTCATAATCTCCAGATAATGTTTTAGCCATTATAAACTCTAAATGCCTTGTTTTATTTCCCCCAAAAGCTAATGCAGTGCAATCATCTCGTTTGATATAAAGATTTATACCCAACTCTTTAGAAATATTAGGTGCAAATTCAAGTACAGTAGGTAATTGAGCTAGATTAACTCTAGGAATTTTATTTATTCTTGAAGTTAATTCTTCAGCAGACAAAGGATTAAAATTGTTATTCATCTATTTTAATAATATTTAATTAATGACTATGTCTTTTTACTTCGGCTCCTCTTTTTCCAATAAGAAAATCAAGATCTGCTCCTTTGTCAGCTTGCATAACATGCTCTACATACATTTTTTGATAACCACCTGTGATTTCTGGAACAACAGGTGAATAATTTTCTAGACGATTTTTTATTGTTTCTTCATTAACTTTTAAATTCATTATACCCTGATCAACATCTACTTCTATTTCATCACCATTTTGAACTGCTGCTAAAGGACCTTTAACTGCAGCTTCTGGAGATGTATGAAGTATTACCGTACCGTATGCTGTACCACTCATTCTAGCGTCAGATATTCTAATCATATCTCTCACACCTTTTTTAAGAACTTTTTGTGGAAGACGCATATTACCTACTTCAGCCATACCAGGGTAACCCTTTGGCCCACAATTTTTTAAAACTAATATTGAATTTTCATCAACGTCTAAATTGGGATCATCAATCTTTTCATGAAATTCTTCTACACTTTCAAAAACTACCGCTTTTCCAGTATGTTTCATTAATTCTGGTGATGCAGCTGATGGTTTAATAATTGCACCATTTGGAGCAATATTACCCCTAAGAATTTTAATTCCTCCATTTTTTGTTAAAGGATTTTCAAATTCTTTGATAACATCATTGTTCCAACATTTAGCATTTATATTATTCTCAGATATAGTTTTTCCATTAACAGTCATTTCATTTTCTTCTAATAGATTTTTTTCCATTAATCTTTTTATAACTACAGGAACACCACCTGCATAATAAAAATCTTCCATTAAGTATTTTCCAGAAGGTTGTAGATTTACTAATGTTGGAATACCATCTCCACATTTATTCCAATCTTCTAAATCTAAATCTATTTCCATTCGACCTGCGATTGCAGCTAGATGGATAACTGCATTTGTAGATCCCCCTATTGCTCCATTGACCTTGATTGCATTTTCAAATGATTTTTTTGTAACAATTTTTGACATAGTTATATCTTCCTTAACCATTTCAACAATTCTTTTTCCAGACATATGAGCTAAAGCATATCTTCTTGAGTCAACTGCAGGTATCGCAGCATTTCCAGGTAGTGACATCCCTAATGCTTCCACCATTGATCCCATTGTTGATGCAGTACCCATTGTCATACAATTACCTTTTGATCTACTCATTGAAATTTCTGCATTAATAAAATCTTCTTCTGTAATTACACCAGCGTTTAAATCTGCATCAAGTTTCCAAACACCAGTGCCAGAACCTATTGTTTCACCCTGATGGTGTCCATTAAGCATTGGGCCACCTGAAACACCTATTGTAGGAAGATCTACGCTTGCAGCTCCCATCATTAATGAAGGTGTTGTTTTATCACAACCCATTAATAATACGACTCCGTCTATAGGATTACCCCTTATTGCCTCTTCAACATCCATACTTGCTAAATTTCTAAACAACATAGCTGTAGGTCTTAAATTGGATTCACTTGCTGAAAAAACAGGAAATTCAAGAGGAAAACCGCCAGCTTCATAAACACCTTTTTTAACAGACTCAGCTATCTCTCTGAAATGACCATTACAAGGAGTTAATTCTGACCATGTATTACAAATTCCAATTACAGGACGGCCATCAAACAAATGATTTGGATGACCTTGATTTCTCATCCAGCCTCTATGAATAAATGTATCTCTTCGATGTGATTTAGAATTATACCAATTAGAAGATCTATATTTATTTTTTTTATTCATGTGTGAAAGTTTTAGCTAAATAAAGTAAAAAATCAAATTTTAAATTTATTATCTTCAAGTCCAGACACATTAACATTTAATGCAAATAGACTACCATCATATTGATTTTTACCTGAATTTGTAGCACTTGTAATAAATAAAGTTTTAAGATCACTTCCTCCAAATACACAATTTGTTACATTTTCAACAGGTAGCTCATAGATTTTATCTATTCTTCCTTTAGGATCAATTCTCACTACACATGAACCACCCCAACGACAATTCCAAATAAAGCCATCGCTATCAATAGTTGATCCATCTGGAGCACCTCTATCAAAATTGAAGAAATTTTTTTTGTCTGACAAACTACCTTTATCTAGGTTAAAATTGTATTCTAGTAATGATCCCTCAGTTGTATCGGCAAAATAAAATTTCGTATTATCTGGACTCCAAATAAATGTATTGGGTATACCAAGATTTGTTTCAACAATATTTACCTTATTGTCAGATAGACAATATAAACTTCCAGATTTAGCATTTAAAGATTTTGCACTTCCATCTTGATTAAAATTATTTTGCATAGTGCCAAACCAGAGCCTGCCCCTAGCATCAGAGGCACCATCATTAGATCTATTTGTTAAAATATCATCTTCAACATTAATTATTCTTTCGTATTTTTTAGATTGAAAGTTAAATTTATTTACTCCATTATTTGAGACTAAAGCAATTTCATTCTTTGAGATTATTGATGTTGCTGTTACAAAATCAGGTAAATCAAAAGTTTCTAATTTTTCGTTATCTAAATCAATTCTGAATAAAACTGATTTTGGTTTAATATCTACCCAAAGTAAACTTTGATCAATTGAAGACCACGTGATACCTTCTCCCAAACTATTTTTTACATCTTTATATAATTCGACCTTACTCATATTTTAGATCATTATAATAAAATTTAAAATTTATGAAGATAAGTTTAGAGATAATGTGCTTTATCTTTAATACGAGCCATTACTTCTTTCGTTGCTTCTTCAGATCCATCATGGAACGTACCCATTAATTTATCTAAGAAACTAGTATTTCCACCTGAATAATTGCATTCAAAATATTTATGATGAATATAATGCATATAATCACCTGTTGGTATTGATACACCATTTTTGAAAGTCATTTTTTCATATCCTGTATGTCCAGGTGTAGGTGCTAAACCAGCATGAAATACATGATACATCGCAACAAGAGGATGTGAAGGGATTATCCAATGAACTAAGATTCCTGAAAAATAGAGTATATGCTCTATTGGATGCATAGACATACCTGACCAAGCACCTGTATTCGTATTACGGTGGTGTACTTTATGTGCAATTTTATAAAGTGGTGCCCAGTGTAATAATCTATGAGTTAAGTAAAAATGTGCGTCTCTTATAAACGGGACAAGAAAGAACATAAAACAACAATATATTGGATACGTCTCCCAGCTTACATAAGGGATTATTTGATTTGCAAATGCCCAAAATGTAATTACTTCATAAGCTGTCCACAATGGAATAGCACTACAAAAAGTATAGAATAGGTTATCTTTAGTCTGATCATTAAATAGAAATGTTGAGTTATTTTTCTCCAAAGGTCGCGGATTATATTTAAATGAAGTTCCTTGTGTCTTTAATCTTAAATGAAAGAAGCCTGTCCAGAGCAAAATAATAACTGCATTTCTAAAAAATATATATGATATCCATCCTATTTCAAAAGTTTTCATTGTCTCTAAAGAAGGAGTCAAAAAAAGATATGTAGCAACTGTTATTGCTGCAAAGACAAAAGTCCATGGGAAAAAAATTCCAGGAAATTTAAAAAAATACTTTAAAAATTTTATTGGGTTAAAAAATATATCTTTAGGTGGGTTAATACTTATTGTACCAAATGGTTTCCAATGACCTCTTTTATCTCTTGTACCAAAATCACTATCATTTAATTGATTACCCATGTTGTATTTATAGTATATTTTGAATAAAAAAAAAGAGACTAAATTGTCGTATCTGGAACCTTCACATCAATATAATAATTTTTATCTTTAGATTGCTTAAATATTGCTGGGATTATTGATCTATAAGCAGAAATTATTCCGTTGTGAGGTTCTGGCATTTGATTTTTAACTATTTTGTGAAATTTTTTTAAATTATGGCATGGGATTTTTGGGAAAATATGGTGCTCAATATGATACTCCATGTTTGAATACAAAAAACTAAAAAGGGGATTCATAATAACAGTTCTTGTACTTTTTCTATGATCTTTAATATTATCGGCTAGTCCTGCGTGTTGAGTCATGGCACAAATCATTAATACAGTGTTGCCATAAAATGGAGGAAAAATTATCATAATAATTGGCAACCATGATTGAAGCAAAACTGAGGATAAAATTACAAGTAGCCAAAAACTTAAATATAATCTTGAACTATTAATTATTTTTTTTATCTCTTTTTCAGGTACTGTAACTTTTACAACAGGAGTAATTATCCCAAATGAATGTTTAATAATTTCAAAATGCGTAAAATGTCTTATTTTTTGAATATTAATTATTGGACCAAGGGGTAAAAAATTTAAAAGAAATCTGACAGGTTCTGTTGGTTTCGGACTATTATTTTCGTAATCATACACCTCCTCATGTGTAAATATGGTGTAAGTATGGTGATGAAAATGACTCCACTTCCATCTAACTGCCTCAAAACCACCGAGTAAAGAAGTTATATGATAAAAAAATTTATTTAACGCTCTTGTTTTAAAATATGTTTCGTGATTTGTTTCATGTTGAATGCTTATGATTTTACAATAGAAAATATTTCCATAAAGTAAAAGAGCAGGTATTGACCATAAACTACCCCAACTTATAATACACAGATATCCACTTAATATTAAAGCAACAATAAATACGTATATATCTAATAAACCTTTAATATCGGATCTCTTAGAAAGTTCCTTTAAAGTTTTCTTATCTATTTTTGGTTTATACCAAGTTTTTAAATCAACTTCGCCCGCGAACATTAATCAAAATTTTTCTGAAAGCTTTAAAAATTTTTCAAATTCACCTTCATCAATATTAACAGTGATTTTAGGATCATTAAATTTTTTGTTTACCGTATCATCGTGAAACTCTTTGAATGCATTTACTCTTTCAGCTTGTAGTTTTGAAAATTCTTTTTTAAAATCTCTATAAATTCGTGCATGTCTTGGAATTTTTCCTTGAGTATATCCGAGTACATCATTAGCAAATAAATATTGCCCATCACATCCAGAACCACTTCCCATTGAGAGAGTCATGATATCAACTTTTTTTGTAATAACTTCTGCAACTTTTGGTGGAACTACTTCGAGTTCAACTCCAATAGCACCCGCTTCTTGTAACTCAAGAGTATGTTCTAATATTCTTATGGCTTTATCTGCTGTTTTACCTTGTGCAACAAATCCTCCAATCCAAGTAGCATTTCCTGGAACTAATCCAACATGACTATTAATTGGAACATATTCATCTCTTAATGCTCTAATCCATTTGTAACTCCAATTACCACCATAGATAACATCTGCACCAATGTCTAAATACTTGTGTGATAGTTTCATTGCTTCGTATTCAGAAGCTACTCTTACTGCTCCTCCGGATTGCATAAAGCAAGTTGGTGCAGCCTCGCGAATTCGCTTAAGCTCATCAAAAGAATTGAAAATACCAAATTGTGGAGCATCATGAGAAGTACAAATCATGTTAATGCCTGCTTCTTCAGCTGCTGCAGCTTCATCAGCATTATGCACGAACATAACACTTAGTTGTCTTTTACCCTTGCATTGCAAATAATCATAAACTGTAAGTTTTTTTCTGCTCATAAAATCTCCAAAAAAATAGTTAATCTATCTTAATGAAAATTTTGTCATTATCAACTTTAACTGGATATGTTTTTAAATCCTCACACGCTGGTGGGCTTAAAGCTTCTCCAGATTTAATATTAAAAATTCCCTGGTGCATTGGACATTCAATTTCATCATCCATAACCAAACCATCTTCAAGATGTACCGCCTCGTGTGTACAAATTCCATCAGTAGCATAAAAACCATCTGTTAGCTTATACACACAAAAAGTTTTATCTTGATGATCAAATCTGATGAGATCCTCTTCTTCAATACTATCTGTAGACCCTACTTCAATCCAATTTTTTTCAGACATAGTTTGTATATAATAGCTATTTTATGAAAATAAATACAAAATAATTAAATTGTTATTTTTGTATAAGTTTATTTAATTTTAGATTTTGATCTGAGAGAATTTGTTTATCTACAATGGTATCTTTCTCAGTTAATTTAGAAGTTATTCTAATGTCACGGCCTACTTTTCCTATGATTCCAACACCACATGCTCCTCTTATTTTATTATTTTTTAGGAAAAAATAAATAACACCTTTATTAATATCATTACCTCTTTCGATGATTTCATCATACTCATCACAAATACCAGTCAGTTGAAGATTCAAATTAAATTGATCAGACCACATCCAAGGAATTGAAGTGTATTCTGTTTTTACTCCAGCAATATTTTTTCCAGCACATATTCCATGATTTTGTGCATGTTGATAAGACTCAAGTCGCATATTTCTTTCATATAATGGATGATAAAAATTAGATACATCACCTGCTGCATAAACATTTTTAATAGAAGTTTCACAAAATTGATTAGTAACTATACCGTTATCAAGCTTTAAATTTGTATTTTCAAATAACTTTACAGACGGAGTTGAGCCTATACCTGCAATTACAAAATCTGTTTCTATTAAAGAATTATCGTTTAATAAAATTTCAAAATTATCATTTTTTTTAGTTATTTTATCTATCTGTTTATTTAATATTATTTTATTTCCATGATCTATATGAGTGCTTTGAACTAAATCAGCAATTTGTTTGGGTATAATTCTTCCCATAAGTTGATTACTGATTTCGATAACAGTTACTTTCTTTTGAAGTTGAGATAAAGATGAAGCAATTTCTAAACCAATGAAACCACCACCAATAATAGTTATTTTATTTTTATTTAAAACTTTTTCCTTAATTGTTTTGGCTTCTTCTAAGTTTCTTAGATAATAAACATCATCGTTTAAATTATTATCTAGGCTAAGTCTTTTATTATCGGAACCTGTTGAAATCAGTAAAGTATCATAAGTGTAAACATCTTCATTTTTTGAGAAAAGTTTTTTATGTTCAAAGTCAACTTTAGTAATTAATATATTTTCAAAATCTATATTTTCATTTTTTAGTACTTCGCTAGAATGAAAATAGAGATCTTGTTCATTTTTTTTATCTAGCAAAAAATCTTTAGATAAAGGAGGTCTTTCGTATGGTAATAAATTTTCTTCACCTAAAATTTTAATATTTGATTCTGTATCATTTTTTCTAATTTCTCTTGCAGCATAGATTCCGGCTTGACCACCGCCTAAAATTATAATGTTTTTTTTCACTAAGTTTAAGCGTTACTAGGAACAGATAATGGAATTTGATAGTCTGGATTTTTTGCTTGTTTTATGAGTGCTGGAACAATTTCTTTATAAGCGCCTAGAAGACCTTTTCTGGCAGGTGGTAATTGATCTTTAATCATAGCATGTAGTTTAGGTAAATTATGTGAGGGAACTTGAGGGAACATATGGTGCTCAACATGATATTCCATATGCCAATATAAAAAACTTAAAACTGGATTTAAATATACCGTTCTGGTTGTATACCTATGATCTCTTTTATCTTCTCTAAGTCCGGCGTGCTGAGTAAGGCCCATAAGCATGACAAGGGTTTTTCCATAAAAATTAGGCAATAAAACATATAGAACTGGAAGCCAGCTTTGAAAGTATACTGAAGAAGCAATACTTATGATCCAAATAGAGAGATGACTCCAAGCGGATAATCTACATTTCCATCTTTCGTTTTCAGGAATACAAACTTTCATTACATCTGTAGTTACACCGAAGGCATGTTTTATAGTTTCCCATTGAAGAGAATTTTTAAAGAAAAATAAACCTGAAAATGGAATATAGTGAGAGAAAAATACAATCAGGTCAGTTGGTTTTTTAACATGTATTTCAAAATCTACAGGATCATTAAATTGAGTATAGGTATGATGATGGTAGTGTGAATACCTCCATCTAATCGGCTCAAAGTTATCCATAAAGCTGGCTATGTAATAAAAGAAGTCATTCCAGAATTTAGATTTAAATGCTGTTCTATGACCAGTTTCGTGCCAAATAGCATCACTGCATCCCCAAATGTTTCCATATATTAAAAAAAATAGTAAAGACCACCAAGTACCCCAAGTAACATATGCTAAATAACCGAAAAGAACCAAAGAAGAGAAAAAAATAATCATGTGTTTGAAACCTTGCCAATCAGATTTCACACATAATTGTTTAAATTCTTTTTTATCTATGTTGGCTCTATACCATTTACCTAAATCAACATCCATTATTAAAAAATACCACTTTTTGATAATATTATAAATATAAAAAATAAATTAAATTCCTGATTAAGTGCGACCATTTAATCTATCCAGGAGTTCAAGAATATGAATGTAATAAGACGTATAATACTTTAATTTAATTGTATTATTGATTTAATCACTTATAAAATAAATCATAAATTATTTGGAGGAATTATGAAAAAAATTTTTGCCGTCATTGCTCTATTTTTTGCTTTTGTATCTACTTCAGCAGTAGCAAAAAATGATTACAGCTGTGATAAGAAATTTATCTTTTTCCCAGGTGGGCCAGAAGGTGGACCATTTGGAACTATCGTTTACAATGGTGCAGTAGCTGCAGCAGAACATACTGGTTGTGACGTAGATTATTACTGGTCACAATGGAATTCAGAAATTATGATTAAGCAATTTAAAGAAGCTGTTGCTTTACAGCCTGATGGAATTGCAATTTATGGTTTCCCAGGTGATGCTGCAATGAGACCTATCATTCAAGAGGCTAGAGAAATGGGAATAGTAATTACTACTATGAACACACCTCTTCCTGATCTTGAATCAGAATATAAAACTGAAGGTTTTGGTTACGCAGGTGCAGATTTATTTGATGCTGGATTTAATCTAGGTAAAAAAGCTGTTGAAGTTTGTGGGCTTCAAGCTGGAGATAAAGCGTTTATTTGGGGTCTTGCAAGTATGCCAAATAGAGGAGAAAGAACTAAAGGTGCAATAGCTGGTGTTGAAGCAGCTGGTGTTGAGGTTGTGTATCAAGAAATTCCTGATAACGTAAACTCAGATGCATCTCAAGGAACTCCTATGTACGTTGCGACTTACAGTGCAAATCCTGATATCAAAATGGCAATTACAGATCATGGTGGATTAACTGCAAGTTTACCTACTTACATGAAAGCTGCAGGTCATGGTACAGAAGAAGTATGTGGTGCTGGATTTGACTTATCAGCTCCTATTGTTGATGGAATTAATTCTGGTTACATTGACGTAGTAATTGATCAGCAACCATTTATTCAAGGTTATATGCCTATTGTACAATTATTCCTAAGCACAAAATATGGAATGGCTGGATTAGCAATGGATACTGGTGCTGCATTTGTAACAGCTGATAACGTGGAAGCTGTTGCTCCATTAGCAGCAGTACAAATAAGATAAATTAAAATATTAAAACCTGCCTTATTTAAAGGCAGGTTTATTTTTATGGCAGAAGAACTCTTAAAATTAGAAAATATTTACAAAAACTTTGGAAACGTAAAAGTTTTAAAAGACGTAAACATCAAAATAAATAAAGGTGAAGTAGTAGCTTTAATAGGTGATAACGGAGCTGGCAAATCAACACTTATAAAAGTCATAACTGGAGTTCATAGTCCAAACTCAGGAAAAGTATTTTTTAAAAATGAAGAAGTACAAATTAAATCAGTTGCTCAATCACGAAAAATGGGAATTGAAGCAGTTTACCAAGAAAGAGCATTGTGTGATCAACAAGAATTATTTAGAAACATATTTGCTGGAAGAGAAATTACAAATTCATTTGGCTTTTTAGATATAAAAAAACAGAGAAAAGAAGCAGAGAAAATTCTTCGTGACTATATTGGATTTACATCAAAGGCTATAACGGTTGACTCTCAAGTAATGGGATTATCTGGTGGAGAAAAGCAAGGTGTTGCTTTTGGTAGATCATTATATTTTAATTCTGATTTGATCGTATTAGATGAGCCAACTATGGGCTTATCAATTCAAGAAACAGAAAAAGTCCTGAATTTCGTAAAGGGTTTAAAAAATGAAAATAAATCAGCAATTTTTATCGATCATAATATAATTCATGTCTATGGTGCTGCAGACCGATTTATTATTTTGGATAGGGGTGAAGTTGTAGGAGAGTTTAATAAAGAAGAAATATCAAGAGAAGAACTTGTACAGAAAATGATACAGTTGCATGAATCTGGGAAAATTAAAGTGGAAGATTAAATGAGTAATTTATTAAATAGTTATTTTGTAAAAACACATAAACTTGAGATTAGTATTACAATAATCGCAATCGTTCTGTTTCTAATATACTTTTTAGGTGCACCACATGTTTTCACTCGCTTTCCAATTTATAGAGCATTTATGCAATCAATGCCTTTTTTTGGAATCATTGCTATATCAGCAACGTTTGTTGTTACGCTTGGTGAAATTGATTTATCATTTCCTTCTATAGTTGGAATTACTTCATTAATATTTGGAATGGTTATGACATCAACTGATGGTAACGTTTTCATTGCATTTATACTTGCAACTTCTCTTGGAATGTTTGCGGGTCTGGTTAATGGATTACTCGTTACTAAAATAGGTATTCCTTCAATAGTAGCTACTATAGGGACATTATTTTTTTGGCGTGGATTGGTTAATGTAATTTCCCAAGGTAGTGGTATTGCAATCGTCGATGTGGCAGATGGAACCTGGCATCATATGATATTTGTTGAAAAATTATTTGGAAAAATTCCAATGCAATTTATTTGGTTCATTGTTTTAACTGGATTAATGCAATGGGTTTATCGATACCATAAATTTGGAAATCACATCCACTTTGTAGGTGACAACAAAGCAAGTGCTCAAATGATGGGAATTAATGTTGATAATGTAAAAATTATTGCTTTTGTTCAATTAGGTTTTTTCTCTGCTTTAGCAGGAATCTTTACAATGTATGAAATGTTATATTTCTGGCCTACACAAGGTGAAGGTTTAATGTTAACGACACTAGCAGCTGTCTTTGTTGGTGGTACTTCAGTCTTTGGTGGTAAAGGTACTATTTTTGGAACTTTTATTGGAGTATTAATTATTGGATCATTAGAATCAGGAATAGTTGCTTTAGGGTTATCTGGTTTTTATGTAAAATTTATTAACGGACTCATGATTACAGTAGCTGTAACAGTCTACGCTCTAATACAAAGAAGAAAAAATTAATAAGTAGCTCTACCTCCACTCAAATCAAAAGTTGAGCCTGTTGTGTAAGAATTTTCTTCAGAAGACATCCATGCAACTAAAGAAGCTAATTCTTCAACTAACACAAATCTATTTCTAGGAATTTTTGATAACATATAATCAATATGTTCTTGGGTAATTTGATCAAAAATACGCGTTTTAGCAGGTGCAGGAGTAACACAATTCACTGAAATGTTATTTTCAGCTAATTCTTTTCCTAAAGATTTAGTAAGTGCGATAACTCCTGCTTTTGCTGCACTATAAGGCATTGCATTAGGATTACCCTCCTTGCCAGCTATTGAAGAAATATTAACGATACGTCCATAATTATTTTTGATAAAATGAGGAACTATAGTTTTGCAGCAATAAAATACTCCACTTAGATCTATATCTATAACTTTTTGCCATTCCTCAAGTGGATAATCCCATGTCTTAAAGTTTGGTCCAGCTATTCCTGCATTATTTATTAAAATATCAATTTTGTTTTCATACTTAAGACTTTCAGCAAATGCACTCTCTACACTTTTGTAATTTGAAACATCAACTTCAATTTTTTGAGTATTTTTTAAATCAACTTTATTCAAATATTCTGTATCTTTATCCCATATTAATACTTTTGCACCTGACTCTATAAATCTTTTTGTAATTGCTAACCCAAAGCCTTGTGCTCCTCCAGTTACAATTGCTACTCTATTTTCTAAATTAATCTTATTCATTGGATTTGTTCTAAAATATATTCAGCTGAACTAACATTATATTCACCATCATTTTCAATAAACTTGTTTATAATCACGTTATTCTCAATTATCATGGCAAACCTTCGACACCTAAAGCCCATATAATTTTTTGTCTTATCAGATAGCAGGTCAAAATATTTTGTAATCTCAGCATTTCCGTCTGCAATTCCATTGATCTTTTCTCCATCAGTATAACTTAATAACCAAGATTTCATCACATGTTCATCATTTACAGATAGACAGTAAATGCCATCAATTTTTTTATTTATAAATGAATTATATAATTTTATGTAACCTGGAAGATGTTTCTCAGAACAAGTTGGCGTGAATGCACCCGGAACACCAAATAGAATATTTTTTTTATTTATAAATTCATTTTTTAATGAAGATATAGATGAAATACCTTTTTTAATAATAGGAACTTTAAAATCATCAATAACCATGTTTTTTATTTAACTTTATTATAGGTTTCAAATATTTGTTTCTCAGTCAATATTTCATTCATTACTATACCTTCTGGAAACTTCGAAGAATAAAATGCATTAAAAGGTATTCCAAATTTATTATATTTTTTTAAAAATTTATTTATTTTTTCATTTGGTTGTGTCCAATCAGCTTTTATTAATGTTACTTCTTGCGAATCAAAAAAATATGAAATTGTTTTTGAGTTTAAAACATTAATTTTATTAAACTTACAGGTAATGCACCAATCTGCTGTTATATCTAAAAAAACAATTTCATTATTAGCAATTATTTCAGGAATACTTTTGGAATTAAAATCTAACCAATCGTTACTTTTATAATTTTCTTCATTAATTTTTTGAAAAGAATTTAGATATGGAGTTAGAAAGAAAATAATTATTAAAGAAATAATTAAGGGAATTTGATAAATTCTAAATTTTAAAATTGCTGATATTAATGTTAATAAAACTGCAAATGTAAATAAAAAGAAATAATTAAAATAATTATTCAATATACTTAATAGCCAAACTATTGTTATTAACAATAAAATAGATAAAAAATATTTAAAATAAATCATCCATTTTCCTGATCGAGGTAAGAATGAAATTAGGCTTGGAAAAAAAGCTATAACCAAATAAGGTATGCTCATTCCTACACCCATAAAAAAGAATATTAAAAATAGATATGTTGTTGATTGAGTAAATGCAGCTGTGACAGCTGTTCCTAAATAAGGTGCAGAACATGGTGTAGCAAGTAGTGTAGCAAAAAAACCATTAAAAAAATTCTTTGAATAAAAACTATTTCCTGAATTTAAAATTTTTGATGAAGATAAAAAACTTGGTAAATTTATTTGGAAAAGACCAAGTGTGTTCAAGAAGAACATTGATATAATTATCAAAATAAACATTAAAAAGTAGGGTTCTTGAAATTGCATACCCCAAGATATTGAAATATTGATTTGTTTCAGGATAGCAAAAAATGCACCAAGTATTAGAAAAGAAGTGATAATACCCAATACGGTTATAAAAAAGCTACTTTTTATCTTTTTATCTTCAGTATTAATTACAGATAATAATTTTAACGATAATACTGGAAAAACACATGGCATAAGATTCAAAATAAAACCACCTATTAGTGAAATTAAGAGTAAGTATATAAGACTAGTATTTATAGTAATATTTTTATCTATATTTTCAATTTCTACACTTTTTTCAATTTTAAAGCTGTGATTATTATCATAAAAAAATATTTCTATTGGAAATTTTTTTTCATTAAATTGATCGGCACTGTAATATAAAGAGGTATTCAATTTTTGGAAATCAAGGGAATAATTATTTATTGGTTCTACAACAGGTAATCCAAATGGTGTGTGAATAAAAATTTTTGGATCATCAAAAAAAGAGGTAGTTGATATTTCAATATCAAAAATAACACTATTGTTATTTTCAATAGCCTTAAATGAGAAATTAGAAATAGGTGTAAAATCAATATTATTATTTAATGTAGTAGATAGAACTTTTTCAATTTCAAAAAAATAATCTGTATAATCACCATCTCCAGATGGTATATTTAGAAAAATATCTGCGCTACCTGGAATGCAAACATCTTTACAAACTAAATAATTAATATTTAAATTTAAATTTGTTTGTTTTTGATTATCTTCAAGATCTACAATCAAAGGAAAGATAACTTTATCTTTGTATCCAATTGATTTTAAACCTAGTATTTCAAATTCTATTGGCTCTGGCCATAGTATTTTTATATCTTTAACGTTTGAAGAATTATTCCATATAATTTTTTGAGGAAAACCTCCTCCGCCAGGCGATTTCCAGTATGTTTTCCATTCATCTTCTAGTTCGTATTCTAATGCTAAAATTAATTGATTATTATTTGATGAGGTTATTGGTGAAATTAATCTAACTTTTGATTTTTCACTAATAGCCCAATCTGAAGATAAGGAATATCCAGGTGTGCTAAATAGTCCAAAAGCAAATATTATTGCAATTTTTAATAGATTTATAAATTTTATTACCTTGTTCATATAAAATAAATCAATACAATATTGAAAAATATAAATTAACGCGAATATATATACTATATGAATTTAACTGGTCAGTTCTTAATTTCAATGCCTTCATTAGAAGATGATAGATTTGAAAAAACGGTAATTTATATGTGTGCGCACTCAAAAGATGGGGCTATGGGTATAATAATCAACAAAAAAATTGATTATGATCTTTACCCCGATTTGCTTGAACAACTAGGTATAGACAAGCCTTTAGAAGATAAGAAACTTTACATTCGCTATGGTGGTCCTGTTGAAAGTGGGAGGGGGTTCGTTTTACATTCTGACGAAGTAATTCAAAAAGAAACCCTAACGATAGATAAAGGGGTAGCGTTGACTAGTACTTCAGAATTTTTTGAAGACCTTTCTAAGGGTAATGGTCCAAAGAATAGTATTCTAGCTCTTGGATATGCAGGATGGGGTCCAGGACAAATTGAAAAGGAATTAGCGTCAAATAGTTGGATGACGCTAAAAACAAATAGTGATTTTATTTTTGACGAAAAAGTTAACAATAAATGGAATGATGCATTTAATTTGTTAGGAATAGATACAAGTAAACTTTCAATATTTTCGGGTAGTTGTTAATTATAGAACAATTTCAAAAACCCTTTCCTTATCTTTTTCTAAAACTTTTTTTATTTTAAACTTTGTAGTTTTTGTAAGTTTAACACCTTTATTAGTAACAAATGATTTCATTTTAATTACTTCTTTTTCAGGCATTTTTCTTTCATACTTCAAAGTATGTTTCTTTCCAGTAATAATAAATGATGTTTTCATATATAATTTCCTCTGATTGATTGAAATAAATTAATTTTCTATACTCAACTTACTAAAAAATGAACCCTCTTTTTGTAACCAAGAGTTAATTATATTAAAAAAATTATTACTTAAGTAGTAATTCTTAATTCGTTTATCAGTTTTACTTTGTTCTTTTACGAAAATATTTTTTTCTAAGGCTTCGTTTAAAATTGATTGAATAGAAGATCTAGAACCAATTGACTTAGGTATATTTGCACAAATTGTTTCAAATGAAATTCCACTTAATCTATTATTTTCATAGATCTCTAGAGAAATAACGTGATGCAAAATTGATTTAAATAAAAATTTTGAAACATAATCTTCTGAAAAAAAACTTGAATATATGTTTCTTTTTTTTTCTTTAATAATTTCTGTTTCAGTCATTTGACCCTCCCGCTAATGTTTAAGAGGTTTGGGAGAGCAAATGCTCTCCCATTTTTTAGTGACCAACTATAAGGAGTTGATGTGCTAATCACTAAATTCATTAGTCTCTGATGCTGTAAGCCATTACGCCTACTTCAGATTTATCTGTTCCAAGTTTTTCAGCTTCTTCACTTATTCTAATACCAAAGAGCATTTTCATGATGTACCAAATAATAAATGATACAACAAAAACGAAAACGTTAATTGCTATTATACCGTAAAGTTGAGCTCCAAAACTTGCTGCGCTATTTGAAATTGGAACAACTAATGTTCCAAAAATTCCAGCAAAACCGTGTACAGGAATTGCTCCAACAACATCATCAATTTTAAGAGATATTAAAAGTCTAGTACCGTAGAAGACAATTAAACCACCAACTGCACCAATGATTATTGCTAGGATTGGTGATGGAGCTAATGGTTCTGCAGTAATTGCTACTAAACCACCTAATGCTCCGTTAAGCATCATAACAACATCTGTTTTACCAGTTACTAGTCTTGAAATTACTGCACAAGCCATTACACCTGCACCAGCTGCCAAGTTAGTATTAATATATATTGTTGCTACTGCTGTAACATCATCAAATGTACCCATTGCAAGTTGAGATCCACCATTAAATCCGAACCATCCAAGCCATAGAATAAATACACCAAGAGTTGCAAGAGGTATTGAAGAATTCGCAAAAGGCTCCATTGGAGCTGCTTCACCACTATCAGTGAATCTTCCTAATCTTGGGCCTAATAAAATTGCACCAGCAAGTGCTGCTGCCGCTCCTGCACTATGTACTAGAGTTGAACCAGCAAAATCTGAGAAACCAGCTTCCGCTAAGTATCCTCCGCCCCACTGCCAACCCATTTCGATTGGATAAATGAACCCAGTTAATAAAGCACAAAAAATAAAGAATGGCCAAATTTTAATTCTTTCAGCTAGTGTTCCAGATACAATTGAGCAAGTTGTTGCACAAAATACCATCTGAAAGAACCAGTCAGAACCATCTGAATAACCTGTATCGACAGCGCTACCATCACTCCAAGGAATTGGAGATCCAATAAATCCACCAGCGGGTATACCATAAGCCATATTGTATCCGACTAACCAAAACATTATTCCTGCAATTGAATACAAGCCGATGTTTTTAGCTGCAATTGTTGCTACACTTTTGGATGTAACAAGTCCTGATTCAAGCATTGCAAATCCTGCTGCCATCCACATGACCAAGAACCCAGATACAAGAAATAGGAAAGTATTTAATATGTATTGCACTTCACCATCTACCTCTGCTCTTGCGTAAGAGCTAAAAAGTAAGAAGACAGTTACAATGCCAATGAAATATATAGATTTTTTTAACATTAATCCTCCATTATAAATTTCACAGTACATGGCTCACACTGAGTCATGTGTTACTTTTCATGCTTAGCTATGGAAATTAATTACTAAGATCCGCGTTCCTTCGGTTTAACCTACTTCCGATTCGCAAACTGCAAATTGAACGATTTTATAACTTTGCATGCGTTCCTTCGACTTTCGTCTACTTCCGTCATTCAATAAGAATGATGAACGTAATGTTGGTTTACTTTATTATTAAAATTTATTAAGAATATTTAAGTAAAGTTTGCTATGCATTTTTTGCATGAATAAAAAAATACAAGAAAACAAGGGAAAAATTCATATAATTTCAGATAAATTTATCCACTTTGAGTCTTTTGAACTAGATTCGACACTTGCATTTATGAATTTCATAATGTGCAAACCATCATCAATGTTTGGAAGTATCTTTAATAATTCTTCCTTATTTTTCTTATTTTGTATAACATCGGCAGCATCTGAATAAATTTGTGCAAATGCTTCAAGATAACCTTCTGGATGACCAGCAGGGATTCTAACGTTAGCTTCAGTTCCCTCAACTTTGATAGAACCACCTCTTGTTATTATTTGGCTAGGTTCTCCTACTTGACTAAAGGTTGCATAATTTGGATTTTCTTGACTCCATTTTAATGCTCCCTTGTCTCCATAAATAGCTACAGTAAAATTATTTTCTTCTCCTGTCGCAACTTGAGAGATAGATAATGAGCCCTTAGCTCCGTTATTTAATCTTATCATAATCGATGCATCGTCATCTAATTTTCTTCCTTCAACAAAAGTTGTAAGATCTGCACTAACTGATTGTAATTTTAATTGAGTTATAAATTCTAATAAATGCATAGTGTGACTCCCAATATCACCTACACCACCTGCAGCTCCACTTCTAGAGGGATCTGTTCTCCATTCTGCTTGTTTATTTGAACCGGAATCTTCCTCTTTTGATCCGAGCCATCCTTGCAAATAAGATCCTTTAACAATTCTTATTTTTCCAAGTGCTCCATGTTCAATCAGTGATCTCATACCTCTAACGACTGGATAGCCAGAATAATTATGAGTTAAGAAAAAATGAGCATCAGATTTAGAAACTGCATCAACTAATTTATGAGCATCTTCCATTGTAGAGGTCATAGGTTTGTCACAAATGACATGAATATTTTTATTTAGAAATTCAATTGCTGGTGCAGCATGCATATGATTTGGTGTAACAATAGATACTACATCAATACCATCATCTCTTTTAGCTTCTTCCTCAGCCATAGTTTTAAAATCAGGGTAACTTCTTGAAGGATCGAGACCAATTTCTTCAGCAGATTTTGCAGCTTTTTCAGGGGTTGAAGATAAACAACCAGCAACAAATTCATATTTATCATCCATTCTTGCACATAGACGATGAACAGCTCCTATAAAAGCTCCTTGGCCACCACCTATCATTCCTAATTTTAATCTTTTTGTCATTGAAATTCCCTCCTAAATACCCAAAAGTTTTTTATTAGTTTCTTCATCCATTCCTGAGTCAGCAAAATCATCAAATGCTTTTTCAGTCACATCTATGATATGTTCTTTTATAAATTTCGCACCTTCTTCTGCCCCTTGTTGAGGACTTTTTATACAACATTCCCATTCTAGAACTGCCCAACCATCAAAATTATAACCAGATAGTTTTGAAAAAATAGATTTAAAGTCAACCTGACCGTCTCCTAATGATCTAAATCTGCCTGCTCTATTAATCCATGATTGAAAACCTCCGTATACACCTTGTTTCCCACTTGGATTTAATTCAGCATCTTTTACATGAAACATTTTTAATTTGTCATGATAGATATCAATATGATCTAAATAATTTAAGTGCTGAAGAATAAAATGACTTGGATCATAAAGCATATTACATCGTGGATGATTGCCAACCTTTTCTAAAAACATTTCAAAAGTAATACCATCATGTAGATCTTCACCAGGATGAATTTCATAACAAAGATCTACCCCAGCCTCGTCGAATTTATTTAAAATTGGTTTCCATCTTTTTGCAAGTTCATTAAATGCTTCATCTACTAATCCTTCTGGTCTTTGAGGCCATGGATATAAATATGGCCAAGCTAGTGCACCAGAAAAAGTTGCGTGTGCATTTAGTCCAAAGTTCTTTGAAGCCATTGCTGCTTGTATTAATTGATCAATAGCCCATTCTTTTCTTTTGCTTGGATTGCCTCGTACTTTTTCATCTGCAAATCCATCAAAAGGAATATCGTATGCGGGATGAACAGCAACAAGCTGACCTTGAAGATGAGTAGATAACTCTGTTAGTTGTAAATTATTATTTTCAAGAATTCCTTTTATATCATCACAATAATCTTTACTTTCAGAAGCTTTTTTTAAATCAATTAATCTTGAATCCCATGAAGGTATCTGTACGCCTTTGTATCCTAAATTAGAAACCCATTTTGATATTGACTCTAATGAGTTAAAAGGTTCATCATCACTTACAAACTGGGCAAGAAATATTGCAGGGCCTTTTATTTTTTTCATATTAAATCTCCATAATTATTTAAACACGAAACAGCTAGGTAGTCATTAAATTTTTAAAATTTTCGTATAATTTTTTAGTATTATAGTTCATTTCTTTAATATTATTTCTAAGCAATTTATCTAGTTCATCAGTGGAGTTTTTGCCTAAATATTTTTCTAAAGCATTTTTTAATTCAGGAACTTTGGACCATTTAATAATTGTGTTTTCATCTACTTCCATATGAAATTGAATGCCATAAGCATGGTTTTTATACTTAAAAATTTGAAATTTTGTAATATCTGATGAACCTAAAATTGTAACATCAGAATTATTTAGTTCACATAACTCGTAACTATGCCATTGTAATGCTTTAATCTGATTATCAAAATTTTGAAAAAGTTGATCCTTTTTTTTATTATCTAAAATATTAATATTTAGCACACCGATTTCTGGAGGATTAGATTTAATTACTTTACCACCAAGAATTTCTCCTAAAAATTGACAGCCTAAACAGATTCCGAGATATGGTTTCTGATTATTTTGAACAAATTCCTTTATCTTATTTTTTTCATCAACCATCCACGGATATTGTTCTTCCATCCAAGTATCCATTGGTCCACCTAAACAGATCATTCCATCATATATATCAAGGTTAAAAGGAATCTTTTCTCCTTTATCCAATCGAATAATAGTTGTTTCAACTAAGTCTTCATTCATTAACTTTGTAAAGTATCCAGGTGTTACTAAGGGTGTATGTTGAAGAATAATTATTTTATGAGACATTTTGTTCTAAGTTGAGTAATCTTTTTTTTAACTTGATCCCCCCTCTTCCAGAAAATCCTCCAAGTTTACCATCGCTACGAATTATGCGGTGACATGGAATAATAAGTAAAAGTTTATTTTGTCCACAAACATTACCTACATATCTTGGAGACGTACCAACTTTTTTTGCTATTTCTCCATATGTTGAAACTTTACCATATTGAATTTTAGACAATTCTTTCCAAATTTTTTTTTGCAAAGGGGAGCCTTCAACAGAATAGTTAACCTTAAAATTTTTAAGTTTTCCAGAAGCATATAAATTAATCTGATTCTTAATATTAATTAAGTTAATTTTTTTATTTGTTTTTCCAAAACTCAGTGAAAAGAGGCTACCTCTCTTTTTTTTTACCGTAATCCAACCGAG
Organism: uncultured Alphaproteobacteria bacterium; assembly: GCA_902541215.1. Lineage (GTDB taxonomy): Bacteria > Pseudomonadota > Alphaproteobacteria > HIMB59 > CACPNW01. The sequence continues at coordinate 58,490 of CACBPV010000004.1, read as the reverse complement.
TTTAGTTTTAAAAGAAGCAGTTTCCATATAAAATTAATAACATTATTGAATGAATCTATCAAAATAATTTATAGTAAATCATGGATGAAGATAATTTAAATCTAGAAATTAGAAAATTTCTTAAACAAGTTGGTATTAGCTCTCAACGTGAAATAGAAAATTACATACGAAAAAAATTTACTGAAGGAAGTATCAAAATTGGTGAATCCATAAAAGTATCTATGAATTTATCATCTGAAGATGGAAAACTTAATCATTCAATTAGAGAGGATTTAAAAATAAAATAATTTTTTAAATTTTTTGAAAAATTTAGTTAATACGACTTTGTATTTTATTGATATTTTCAAGTTTAGATAATGGTCCAATACTTGATATAGTTATTGGTCCTTTTACAATTTCATTAGCAATTTTTTGAACAGTTTCTTTAGAAACCTTATCTATATTTTTAATAGTTTCAGAGGGGTCAATTATTCTATCAAAGACTAGAAGTTGTCTAGCAGCACTCTCACATCTTCTAAATGCACTTTCCCTCCCCATCATTAAGCTTGCTTTCAGTTGAGCTTTACCTCTATTTATTTCCTTTTCAGTAATTGAGTTAGGACTTTCATTTAATTGATCACATAAAACAGGTATGAGCTCTTGAATTTGATTTTCACCTGTTCCACAATAAATTCCAAAAACACCCGTGTCAGTGTAAGATGAACTAAAAGATGAAATACCATATACAAGACCACGTTTCTCTCTTATCTCTTGAAACAATCTTGATGACATACCTCCACCTAATAAAGAAGAATAAACCAATAAAGAATAGTAATCATTATGGTGATAATCTATGCCTTCAAAACCAAGTAGTAAGTGAATCTGTTCTAATTTTTTATCTTCTCTGTATTCTCCAGATTTGTAATCAGCTTTTTGTCTTTCAGTAGATAATCCAGATGGTAGGTTGGTGCATGCTTTTTTAATAGATTCTACAAATTGATCATGGTCAATTTTTCCAGCTGCACTTATGATCATTTTTTTTGGATTATAATGGTTCATCATGAAGTCTTTAACTTCGTCTCTTGAAATATTTTTAATAATATCAGTTTTACCCAATATGGAACGTCCCATTGGCTGGTCCGGGTATGCTTTTTCTTGCCAATAATCAAAAATCATATCATCAGGTGTATCAAGGTACATACCAATTTCTTGAATTATGACTCCTCTTTCTCGATTAAGTTCATCTTCAGCAAATGTAGAATTTTGCAAAATATCTGTCAGAATATCGATTCCATAATGTAGGTCATCAGCTAAGAGTTTTACATAATAAGCTGTTATTTCCTTTGAAGTATAGGCATTTATATCTCCGCCAACATTTTCAATTGTTTCAGCAATTTGAAGAGCGTTTTTAGTTGAGGTACCTTTAAAAGCCATATGCTCTAAAAGGTGAGCAACACCATTTATGTCTTTTGTTTCATCTCTACCACCAACAAAATTCCATATACCCATTGATACTGTTTCCAGCCCTGGCATATTCTGGGTTACTATTCTTAATCCATTTTCTAGTGTTGTAATTTTATGCATTGCTTATTTTTTCTAAGATGAAGTTTTTTACATCCATAGAACTATTAGGTAATATAGTCATCTTTTCCTCTTTATCAAAGAGATTGCTCAATTCTTTTGGTATATCAATTTCTTTATTAATTGCTTTATTCACAGCATTGACAAATTTTGCAGGATGTGCACAAACCAAAGATACCCAGGCTTCATCATCTTTTTTATCTAATAATACTTTTAATCCTGTTGCAGTATGTGGATCAGCAATATAATTAAATTTTTCATATACATATTTAATTGTTTCCAGAGTCTGGCTATCATCAATTGAGGAAGCCTTATATATTTGCTGAAACTTAGCTAAAACAGAGTCATCAAATTGATAAAAACCTGTTGATGAAAAGCTTTCAAATACTTTATTTACTCTTTTGCTATCTCTATTTAGGCTTTCAAAAATTTGCCTCTCAAAGTTACTTGAAACTTGTATATCCATACTAGGGCTATATGTTTGAGAAACAGATTTTTTTTTCATTTCTCCAGTGTCTACTATGGACTTCAAGATATCATTAGAATTGGTTGCAATATGTAAATGACCAATAGGTAATCCCATTTGTTTAGCAACGAAAGCTGAAAAAATATTACCAAAATTTCCTGAAGGAACAATAAAATTAATTTGCTGCTTATCAGTTTGCAAGTAAGCCCAAAAATAATAAACAACTTGGGCAATTAATCGCGCCCAATTTATAGAGTTTACAGCAGTTAAAGAAGTAGACTGTTGTATTTCATCATCAACAAATAGTTCTTTGACAATTTTTTGACAATCATCAAAATTGCCATCTATAGCAATATTAAAAATATTCTTATCAATTACTGTAGTCATTTGTTTTTGTTGAATAGGTGATACTTTATTATGAGGATGTAGAATAAATACATTTATATCTTTTTTTGATTTAAAAGAATGAATTGCAGCTGACCCGGTATCACCAGAAGTTGCGCCTAAAACAGTAATTTTTTTTGGAGACATCTCTAAACTTGTAGAAAATAGGTTACCAAGAAATTGTAAAGCGTAATCTTTAAAAGCATAAGTAGGCCCATAAATTAATTCTAATAAAAATTTATTATTTTCTAATTCTACCAATGGAGCTATTTTTTCATGATTAAAATTTGAGTAGGTTTCATTTAAAATTTTTTGTAAATCTAATTTTTCTATATTTTCATTTACATAAGGAAAAATTATTTCACATGCCACTTCTTCGTATGATTTATTTTTTAAGCTTAGTAAGTCTATTTTGGGCCAGCTTTGGGGTAAATATAGACCGCCATCTCTCGATAATCCTTGATAAAGAATATCGTTAAATGATCTACTTAGAGAGTCATCTCTTGTGCTTAAATATTTCATTAAAGATAGCGATTAGTAATATATTCTTTGAAATATTTAGCATTTAAAGGCGACTTTGTAACCTGTTCTAAAACTTCATTAGTTGAAAAAAAACTAGCTTTTTCATGGATATTTTTTTTAAGCCAATTTACTAAATTTGAAAATTCACCAATTTCTATTTCCTGATCTAATTCCTTTTGATCAGCTCTCAATTGAGACGCAAACTGAGCAGCAGTGAGTGCTCCTAATGAATATGTTGGAAAGTATCCAAATAATCCAGCAAACCAATGAATATCTTGTAAACATCCATCAGTATCTTTATTTATAGATAAATTAAATAATCTATTAAATTCATGATTCCAGGCATCTGGAATGTCTGCAATATTTATTTCATTGTTAAAAATTTTTCTTTCTAAATTAAATCTTAAAATAATATGCAAGGGATAGGTTACTTCATCCGACTCAACTCTTATAAAAGATTTATTTACTCGAGTACCTAATTTGTAAAGATTGTCTGGATTTGTAGCTTTGTCTTTAATGTTAAATTTTTTATTTAAAGTATTAGATAAAAATTTTTTAAAAGCTAAAGATCTAGTGATTTGCATTTCAATTAATAGTGATTGACTTTCATGCATGGCCATCCCTCTAGATTTACCTGCTGGCTGATGTATCCAATCTTTTGGTAGGTTTAGCTCATATAATGCATGTCCTGTTTCATGCATAACACCATCTAAAGATGAAAATGGATTTTCATTATTATATCTAGTTGTAATTCTAACATCATTTGTAGATCCTCCACAAAAAGGGTGAACACTTTTATCAAGTCTTCCTCTTGTAAAATCAAAACCTATTTGTTTCATTATATATTCAGAAATATTTTTCTGCTTTCCTTCATCAATACTTATTTCAAATTGAAGTGTTTCTTCTTTTTTTTGCTTATCAATAATATTATCAATAAGTGGTGTTAGAAATTTTTGTAAATCATCAAATACTTCAGATATTTTATTTTCTTCTGAAGAAGGTTCAAATTTATTTATTAGTGCTTCATAAGGAGAAACTTTAAAAGTTTCCCCTAAAATATTTGCTTCTTCTTTTGTTAAATTTATAAGTTCTTCTAAATCTTTTTTTACTAAATTAAAATCCGACTTTTCCCTTGCCTCTTGCCAAACACCTTCACATTTAGCTGAAGATTTTGAAATTTTTTCTACAAGCTCCGTTGGAATAGCAGAAGCTAATTTATATTCTCTATCCATTTCATTTAAGTTTTTCAGATCACTGTTATTTAGATTAAGATTCTTTGAGTCTTCAATTAAATCACCAACTTCAGAAGATGAAATTTTACTATGACTAAGTTTTGATAAATAGGCTAATTGATCTGATCTTTGATCTCTTGAGCTGCTCGGCATCATTGTTGCCATATCCCAGTGTAAAATACCTGCAATATCTGATGTCAGTGAAGCTTCATTAAAGATCTCTTTAAGTTTTAAATATGTTTTCATTTTTTCTTCCTAAATAAATACATTATAAAAATAATCAAAAAAGAAAGACTCATCAAAAACCATGTAATTGCATACTGCAAATGATTATTTGAAAAATTATGATTTTGAGATGATGGTATTAAGAAATTCTCAGCATAATTGCTCATATTTTTAATAAAAAATTTCTGATTGATCTTAACATTTAAGAAAGTTTGAATTTGCTCCAAATCATAATAATACCATTCATTTGAAGAGATAGAATTCTCGGGAGTAAACATCTGTTTTTGGGTTGGATATCGGATGTATCCTAGAATTTCGGCATTTATTATTTCATTATTGTCTTTAAAATAATCATATCTACTTTGCTCAAACCAACCTTCATCAATTAAATAATTATTACCATGATTATCTGACAATAAACTGGCTATTCTAACACCAGAAATCCCATTCAATGTTTTAGCAGGGAAAAAAATTTTTTTACTTCTATCAACAGTTCCTAAAGTTATAACTTTAGTAAACTCATCAATGTTTGGATACTTCATTTTTCCCATTGATAGTGACAGTGGTTTTTGATCCTTTAGTTCATTAAATTCGGCTATAATTTTTTCTTTCCATTCAAGTCTTTGCAATTGCCAAATTCCTAAAAATATTGTCAGCGAAATACAAAATAAACTAAATAAAATAAATTTTATTGGAAAGTTTTTAATTTATGCACCCCAAACATAAACGCAGACAAACAAGAACAGCCAAACTACGTCAACAAAGTGCCAGTACCATGCTGCTGCTTCTAAACCAAAATGTCTATCTGGGGTAAAATGATTTTTGTAAACACGATACAAACAAACAGCTAAGAATGCTGTTCCAACCATTACATGAAATCCATGAAAACCAGTAGCCATATAAAATACTGATGGATATATTCCATCAGTAAAACTAAAATAATGATGAGCTGCCTCATAATATTCTACACCCTGCATAAATGAGAAGAAAATTCCAAGACCAACAGTGCACCATAATGCCTGAATAGCTTGATCTCTATGTCCTTCTCTAACAGCATGGTGAGCCCATGTACAAGTAGTACCTGACATTAATAATATTAATGTATTTAAAAAAGGCACATCAAGTGGATCAAAGGTTTTAATACCTTCTGGTGGCCAAATTCCAACTGCACCATTACTATCAAAAGTTTCTGAAAATTCTTCTATAGGTAATTTAGGTGTTAAGCTTGCATCAAAAAAAGCCCAGAAAAAAGCAACAAAGAACATAACTTCTGAAGCAATAAAAAGCGCCATTCCATATCTTAATCCAAGTTCTACGACAGGTGTGTGAACCTTTTGAAAAGTTGACTCTTTGATTACGTCTCTCCACCATAGAAACATAATAGTTAGTAAACCAATAGTGCCTAGAATGAGAAGCCAAGAAGTTCCATAATGCATGTAAAATACAAGACCAGCAGCCATTGCAAGACCAGCTATTGATGATAAAAATGGAAGTGGGCTTGGATCAACTAAATGATATGGATGTTTCTGCCCTGTTGTTGATTTATTAGCCATGGATTATTCTATATATTTAAAAAAGGTATATGACAACGTTATCTCTTCAACATCTTTCATTGTTGGATCTTCGTTAATTGAAGGGTCTATATAAAACACAACAGGCATTTCAACTGTTTCTCCAGGTTTCAAAGCCTGCTTTTCGAAACAGAAACACTGTGTTTTAATAAAATATGGACCGACCTTTTCTGGTAGAACATTAAATGTCGCAGTTCCGATTGTTTCTACGTCAGATTGATTAGTAGCTTTATAATTAACAAGTTTATTTTCACCGACTTTAAATTTAATATTTTCTGGTGCAGTAAAAGTCCAATTTATACTATCATTAACATCAGCATTAAATTTAAGATTAATATCTCTTTCTAAAATTGATGATGAAAGGAACTCAGATGTACTTGTCTTACCGCCATAACCAGTAACACGACAAAATAAGTCATATAACGGTACCGAAAATGCAACTAAAGTAATCATTGTTAAAACAATTAATGATAGTCCTAAAGCTGTTCTGGTATTAGTCATTATACTCCAAAAATATTAGCCTTAAACAGAGTCCATAAATAAAAAAATGCAACTATACAAAGTAAAATAATTAGAGTTATAATATTTTTTCTTCTTCTATTTTTCATCTTAATACCACATTATCAATCAACAATGCTGAAAATAAACTGAATAGGTAAAGAATTGAAATAGCAAAAAATTTTAATCCTTCAGAATTTGGTATTGATTTTTTTTCTTTAGATTTTTTTAACTTTAGCGAACTATTAAATAATAATAAATTTAATGTAGTAACAATAGTTAAGTATATTATTCCAACTTTACTATCTAAGTATGGAAGATAACTCGATAAAATTAATATTACAGCATAATAAACAATCTGTTTTTTTGTATCATCAATACTACTTACATTTGGTAACATAGGCACGTTCGCATTTTTATAATCATTATATCTATAAACTGATAAGGCCCAAAAATGTGGTGGGGTCCAGAAAAATATAATTATAAATAAACTAATTGGTAAAAAACTTAATTCTGGAACAACAGCAGTCCATCCAATAATTGGAGGAATTGCTCCGGCTGCGCCTCCAATAACTATGTTTAATGAAGTTGTTCGTTTAAGCCAAAATGTATAAATAAATACATAAAAAAGAATTGTAAAAAGAAGTAAGCTTGTTGCTAATGAATTTGAGAACCATTGCATCAAAATTAAAGAAACAGTACCTGTTAATATTCCTACAACTAGTGCCTCATTTTTTGAAACTATTCCAAGCGGAATTGGTCTTAGTTTTGTTCTTTCCATAGTTTTATCAATGTCTTCGTCAAACCACATATTGATTGCTGCTGAAGAACCCGCTCCAAGTGCAATAGCAATAATTACTAAAAAACTGTTTAGAAATGTTATCTGCCCTGGTGCCAAAAACATTCCAACAAAAGCTGTAAAGATAACCAAGGACATAACTCTTGGTTTCATTAGTTCGTAATAGCCTTTAAATTTTCTTAAAAGAAAATTATTGCTATAACCAGCTTCTAAGGATTTAGCATCCACTTAAGTTATCCTTTGAATTTAGGTAAAGTCTCAAACTGATGGAATGGTGGAGGTGAAGACAGTGTCCATTCAAGAGTATCAGCTCCCTCTCCCCAAGGGTTTGCAACTTCTTTCTTTCCATAAAATAAGGCATACACAATTGCGAAAAGAAATATCAAGGTAGCGGCAAAAGAGATGTATGAACCATAAGTTGATACAAGATTCCATCCTGCATAAGCATCTGGATAATCTGGAATTCTTCTAGGCATTCCGGCAAGTCCTAAAAAATGTTGAGGGAAAAATGTTACATTTACTCCAATAAAAAATAACCAGAAATGTAGTTTGCCTAAGAATTCATTATATTTTCTTCCAGACATTTTTCCAAACCAATAGTAAATTCCAGCAAAAATTCCAAACATAGCTCCCATACTCAGAACATAATGGAAGTGTGCAACAACATAGTACGTATCATGCATTACAGTATCTATTCCTGCATTGGCTAAGATAACACCAGTTACACCTCCGAGTGTAAATAAGAAAACAAATCCAATCGCAAATAACATTGGCGTTTCAAATGTAAGTGATCCACCCCACATAGTTGCTATCCAACTAAAGATTTTTATACCGGTTGGAACAGCAATAATAATTGTGGCTAGCATAAAATATGCTCTTAAATCTGCACTCATACCAACTGTGAACATATGGTGGGCCCAAACAATAAAGCCTATAAATCCTATAGATATCATAGCATACACCATTCCTAGATATCCAAATACTGGTTTTCTTGAAAAAGTAGAGATTACCTGACTTACAATTCCAAAAGCTGGTAATATCATGATGTAAACTTCTGGATGACCAAAGAACCAAAATAAGTGTTGGAAAAGAACTGGATCTCCACCACCTGCAGGATTAAAAAATGTCGTACCAAAGTTTCTATCAGTTAGAAGCATTGTAATTGCTCCAGCTAAAACAGGAACAGCTAATAAAAGTAAGAATGCTGTAATTAACATTGCCCATACAAAAAGAGGCATCTTATGAAGAGTCATTCCAGGCGTTCTCATATTAAGTATTGTTGTTATAAAGTTAACTGCACCTAAGATTGAGGAAGCACCTGCTAAATGAAGAGCAAAAATTGCCATATCAACAGAAGGTCCTGCGTGTCCGAGTTTATTTGAGAGTGGAGGATAAATTGTCCACCCCGTACCAGCGCCAGTTCCTATTGTTGCTGAAACAATCAATAAAACTAGAGCAGGAACAAGTATCCAAAAACTAAAGTTATTCATTCTTGGAAAAGCCATATCAGGCGCACCAATCATTAATGGTACAAACCAGTTTCCAAAGCCACCTATCAATGCTGGCATTACAACAAAAAATACCATTAACAAACCATGAGCAGTGATAATTACATTCCAAACTTGACCATCAGCAACAACATCTAATCCTGGGGCAGCTAATTCAGCTCTCATTAATAAAGAAAAGAAACCTCCAACTAAACCAGCTAGTATGGCAAATATTATATAGAGAGTTCCAATATCTTTATGGTTTGTAGAAAAAAACCATCTTTTTATAAAACCTGGTTTATGATCATGATGGTCGTGGCTTGCTGAATCTGCGTAACTCATTTTTCTCCTATTCTATTGTGTTCTCTTTAGTGGTTATTTCGTTTGCTAATGCTAACTTACTTTTTTGTTCAATTATCCAATTATTAAAATCTTTTTCATTAAGTGCTTCTATGACAATGGGCATGTACCCATGACCTGTTCCACATAATTCAGAACATTGACCTCTATATATTCCTGGCTCATCTATATTGAACCATGTTTCATTAAGTCTTCCAGGAACCGCATCTTTTTTTACGCCTAATGAAGGCATAGCAAAACTATGAAGAACATCACCAGCAGTGACTAATACGTGAATATTTTTATTTGCTGGTAAAACTAGGTGATTATCTACTGTTAATAATCTTATTTCACCTGGTTCTAATTCTTCATCAGGTGTCATGTAACTCTCAAAAGAAATGTCATCATGTTCTGGGTATTGATACTCCCAATACCACTGATGGCCTATGACTTTAATTGTCATATCTGTTTCAGGTATTACATCTTGCTGATATACTAACTTAAAAGATGGAATAGCCATAAAAATTAATATTATTACTGGAATCCCAGTCCAAAGTATTTCTATAAATGTGTTATGAGTAGTTTTAGAAGCAACTGGATTTACTTTTCTCCTAAATCTAAATACAACGTAAAAGATTAGAAACAGAACAAATATCGTGATTGCAGTCATCATAATTAATACAAAATTATGAAGATCATAAACATTTCTCATAACGTCACTTGCAGGTGTTTGAAAACCTAACTGCCAATCAGAAATACCATTTGCTGAAGAAGCAAAAGTCATAAATGTAGCAGTAATAAAGGATAAAATGCGCATCTTAATTTATTATTGTATACACTAATAAATAAATTATTCAGTAAATTAACCAGTGATTTAGAGGCAAAATTCTAGGACAGGTTGTCGCTCATTATGATTTATTCAATAACCGATTGAATAGAGAAAATTGCAGCTGTAGTTGCAGTGTCTGATCGTAGAATTCTTTTTCCCAAAGAGACGGATATACATGAAGATAATGAAGAGATGTTTTTTCGTTCCTTTTCAGAAAAACCACCTTCAGGTCCAATAATGACAGCCCATTTTTTATATTTTTCTGTTTCGTTGATTAATGCATTGTAAATAGTTGGTAAATTTTCATTTCCTTCATCGCAAAAAACTAACCCTCTATCGGATGGAAAATTATTAATTAAATCTTCTAGTTTAATTGTTTTATCTAAAGTCGGAATAGACAATCTCTCAGATTGTTCTGACGCTTCAATCATATTCAATTCAAAATTTTTAAAATTTATTTTTGATTGGTTTGTATATTCAGTCAAAATCGGAATAAATCTTGAGATGCCAAGCTCAGTAGCTTTTTGAATAGTAATATTCATTCTATAAGATTTAATTGGAGCAAAAATTAACCATAAATCAGTTTCTTGAGGAATATCTTTCAATTTGTTTTGTATTTGTAAAACAATGTTATCTCTGTTTATTGAAATTACTTTGGATAACCATTCACCTGTAAAACCATCAAACAAATTTATATTATCTTCTTTTTTGATTCTAAGAACATTTTTTAAAAAATGATGTTGTTTATTTTTTATATAAATTAAAATATTTGCTGATAATTTTTTTGAGACAAATAATCGTGTTTTAGACATTTTCATTTCAATAATTTAGAATTATAACATTATATTCATATATGTGGGATAACTTAGTTGTAAAAAAAATATTTGATTACTGCGAGTTAATCAGACTTAACACACCTATTGGCTTCCTTCTATTAATGTGGCCTTGCTGGTTTGGTTTAGCGTTACTAAAAACAGAAACTTCTAAACTATTATTTTGGTATATACTTTTTTTAATTGGTTCTTTTTTAATGAGAAGTGCGGGTTGTATAATTAATGACATTATTGATATTGATTTTGATCAAAAAGTTACACGTACTAAATTTAGACCTTTAGCATCAAAAAAGATTTCTATTACTGAAGCGATATTATTATTAATAATATTATTGGCAATTAGTTTTTTCATTCTTCTCGAGTTTAATTTTAAATCAATTGTATTAGGTTTGTTAAGTGTGCCATTTGTTATTTTATATCCTTTTATGAAAAGAATAACTTTCTTCCCACAATTATTACTTGGAATTATTTTTAGTTGGGGTGTGCTAATAGTTTCAATGCAATTTAATACACGAATTACATTTGATTTTATTTTATTGTATTTTGTATGTATTTTTTGGACGTTAGCATATGATACGATTTATGCCTACCAAGATAGGTCAGATGATGTTTTAAATAAAATCAAATCTACTGCAGTTTATTTTGATAAAAATGGTAAAAGATTTGTTCAAACATGCTATCTTATTATCTTAATTATATTGTCTTATTTCGTATGGAATTCCTCAAATTTTTTACTTAGTTCAATTATTATAGCCACTATCGCAATTTGTACGTATATAGCAATTCAGAAATGGGATATAACATCACCGTTAAGTTCAAATTATTATTTTAGACAAAATAATATTTTTGCAATTATGTTATTTTTACTTTTACATACTTTTTAATGTCTTCAGATAAAAAACAGTCAGTTACTTCAAGAATAGTTTTTCATTATTTAATGAGTCATAAACTCAAAATAATATTAGCTTTATTGATGATGGTTATCTCAGCAGCAGCAACAGGTTTACATGCTTGGTTAGTAAGACCTGCGCTTGATGAAGTCTTAATCAAAGGTAATAAAGAAATGTTATTTTTAATTCCAATTGCAATAATTATAGTGACCCTCTGTAAAGGATTGGCAACATATACTCACTCTTATCAAATGAGTAAAGTTGCACATTCTATTATTGCAAAACTTCAAACTCAGATGTTTGAAAAACTCATGTATTTGAATATGAAATTTTATAATGACTCTAAGTCAGGTAATTTAATTTCAAGACTCATCAATGATACTTACTACTTAAGACTTGCAATAGTTAAATCTGTAACAGGAATTATAAAAGATGTTTTAGTTATTATTTTTTTACTAGGTAATATGTTTTACCAAAGTTGGACCCTAACTCTTTTTGCTTTTTTTGCATTCCCTTTAGCGATCTGGCCCATAAGAAAAATTGGAAAGAGTATAAGAAAAATTACTTACACTATCCAAAACGAAATTGCAGTTTTTTCCAATGTATTAGCTGAGAGCATTAAAGGTATTAGACAAGTAAAAGCATACTCAAGAGAAAACTATGAAAAACAAAGAGCTTTTGAAACAATTAGTTTCATTCAAAAATATTTTACAAAATCTGCTTTTATTAGCAATCGCTTAAGCCCTTTAATGGAATTTATTGGAAGTTTAGCTGTAGCACTCTCAATTTATGCTGGGGGCGTATTTGTCTTAAACGAAAGTATGACAACAGGTCAATTTATGAGTTTTTTAGTAAGTCTTCTTCTGGCTTATCAGCCAGTAAAGGCACTTGGCAATCTAAATATTAGTATTCAGGAAGGCCTGGCTGGAGCAGAGAGAATATTTAAACTTTTAGATACAAGTGAAAAAAGTATGGAAAATATTTCTCCAAAAAAAACCTTAGATCTAGATGGTGACATTGTATTTAAAGATGTTTCATTTGCATATAACGATAATACAGTACTTGATAAAATAAGTTTAAGAATACCAAAAGGAAAAAAAGTTGCGTTAGTTGGCTTATCCGGATCTGGTAAATCAACGATAGCAAATATAATTTTGCGATTATATGATAATTATTCAGGTTCTATATTAATTAATTCTAAAGATATAAAAGAATTAGATCTGACAGATGTAAGAAATAGTGTTTCAATAGTGACTCAAGAAACAATTTTATTTAATGAAAGTATATTTAACAATATTAAATATGGAAATCTTAAAGCAACTGATGAAGAGATTAGTTTAGTCGCTAAAAATGCTGGGGTGAGTAGTTTTTCAGAAGAATTGGATCAAAAACTAGACACTATTATTGGAGAAAATGGAATAAAATTATCGGGTGGACAACGACAAAGAATTGCTATTGCCCGAGCTCTAATAAAAGATTCGCCACTTTTAATTATGGATGAAGCTACATCTTCTTTAGATAACATAACTGAAAATAAAATTCATGAAACAATAAATAGTCTTATGAAAAATAAAACTAAATTAATAATTGCACATAGATTAAGCACAATAGAAGACGCAGACATTATCTATGTTTTAGATAAAGGCAAAATTGAAAGTCAGGGAAAGCATGAAGAGTTAATTTCAAAATCAACTATTTACAAAAAATTACAACTAAGAGAACAGTTGGAAAATGAGTTTTAAAAAAAAAATTTTTAAATTTTCTATATCTCAAAAAATTTTGGCATTTATAGGTTACCTATATATCTTGTTTGTATGTTACACTTCTAAAATACAGATTATAAACTCTGAATTACCAGAAAAATTGTGGAGAGAGAATAAACCTTTTATTTTAGCATTTTGGCATGGTCAATTGATGATGATAGGACATGTATGGAAAAGTAAAGCTGTGTTAAATATGTTGGCATCTAGCCATAGTGATGGTCGATTTGGTGCATATATTGCAGGTCATTTTAATTTAAAAAATGTTTCTATAATGTCAAAAAATAAATCACCTTCATTAAGGAAAGTATTTAAAATTTTAAAAGATAGAAATTATATTGGTATTACTCCTGATGGACCGAGAGGACCAAATAAGAAAGTCTCAGAAGGAATTATAAAAATTGCAATTCATTCTCAAGTCCCAATTATACCACTTGGTTTTGCTTCAAGTAAAAATCTTAAACTTAAATCTTGGGACTCATTTTTAATAACATATCCATTTTCAAAATGTAGATTTGTCTGGGGTGAGCCAATTACTATTCCTTCTTCTACTAAAGATGATGATTTAGATAAATATAAGAATTTCTTGGAAGGAAAAATTAATGATTGCATGGAATCAGCAGAAAAAAATCTAAATGCTTAGAATATATCAAATACTCAGTACTCTTCTCATACCAGTAATTATTTTTAATATTTTTATTCGTATCTATAGAAAAAAGGAGGATAGGCTAAGATTTGTTGAAAGGTTTGGGAAGCCAACAGTAAAAAAAAATAGTGAGAAAAAAATTTTATGGATACATGCAGCAAGTATTGGCGAGTTTAAATCTTCAGATTTAATAATAGAACGATATCATAAAGTATTTGATATTTTAGTTACTACAACAACAAAATCTTCAGCAGAATATATTAATGAGTTTTATAAAAATAAAATTATCCATCAGTACATTCCATTTGATGTGTCTCTGTGGTGCACAAGATTTTTAAACTTTTGGAAACCAGATCTGATACTATGGATAGAGTCAGATATTTGGCCAAATATGCTTAGTAAAATTAGAATTAAAAATATCAATTGTTTATATTTAAATGCAAGGATATCTCCAACTTCTTTTAAAAAATGGAAAAGTACAAAAAATTTCTACAAAAACTCTTTAAAGAGTTTTAATAAAATTTTTGCACAAAGTAAAAATGACAAAAAAAGAATTCAAGAATTAACAAACTTACAAATTGATTATGTTGGAAATTTAAAATTAGCTAAGAATAAAAAAAATTCATCAATAAATAAAGATCAATCAAATACAATCATGATTACAAGTACTCATTCTAATGAAGAAAAAGAGATAATTAAATGTATTAAAAAAACAATTTGTGAATTTAATTTAAAAATTTATCTTGCACCAAGGCATCCAGAAAGAATTAATAAAATTAAGCAAGAATTAAATAAAGAAGGATTTAAAATATCTTTAGAATCAAAAAAAGAGTTTGAAGAAAATAATATCGTAATAATTGATAGTTTTGGAAAATTAGATCAATACTTTAAAATTAGTGATTTAGTTATTTTAGGTGGTTCTTTTTTAAAAAATATTGGCGGACATAATCCTATAGAGCCTGCAAGTTATGGTTGTGCTATTATTAGTGGTAATTATGTTGATAATTGGACTAATATTTATGAAGATATGGTAAAAGCGAATTCATGTATAATGGTAAATAAGTTTGAAGATATTGATTTAAAAATGAAAGAATTACTAAATAATAATTTGGAAATTAAAAAAATTCAAGCAAATGCACTTGATTTTTCTAATAGATCTTTCTTTGAAAAAGAAAGGCTTTTCAAAGACATCGAAAAGTACATTAATTAAAATGCTTAAAGCTCCTAAATTTTGGTATAAAAAAAATGACACATACTTATCGAATTCCTTATATCCACTCTCTTTGCTGTTTAGATTTGGAACAAAAATAAGAAATTTTGTTAGTAGAAAAACATCTTCTGAAATTCCTGTAATTTGTATTGGCAATATAGTGGTAGGAGGTGCTGGTAAAACACCAGTTGCTTTAAAAATTGGAAATTTATTAAAACTTAATGGATATAATCCTCATTTTGTTTCAAGAGGATATGGTGGTGTTGAAACATCTAATGTCCTTGTTAAAGAATGGCACTCAGCAAAAAGTGTGGGAGACGAATCTTTATTACTAGCTGAAGTTGCACCAACTTGGATTGGACAGGATAGAAACAAGTCCTTTATTTTAGCTAAAGAACAAGGCGCTGACTGTATAATTATGGATGATGGTTTTCAAAATCCAACTCTTCAAAAAGATTTTTCAATTATTGTAATTAATGGAGAACAAGGTTTTGGAAATAAACGAGTAATCCCATCTGGTCCTCTTAGAGAGAGTATATCAAGAGGTATTTCCAGAGCAAATCTTGTAATTGTAATTGGAGAAATATCTCAAGATGTTAAAGATAAAATTCCAAGTACTGTTCCTATTATTCATGCTAAATTTCAAATCAGTGCTGATAATAAAATATATAAAAATCAAAAAGTGACAGCTTTTGCAGGTATTGCTTATCCTGAAAAATTTTATAATTCACTTTCCGAACAAGGTGCTATTTTAGAAAAAAAAATTAGCTATCCTGATCATCATATTTTTGATGAAAATGATATGTTAAATTTAGCAGAAAATGCAAATCTTACAAAATCAGTATTAGTTACTACAAAAAAAGATTTTGTAAGAATTCCTAAATCATATCGATCTTTAGTAAGCACTTTGAATGGAGAAATTAAATTTGAAGATGAAAATCTTCTTAAAGAAATACTGGGTAACATTTTAGAGAATAAAATAAATGATTTAGCAATATGAAAAATATAATTTATTTTTTTGAATATATTATAGTTTTTTTAATATTTTTCTTATTTAAATTTTTGCCATTAAATATGTCAGCTAAATTTGCTTCTTTTTTGTTCAGTACTTTTGGTAAATTTTCTGGTGCAAATAAGACTGCAATTAAAAATTGTAAATATGTATTTCCTAATATGAAAGAGGAGGAAGTTAAAAGTATAGTTAAAAAAAGTTGGGATAATCTCGGAAGAACAATTTCTGAAATTCCTAGGTTAAACTATCTATTTGATAAAAAAAAAATAAAGTACAATAAAATTGAAAATATCGAAAATTTAATTAAAAATAATTCCCAAGGAATATTTATATGTATTCATCAGTCTAATTGGGAAGTTGTAGTACCTAGTTTAGATAGAATTGGTATAAATCTAGGTGCAGTATATAGACATATTAATAATCATTTTATAGATAAATTATTATTAAAAATTAGAACAAACTCGCTTGTATCGTCTAAGAGTTTTTATACTCCAAAAGGAAAAAAAAGTGCAAAAGATATTACTGAAGCTATAAGAAACTCTTTGTCAATCTTGGTTGTAATTGATCAGAAAGATTCTTCTGGTGAAGAAGTTTTATTTTTTAAACAAAAAGTTAAAACACAAACAGGTTTTTTAAAACTAGCAAGAAAATATAAATTACCAATAATCCCAATTAAAAATAAAAGAATTGATAATGGAAAAATTGAGCTTACCTTTCTTGAGCCTTTTTATCACAATGATGTAAATATCAGTGATAATCAAATGATGGAAACGATACATCTCAAAATAGAAGAGTGGATTAAATCAGAACCCTCTCAATGGTTCTGGCAACACAAAAGGTTTAGTTAATTTTTTTTACCTTAATATCAATTGTACCATCAACAAGCTTAACCGATAACTGATCATTAGGAGCAATTTTTTTTGTAGTCTTAACAATTTTCGTATTATTCATCAAAACTGAATATCCCTTTTTAAGATTTGAAGAGATAGAATTTGAATTAAGCAGTCTGATATTTGCTTTATATTTTTCAAGATTATCTTTGTAGTTATTGGCAATATTTAAATTAAGATTTTTTGAAAGATTATCAATCTTTGTTTGTTTTAAACTTAATAATGAGTCTGGAGAAATTACAGATTTGCCTAAATTTATTAGGTTCAATTTAGATATGCTAAATTTGTTTTCAATTGATAATGTTAAATTTTTAAAATCATCTAAAAGCTTCTCCTTGTAATTATTAACTATTGAGCTTGGGGATTTAAGAAACTTATTTAAGTAATCATAATTTTCCTTTTTGGACTGAATTTGTGAATTAACTTTGGTGTTTAATCTAAGTTGTAAATTTTTAATTTTTTCTATCAATTCATATTTTACTGGAGTAGCTTTTTCAGCTGCTGCAGTTGGTGTAGACGCTCTCAAATCTGATACTAAATCAATTATTGTTGTATCTGTTTCATGGCCTATTGCTGAAATAATTGGTATTTTTGATTCAAAAACACTTGTTGCAAGATGTTCATCATTAAATGCCATTAAGTCTTCAGTACTACCTCCACCTCTAGCAATAATAAGAACATCTGGTTTGCTAGATTTAAGTTTATTGAAACCTTCGATAGCATTTATAATACTATCTGCCGCGTCAACGCCCTGTACAGAAACAGGCCATATATCTAAAGGCATTGGAAAACGATCATTCACTCTATTAATTATGTCATGTACTACAGAGCCAGTTGGAGAGGTAATAATACCTAATCTCTCAGGCAAAAAAGGTAATGAGATTTTTTTATCTTCATCAAAATAACCTTTTTTTTGCAGTCTTTTTTTTCTTTCTTCAATAAGCTTTAGAAGTGCTCCCTCTCCTGCAATTTCGATTTTATCAATATCTATTTGGTAAGTAGTTTTATAGCGAGACCAAGTGGTAATTCTCCCTGTTGCTATTATTTCTAGACCTATTTCTGGATTTATATCTAAATATTTTTTTTTCTGATCCCAGATCACTCCACTTAAAATAGAATCCTCGTCTTTAAGTGTTAGATAAATTTGCCCTCTTGTAGCGGTTTTTACCTCAGAAATTTCTCCTTTAATTCTTACATAATTAAAATTTGACTCAATTACTTCTTTAAATGCTTGATTAAATTCTGAAACTTCAAATTCTGGTATATTTATTTTATCTATCATGCTTATATTTAAAAAATTTTTTTAATAAATTACTACATTCTTTTTCCATAATGCCACCATAAATATTTGGCATAAATATATTTTCTCTTTGAAAAGCAACTCGGAGTTTTTCAATTCCTCCATTTTTCTCATCATATGCCCCAAAATATAGATCTTTAATATGTACTTCACTTATTGCACTAGCGCACATTGTGCATGGTTCCAAGGTAACAAATAATGTCATATTTTCTAAATATTTAAGTTTTAGTCTTTCGCAAGTTTCTTGAATAAGATTTAATTCACAATGTTTGATAGCATTTTTATTTTTATTTATTGTGTTGTAGTTTCTGGCCACAATCTTGTTCGTTGTATTATCAACAAGTATTCCTCCAACTGGAACCTCATTTAAATTATAAGCTTTGTCTGCTTCAATAATTGCTTCTTTCATAAAAAAATCAACGTTCATTCTGGAACACACTTATGTTGTACATTATAGTTGAATTATAATGAAAAAACCAATTATTGGAATAACTCTTGATATTGAAAAAAAGAAAACATACTCAAAATTTCCATGGTATGCGTTAAGGGAAAATTACTTAACTTCCTTAACAAAATTTAATGCTATTCCATTTCCTTTGTTACATGAAAAAAAATATATTGATGATTTTTGTCATTTAATTGATGGTTTAATTATTACTGGGGGAGATTTTGATATTCATCCTAAATTATATAAAACAAGTAATACTCAATCTAAAAATATTAAAAATAAGAGAACAAATTTTGAATTAAATATTTTCAATAAATTTTTTAAATACAACAAACCTATATTAGGAATTTGTGGTGGTGCACAACTTATCAATGTTGCATGTGGTGGAACATTAATACAAGATTTAAAAAGAAATCCAATAAACCATGAACAAGTGAATCCAAGAAATCAAACTAGTCATAGTGTTAATATTTCGAAAAATACTCAACTACATAAGATATGTGGAGCTCAAAAAATAAATGTTAATAGTGCACATCATCAATCAATAAAAAAAGTAGGTAAGGACTTAAATGTTTCGTGTGCAGCAAATGATGGTGTTATTGAAGGAATAGAGCATAAAAAGCACAAATGGTGTATTGGCTTACAATGGCATCCTGAATTTTTAATAACAAAATATGATATAAAAATAATTAAAAATTTTATTAGTGAAACAAAGTGAATATTAGAATTTCAAAATATCTATCAAGTGCTGGAATTTGTTCACGAAGAGATGCAGAAAAATTAATTATAGAAAAAAAAATTAAAATTAATAATCAAGTATGCCTTCATCCAAGTCATAAAGTAAGTAATTTAGATATAATTAAGGTTAATAATAAAATTGTTAAAAAAGCAAATAAAGTTGAAGTATGGAAGTTATACAAACCAATAAAATATATTTGTAGTACAAAAGATAATTTAGGTAGAAAAAAAATTTTTGATTTATTACCAAAAAATGTCGGTCAATTAATAAGTGTAGGAAGATTGGATTATATGAGTGAAGGGTTGATTTTGCTAACTAATAATGGAGATTATTCAAGATATTTAGAACATCCATCCTCAAACATAGAGCGGATCTATAGAGTTTGTATAAATAGCAATGTAGAAAGTACTGATTTACAAAAAATTAATAAAGGCATTACAATTAAAGAAATTAGTTATAAAAAAATTAAAGTTGCCTTTGAAAAGGAATTAAAAAATCATAGTTGGTTAATTTTTAAACTTAAAGAAGGAAAAAATAGAGAAATTAGAAATATTTGTAATTATTTTTCATGGAATATTGTTAAATTAATAAGAATTGCATATGGCCCTTATAAGCTTGGAAGACTTAAAGAAGGGCAATTTCAAAAATTAAATTCAATTAGCAAATGATACGGATTACTGGAGGAAAGTTTAAGCAAAAAAAATTAGCTAGTATTAATGATTTTGTAAGACCAACTTCTTCTCTAAAAAGAGAAGCTTTTTTTTCAATTATTGAAAGTTATGCAATCAAAAATTCTATCGAATTATATAAAAATCAAATTTTTTTAGATCTTTTTGCAGGAATTGGCACAATGGGTTTAGAAGCAATTTCTAGAGGTATGAGTGAAGTAATTTTTTTTGAGAATAATTTTGAAGTTCTTAAAATTTTAAAAAAAAATTGTTTAAATATTTGTAAAAATAATCAATTTAAAATTTATGAAGAAGACCTTATTCATTCTAAATTAGAAATAGAATTTCAAAATATTTCAGTTGTTTATATTGATCCACCATATGCAAAGTATAATTTAACAAATCTTTTAGAAAATTTATCAAGTAACATTAAAAATACTACCGTGATTGGTTTAGAAACGGGCGTGAAAGATAATATTGTAATTCCAGAAAATTTAAATCTACTTCAAAAAAAGACTTACGGTAAAACAATAATTTATATTTTTAAATTATCTTAAATAAGTTTTAGTTAATTTTTTACCTTGTTCAACAGCAGGTTGATCGAAAGGATCAACATCTAAATACATGCAGGAAGCAATTGTCTCTATTATACTAAAAGATAATAATTTACCTAAGTTTTGTTCATCTATTTTAGGAATATAGATTTCTCTAAAACTAAAATTATTTAATTTAAAAGTTTCAATGGTTGCGCGCTGTTCAGCCTCCATTAGATCTCCCATTGTTTTATCCTTAAAATAGTCAATATCGGTATTTTCAAACATATTATTATTAATTTTTATGCCCTTATTTGAATGATCTGTAGTGATGAAGGTGAAATATTTATCTTTAGGTCCATCTAAATACAGTTGTAGTTGACTATGCTGATCAGTGGTGCCTACTGAATGAATTGCTGTAATACCTTTATTATTTTTTCCAATACTTTCTGCCCAAAGTTGCAGATACCATTTTCCAAAAAAATAAAGTGAATCAGAATATGTCATTAAAACATTATTAGTAAATTTTATATTTTCTTTTTGAGTTAAATATCTTCCAAGATTGTACGGTTTGTAATTATCAATATTATTAATTACTTCAGATGCTCCACCAAAAAGTGCATCTATATTTAATCCAGAAATGATTGCAGGAACTATACCAACATTGGTAAATATAGAGTATCTCCCTCCAACATCTTTATGATGTTCTAAAAGTAAACAATTATTATCTTTTGCAATTTTAAAAAGTGGTGACTCTTTAAATTCAGTTATGATTAGAGTATTTGAAAAAAAATCTTCAACTTTGTTAGCTTCTATTGCCTTTTGATAGAGACATGAAAATTGAGATAATGTCTCTGGTGTAGTACCCGATTTTGAAATAACTAAGAAGCCAGTTAGCTCAAAATTAATATTTTGAAAATTTTTTTCAAAATTAATAGGATCAACATTATCATAAAATTCTAAGATAATTTTATTATTGGAAATAATATTATTTAATGCTCTAGCTCCTAAATTTGAACCTCCTGTACCAAATACAATTATTTTTTCCTTTTTCTCTTTAAATTGTTTTGAAATTTTTATGGTTTCTTCTAATAAATTTTTGTCTGAAACAATATTCAGAGAAGGAAGTTTTTCTATTAAATTAGTTATACTTTGATCAGTATCTTTATTTTGAGTGATTTTGTCAAAATTTGAATTAAAGTATTTTATTTCCATTTATAAAATTAAAAGAAGAAAAATCTTTTTTTCTTTTTTGGCTCTTCTATATTTTCACTTTTAACATCTGTATTATCTTGGCTTATCTCATCTTCTGAGTTTCCATCAAGATCTTCCCTGATACTATTATCTACTTGATCTGCTTCAGTTTCTTTTAAAATATTGTCGATAACAGAATTTTCAGAAGGTGTTTCATCACTTTCTTCATCTAGACCAAAGAGAATTTCCTTTGCAAGCTCACTATCGGTATCATCAATATCTTTTGATTCAATTTGATCAGGTGGTAGTAAATTAAAATTTGGCGGGATTACTAATGGAGGATTTTCAACTACATTGTATTCATCTATTACTTTTCTTTCTACACCCGCACTACTTCTTATACTATTACAAGAGGATAGAAAAATTGAGGAAATGATTGTTACAAAAATAACGTTTTTCATTTTACTGTTTTTGATTTTATAAAAAAACTCATTATTAACATGATAATTCCAATTGTAATATAAATATCTGCTAGATTAAATGCTGGCCAATAAAAATTTTCATAATGTAGTAAGATAAAATCAACAACATAACTATTTATCAATCTATCAATAATATTTGACAAAGCCCCAATTATAACAAAGAAATAAGCCAGTTTTTCAAGTTGTTTATCTGATTTAATAAGTAAATAAAAAATTAATATAACAACTATTAAAGCTATAAGTATTAATATCCAATGAGAAACATAACCAGAAAATAAACCAAAAGAAACACCAAAGTTCTGAACATAAACTAAATCAAAATATTCATTGATTTGTATTGATTGATTTAAAAATAAATTATTCTGAATAAAAAATTTTGTTAATAAATCTAATAAAATCAAAAAAATGAATACTGCTGTTTTAATCACTTAAATATTACAGTATTACACCTGTTACAAACTTCATCATTTATTAACTTTGCCTCATATTTCCAACATCTTTGACACTTTTCTCCATTTACCTTTGAAGCTTTTACGATAACATCAGAAATATCTTCAATAGAAAAACCTTTGGATTTTTCGTCAATAACATACAAAGAAAATGATGAAGTAATTGTAATTTCATCAAACATTACTTTCTCTAATTTTTTATAATTTTCTGCAGAAACAAAAATATCTATGTGTGCCTCAAGACTTGAGCGAATAATTTTTTCTTCTCTAATTTTTTCAATTGCTCCAGTAGCAACTTTTCTAATATTTTTAATTAAACTCCATTTTTCATTTAATTGATTATCCTCATATTCATTTTTACATTGTAAAAAATCTTGTAGGTGTATACTTTCTTTATTTCCCATAGCTTTCCAGGCTTCTTCAGAAGTAAAGGAAATAGATGGGGCAAACCATCTTACTAAATGATTAAAAATTAAATTTAATAGAGTTCTAGTAGATCTTCTTTGAACGGACTCTTTGCTATCACAATATATTGTGTCTTTTCTAATATCAAAATAAAAAGCTGAAAGATCACTTGAACAAAAGTTCAGTAGTGTAGTAAACATCAAGTGAAAGTTAAATGTTGATACACATTTTTGAACAACTTTATCAACTTCCCACAACCGATGTAGAAGATATCTTTCTAACTCTGGAAACTCACTCTCATCAATAGCTTCTTCTTCAGTAAAATCACTTAAATTGCCGATTAAAAAACGAAAGGTATTTCTTATTCTTCTATAAGACTCTGCTTGTGATTGAAGAATGGCATTATCAAGTTTAAGATCATCATAATAATCAGAAGCAACAACCCATAATCTTAAAATATCTACTCCATATTTTTTTAAAATATCATCAGGAGAAATAACATTACCTAAAGATTTAGACATTTTACGTCCTCTTCCATCAACAACAAACCCGTGTGTCAGGACACTTTCATAAGGCGCTTTACCTCTTGTGCCAGAAGATTCCAAAAGAGATGAATGAAACCATCCTCTGTGTTGATCACTTCCTTCCAAGTACATCGATGCAGGCCATTTCAAATCTTCTCTATGTTCTAGACAAAAAGCATGTGTAGAACCACTATCAAACCATACTTCAACTACATCTTTAACCTGTTCATAATCATCAAGTGAATATTCATCTCCTAAAAACCTTTGTGGATCTTCGGTAAACCACGTATTGCTTCCTTCTTTTTCATATATGTCTGCTATTCTATTGATAATATTTTCATCTCTTAAAGGTTGACCCGTTTTTTTATTTACAAATAATGGTAAAGGTACACCCCAAACTCTTTGTCTAGACACACACCAATCTGGTCTAGTTTCAATCATTGATCTAAGCCTTGTTTGACCTTGAGGAGGATAGAAAATAGTTTCATCAATTGATTTAAGAGCAATGTCTCTTAGATTATTTTTTTCCATAGAAATGAACCATTGAGGAGTATTTCTATAAATAAGAGGAGCTTTAGACCTCCACGAATGTGGGTAGCTATGACGAAGAGTACCCTTAAATAATAATTTTGAAAATTCTTCTAATTT
Organism: uncultured Alphaproteobacteria bacterium; assembly: GCA_902541215.1. Classification (GTDB taxonomy): domain Bacteria; phylum Pseudomonadota; class Alphaproteobacteria; order HIMB59; genus CACPNW01. The sequence continues at coordinate 33,947 of CACBPV010000004.1, read as the reverse complement.
ATCTGCAATTTTATGATCTACTTTATAAATATGTTCACCTTCAAAACCAACAGCGTGTTGATTATATTTTCCATCATCTTGTACTGTCTGGATAATATCAACATTGTTTTTTATGCCTAAAACATAGTCATCATCTCCGTGTCCAGGAGCTATATGAACTACCCCTGTTCCCTGTTCTAAATTTACAAAGTCTCCATGAAATGGTTTTACAATAAAATCATATCCCAATTTTTTAAATGGATGCTCACATTCGCAAGAAGATAAATTATCTCCTTTAAATTTCTTTTTTGTACTAAATTTTTTGATTCCAATTTCTTCAGTTACACTTTCTACAAGTTCTGAAGCAAATATTAATTTATCATTTTTTTTGACTAAACTATCTTCTTCTAATTCTTCAACAACAATAAGTGAATAATCTAATTCTTTTCCATAAGCCAAAGCTCTATTACCTGGAATAGTCCAAGGAGTTGTTGTCCAAATAACGATATTAGAATCAATTAAATCTTTATCGGTAGAATTTTTAATTAAAAATTTAACATATATAGTGTTAGACGTATGATCTTCATATTCAACTTCTGCATCAGCTAAAGCTGTCTTTTCTACAACAGACCAGAGAACTGGTTTTGCTCCTTTATACAAACTTTCATCAAGAAGAAATTTTCCGAGCTCTCGAACAATTTGTGCTTCTGCTTGATTTGACATTGTGAGATATGGATTTTCCCAATCCCCTTCAACACCAAGTCGCCTAAACTCTTTTTTTTGTATATCAATCCATTTTTCTGCAAACTCTCTACACTCATTTCTAAATTGAACAGTTGGAACATCATCCTTGTTCTTTCCTTTTTTTCTATATTCTTCTTCTATTTTCCATTCAATTGGTAAACCGTGACAATCCCATCCAGGTACATAAATTGAGTCTTTACCTGCCATTTGTTGTGTTCGCACAATGACGTCTTTTAAAATTTTGTTAAGAGCAGTTCCCATATGAATATGTCCATTTGCGTATGGGGGACCATCATGAAGAACAAATTTTTCTCTACCTTTAGATTTATCTCTTAGCTTTTTAAAAATATTTTCTTTATCCCACTCCTCTATTATTGCAGGTTCTTTTGAGGGAAGATTAGCTCTCATTTCAAAAGATGTTTTGGGAAGAAAAATTGTATCTTTATATTCCATTATAATTGATGATATTCTTTAGCTTTATTTATATCTTTGTTGATTTGCTTGGTTAGTTCTTCAAAATTATTAAATTTTTGTTCAGATCTAATAAATGTAAGGAATTCAACAGTCAATTCTTTACCATATATTTCTTCACTAAAATTAAACATATGTGTCTCTAGAAGGAGTTTGCTTCCATCAACTGTTGGTCTTAAACCAAAATTTGAAACACCTTTGTATTTTTTGCCTTCTAATAGCACTTCCACACAGTAAACACCTCTTTTTGGTAATATGTGTTGATCTGGTATCATATTAGCAGTCGGAAAATTGATTTCTCTAGCTCTTTTATCACCTTCAATTATTGTTCCATGCATATGCCAGGGCCTACCTAAAGATTCAGTAACATCTTCCATATAACCATCTTTTATATGTGATCGAATTATTGAAGATGAATATTTATCCGATTTATCAGCAAGCATAATTGGATCAATTAAATGAATATTAAAATTATTTTTTTCAGCATACTTTTCTAATGTTTTAAAATTACCTTTCCTGTCTTTTCCAAACTTAAAGTCAGTACCTATAACTAAGTATTTAATATTTAATTTATCAATAAGAATTTTAGTTACAAAATGATCAGCTGATAATATTGATAGATTGTTATCAAAAGAAAAATCTATAAATATATCTAAACCCAATCTTTCAAGAAAATTTATTTTATCACTTTGAGTATAAATATTAAAAGGCTCATTAATTTGATTAAAGTAAATACGAGGATGAGGATTAAAACTCATTATAGAAGATAACAAATTATTGTTTGATGCAATCTCCTTAATTTTATTTATTATTTCTTGGTGCCCTTTATGTATTCCATCAAAATTACCTATTGCGAGACAAAGGTTTAATTTTTCAAAATCTGATGCTGTATCTAATTTATAAATTTTCATAATATTTATAAATCAATTAGTATAGAAACTTATGGTTAGTAACTACAAATATTTATTTAAGATATTTTCCAGATATTCTTGTCTTCCTGAACGAGGTTCTGGTTCAATATTATCATCGATTACTTTTTTATTTATATCATCTAATCCAGTATCTTTATTATGAATAAACTGTCCCAAATTTTTATTCCAGTCTTCATATCTATTTTCAATAAACTTAGGAATAACATTATCATTCATTAATTTTTCTACAGCGATAAGTGTTTTTGCACATACATCCATACCCCCAATGTGAGCATGAAATAAATCTTCAGCATCAATAGATTGTCTTCTTATTTTTGCATCAAAGTTCATACCTCCTTGACCTAAGCCGCCATTCTTAAAAATAAAATAAAATGACATAATTAAGTCTGCAGGATTATTTGGGAATTGATCGGTATCCCAACCTATTAAAGTATCGCCCCTATTAATATCAATACTTCCTAAGGCACTGTTTGAAGATGCATAAGCAATTTCATGTTCAAAATTATGACCAGATAAAGTTGCATGATTAACTTCAACATTTAATTTAATCTCACTTTCTAAACCTGCCTTGCGTAAAAACGCTAAGCAAGTAGCAGAGTCAAAATCATATTGATGTTTAGTTGGTTCATGAGGTTTTGGTTCCAATAAAATTTGACCTTTAAATCCTATCTTGTGTTTATAATTAACAACTAATTCGAGAAATCTTTGAAGATTAGCTGTTTCCTTAGTCATGTCAGTATTAAGAATAGTTTCGTATCCTTCTCTTCCACCCCAAAGAACATAGTTTTGACCACCCAATCTCATCGTTGCATCCATACAATCTTTTACTTGTGCAGCTTTATATGCAAAAACTTCTGGGTCTGGATTGGTAGATGCACCACTCATATATCTTTTATGAGAAAAAGCATTTGCTGTTCCCCACAATAATTTCATTCCAGTGTCATTAATTTTTTGTTCCATTAAATCTATAATGTGGAAGAAATTTTTTTGCGTTTCAGCATAATTTGAGCCCTCAGGTGAAATATCTCTATCGTGAAAGCAGAAAAGTGGAGTCTTTATTTTTGTAAAAAAATCAAATGCAGCATCAAGTTTCATTTCAGCCATTTTCATTTCATCACCTGCTTGCATCCAAGGTCTATCAAATGTTTGACCGCCAAACGGATCTAGACCTGGCCAAGTAAATGTATGCCAATAGCAAGTAGCAAACCTTAAATGCTCTTTCATAGACTTGCCTAAAACAACTTTATCTTCATCGTAGAATTTAAATGCTAATGGATTAGAGGAATTTTCTCCTTCATATTTTATTTCAGGAATATTTTTGAAATAATTTGTCATATCTTCTCCGTTGATTATTTTACTCTATCTTGATGCCCAAAGCAAACCACGATGATAAATTTTTCTCATTTCAGGATGGTTTAGTTCATGAGCAAAATGACCAAGAGATGTGTAAAAAATTTTACCTTTTCCAATTTTTCTTTTCCATACAACTGGCATTTCTACACCTTTTATCCATTCAGTTTGATATTGGTCATCTCCAGGCTTTCCAGGTTCTTGTTCTAATTTCCAGATTTCGTGACCTTGGAATGTAGTTGTTGCAAGAACTTCGTTCATAGGATCTACATGCATGTAATACTGTTCAGAATGATAATCAAAATCCTCAACACCATCCATTATTGGATCATCTTTTTTAGTTATATTAACTTTATAATCATGAATACCATTAGGATGACTTACCCATTGACCACCAGTTAAGAATTGCCAATCAATTGATTGTCTAAAAGCATCACACATTCCTCCATGATGCCCAGCAAGACCACAACCATTTATAACTGCCTTTACAACATTATTCACTTCGTTCTTTTTAATTTCACCACTAGGTGAATGATGAAAAGCCATCGTTACTATTGGTATAATTAAGTCCATTTCATGAACATAATCTTGGGCAAATGCAGAAGTTGAATACTCAGATCTTATCTCATAACCATCAGGCTCTAACATTTCAGTTAAAATTTCATTACATTTTTCTGGTTGGTGTCCAGGCCATCCTCCATAAACTATTAAAGCTTTTTTCATTTACAACTCCCTTATTTTAAAAATTTCCCATTCTCTGTATCTAAAAAAGATTGAGGAATGTTTGTTACACTTTCTAAATTTACTTTTTCATCAATTTTAGCAGATTTAAGAATTGATTGCATTATCTCCAAAACGTGTAGACTTAACTCACCACTACATCTATTAACTTTATTTTCTTTAATTGAATCAATCATTTCACAAACGCCAATTCCTCTAAAGTTAGCAGATGTAGGATCTTCGTTTGCTTTGTCATTTTTTTCTCCACCTGTCCGATTTGTATTTAATCGTCCTAGATTCATGTCATCTGTTTTAATAGTTTTCCAATCTGATTTCTTTTCATCACAAATTTTAATTTCTCCACCAAACATGTTAGGATCAGGAACATTAATAGCACCTTTTGTTCCAAATAATTCAATATGAGACTTATTATGTTTGTAAACATCAAATGAAAAAAAAGAATCAATTAACGCTCCATTACTAAATTCAATTTGAGAGATCAAAGTTGTTGGAATATCAACCACTATTTTTTCACCCTTTCTCTCTCCACTCCCAATTTCTCTTTGAGAGTAAACTGTACGAGATTGACTATAGACACTTTTGACGGGCCCTAATAAATTTACTAATGCTGAAAAATAATATGGACCCATATCTAAAATTGGACCTCCGCCATATTTGTAATAAAAGTCGGGATTTGGATGCCAAATTTCATGTCCCGCTACACCCATTGAAATACTGCCTAAAACTATTTCCCCAATTGTACCATCCTCAATGATTTGCTTTGATTTTTGTATTCCAGCACCTAAAAAAGTATCTGGGGCACTACCTACATATAGATTTTTTGATTTAGCTAAATTTAATAACTCTTTTCCTTCGTCAAATTCAATAGAAATAGGTTTTTCAGAATAAGAGTGCTTACCTGAATTTAAAATTGATTTTGAAACTTCAAAATGAGCATTTGGAATGGTTAGATTTATAACCAATTGAATATCTTCATTAGATAGTAATTCTTCAACGGATAAATTTTTGATACTATATTTTTCAGAATATTTCTTTGATGCATCAGGATTTAAATCTGCACAAGCAATAATTTCAAAATTATTAAAAAAATTTTTTGCATTGTGGAAATATATATCTGCTATATTTCCACAACCTATTACACCAACTTTCATTATCTTTTTGTATATGAATTTTTATGTAATTCAATTTGTCTTTTTTTTAGATAAAAAACATATAAAAATTAACTCTAAAAATGCAAAAGAAACCTAATATTTTAATCTTTAATCCAGATCAGTGGAGAGGGGATATGCTAGGATATCTTGGTTATCCTGGAGCTAAAACACCAAACTTAGATAATATTATAAATAATGATGCAATTGCATTTAAGAATGCATTCTGCCAAGCTACAGTTTGTACTCCAAGTCGTTGCTCATTTATGACTGGTTGGTATCCTCATGTTCACGGACATAGAACAATGCATTACATGCTACATACTGATCAAGGGGACGCCAGTATTTTATCAGAACTAAAAGATAAAGATTACTTTATTTGGTGGGGTGGAAAAAATGATTTGATAGCAGGTCAAGAAGGATATCGTAATCATTGTGATATTTATTTTGAACCAACTAATAGAGATTTTCAAAAATGGGGTTATACTCAACAGCCGGGCACACATGGTGGAGATCTATCATGGAGAGGTCCTAAAGATGGAGATAATTATTATAGTTTCTTTAAAGGAAAATTAGATAAAAAAGATAAAGACATTTATTTCGATGATGATTGGTCCATGGTTTATGGAGCATTAGATTTTATTGAAGATTATAAAAAAGAAAAACCATTCTGTTTATTTTTACCACTTGGATATCCTCATCCGCCTTACTGTGTTGAAGATCCATGGTTCTCATCTATAGACAGAAATTTAATTCCTGAAAGATATCAATACAAAACATGGGAGGACAAACCAAGTCTCCTTAAAGGAATAATGGATGGTCAACAAATGCAAAATTGGACCGATGATCGTTGGAATGAATTAAGAGCTGTTTATCTTGGCATGTGTGCAAGAGTTGATTACCAATTTGGTCTTTTAGTAAATAAATTAAAACAAAATAATATGTATGATAATACCTTAATTATTTTCCTTTCAGATCATGGTGATTTTACTGGAGATTATAATCTGGTAGAAAAAACTCAGAATACTTTTCAAGATTGTTTAACTAACGTTCCTCTAATAATTAAACCACCCAAAAGTGAGAACTCACTTAATGGTGTGAGTGATACAATGATTGAATTGATTGATGTAGCTGGTACAATATATGACTATAGTAATATAGAACCATCATATTGGCATTTTGGAAAGAGTATTAAAAATTTTATTGATCAAAAGGTAGATAATCATAGAGAAGAAGTATTTACAGAAGGTGGTAGACTTAGATTAGAAAGACAAGCCAGTGAAAACCAAAGTCTACAACTACCCCATGGTCTTTATTATCCTAGAGTAAGCCTACAGGGTAAGGAAGATGAAATTTTGATGCATACAAAAGCAACAATGTGCAGAAATAAAAAATTTAAATATATTAAAAGAGCTTATGAAAAAGATGAACTTTATAATTTAATCGAAGATCCTGCAGAAATTAATAATGTTATTGATGATCTACAATATGAAACAGAACTTAAAAAACTTAAAGAAAAAATGCTTTCATGGTATCAAGAAACTTGTGATATCGTTCCTTTAAAAGGTGATGAAAGAGATTTCAATTAATATAATTTATTTTCAATTCTTGTAAGCCAATAGTCGACATCCATTTTCTTGTGACCAGTTAATAATCTCCAAAACTTGACAACATTTATTTTATCAAGTCTATTTGTATCAGCTTCTTGCCAAGGATAGGATTGCATTAGAATATCATTTATGGTCTCTTCTTTGTTTTCATCAGTCCAATAAAGAGCACGATTAGGTAGAGGTTTATATTTTTTTTCTGGATCCCACAACAATTCCTGTTTCTCAGTTGGTTGTAGTCTTACTTTAAACATATAACGAATTTCGTCAGAAAAATTAACACCTGCTCCATGCCACAAGCCATTATGAAATATTCCTATGGTACCAGGTTTACATACTATACTTTTTTGGCCTAAAATATTCTGATATTTTGCAATAGCAAACTCATTAACTATTCGTAAATGTGTTCCAGGATGATATCTTGTTCCTCCCATTTCCTTTGTGACTTCAGTTGGAAAATAAAATACCTGTATGTCAAATGTAGATCTTGGATCGATTGTACTGTCCTGATGGTTTCCTTGAGACATTTGTCTTTTATTAGCTCCTTTAAAAAACTTAGTTGGAAAAGTTAAATGTAAAGCTTGATGATCAACAATAGGATTAGAACCGACTAAACTTTGTATAGCACCAGCTACTACTTCATTTTTTAAAATCTTTTCTAATGGTGAATTAACTGGATAGGCATTTTTTAAAGGCGATCCAGCTTTTATTCTTGGAATGCTGCTAGTCGCTTTAATATTTTTATTATATGTTTCCATACTATCAACTTTGTCTGCACTCGTATGACCAATATCATCTAAGAATTCTTTATTTGTTTCTTTATCAATTAATTCTTCAAAAAATAAGCATCCACTACTAGCAAATTCTGCCATCTGTTCTGTTGTTAATAATTTTGCCATGTTAAAAATCTCCTTCCTCTAATTTTTCAAAAAAAAATTCATGTTTTAAATATGATGTTCTAAATTCTTGACCTGGATATTCTGGAATAGCCTGGCTAGATTGAAATAATCTCCATCCATCTAATAATGCATCAAGACCTGTTGGATAAGGGGGCTCATCACTATCGCCAGTCATATGAAGTTTTTTTCCGGTACCATCAAAAGTAGCCCAAGAAATAACTTCAGCCTCTAAACTTGGAAACTTTAAATAGAGAGCTAAAACTTTTTGTCTTTTTGCCATATAATAAACTTATACTATTTTCCTAACCCTGCCAATGATCTAACAAAATACTTTTGGAATATTAGGAATACTATTAAGACAGGAATTACCGCTATTGTAAGTCCTGCCATAATTGCCCCCCAATCAGATGTCCACTCTCCTCTTAGTTTTAATAGACCTATAGGCAAAGTTTTAAAGTCGTCTGAAGTTAACATTATTAGTGCTAATAAAAATTCATTCCAAATCCAAACAGTTTGAAAAATTGCAGCACTTGCAATAACTGGTCCAGATAAGGGTACAATTATTCTGAAAAAAATTTGAAGTTTTGTACAACCATCAATAGTTGCAGCCTCCTCTACTTCTTTTGGAAAATCTAAAAAGAAAGCATAAAAAAGAATAACGGTAAAAGGAATTCCAAATGCAGTAAGAGGCATAATAACTCCAAATAAACTGTTTAGTAAATTTAAGTTCGAAACCATCGTATACAATGGTACTAAAACAGCAGCTGGCGGAATAGCAAACCCTGCAACAATCAATAAATATACAAATTTATTAATTTTAAAATCAATTCTTGAAAGTACGTAAGCTGCCATTCCTGAAATAGTAACAATTAAAAAAACAGCGAAGAAAGAAACTATTAAAGAATTTAACATAAAACTGCCAAGCCCTACACTTAGAGCTTTTTCAAATGAAGATAAGCCAAATTGACTAGGCAATCCTAAAGGTTCTAAAAAAATTTCTCGTTTAGATTTAAAAGTTGTTAATACCATTACAATAATTGGCATAAGAACATAAATACTAAAAAGACTTACAAAACCATAAGCTATCAAATTTGCTAACTTAAATCTTGTCATTATGCTTTCCTACTTGATGTAAGTTGTAACCAACCAAGAAATAATGCAATAATTAATAGTATTACAGATATTGCATTAGCATATCCCATGTGCAATAAATTAAAAGCTTGTAAATAAATATATGTACCTAAAACCTGTGTTGCATTTGCAGGGCCTCCTCCTGTAAATACAAAAATAAATTCAAAAACTTTAAATGCACCAATTGTTGTAATTAAAATTGCAACAATTAAAACATTTCTAATCATTGGAAGGGTAATATACCAAAAAGCTTTGACCCCAGTTGCCCCATCTATCTCTGCTGCATCATAAACTTCTTTAGAAACACTTTGTAAGCCTGCCAATATTAACACCATCATAAATCCTGTATTCTGCCATGCTGCAGTAATCATAATCATCCAGATTGAGATATTAGGATCGCCTAACCATCCTTTGGAAGGGGTTGGCAAACCGATGGATTTAAAAATTGCATTTAAAATACCTACATTTGGATCATAAATTATTAACCAAATTAAGCTCACGGCTACTGACGATATAACCATTGGGGTAAATATTATTGTTCTAAAAATTACTTTTCCATGCTTTATACCTCTATCTAGAATTGCGGCTAAAATTGTTCCTACACCTACTTGAAGAACAATAGATGCAAAAACTATTATAAAATTATTTTTTAAAGCTACCCAAAAATATTCATCTTGAGTTGCTTTAACATAATTGCCAAAGCCAACCCATTTCCAGTTATTCATTGAGGTAAGACTATAACTATAAAATGAACCTACAATGGTGCCAATAGCAGGTATAAATATAAAAATCGTACAAAATATTAAAGCTGGTATGAGAAGTATAGCAACGGAAACTTTGTCATTTGACAAAGAGAAACTATTTGTTTGTGTATTATTTTTGTCCATAAAAAATTTCGGCTATTAAAAAATAGCCGAAATTAATAATATATTTACATCGCTGCTTTAGCTTCTAAAGCAACCTGTCTAATGAAATCCATAGCTTCTTGCGGAGTCTTCGTTCTATTTAGAATTTCAGTTCCCATATCAAGATAAGCATTTGAAACATTTGCTTCTAATAAAACATCCAAAACGTTTACGTGTCCTGTTTTGTCTGCAATATCATTAACATAAAAATTAAACCAATGAGTTGGATTACTCATTTCGCCAATTTTAGAGGGATTAGAAGGCATAAAGCCCATTAATTCAGCTGCTTGCAATGCCATATCATCTGATACCATAAATGAGGCAACATGAGCTGCGATCTCAGGATGAGGTGTTTTTGCTGAAACCATCATACCAGATGGAACAAGGAAGCCTACAGTTGCCGCACCCGCTCCTCCAACTACTTCTGGAAATCTAAAATAACTAAAGTCAGAAAAACCTTCACTATCAAAGATGCCTCCACACCATGTCCCACAATATATCATTGGTGAAATTTGTGATGAAAACATTGATCTTGTCAACTCAGGTGCTGTTGCATTAGGTGCGTCCTGAAAGCAACCTGCATCTTGTAAATCTACAACTTTCTGCCACGCTTCAACATATGCTGGGTTAGTAAATAACTCATCTTCTGATGCAGATAGGCTATAATCTGCAGCTGTATTTTCTTCACCTACAACTCTTTGGTTTAACATAGTTATAACGTGATTAAGCTTCCATCTTTCTGAGTTTCCTAAAGGCCATGGAACAATAGAAGAATCAATTGCTCTAATATCTCTACAAAGATTTAATAAGTCATCAAATGTTTTTGGAACTGTTAAGCTATTTGCTTCAAAAAAAGCGGGGTCATAGTGAAAATATTTTGAGACTGAAGTATTTGGTACTCCATATATTTTACCATTAACAGCAGTTGTGTTTGATAATCCTTCACTAATGTAGTTACCATATCCGCCTTCAACATTTGCATAAGGAGTTATATCTAATGCTAATCCCGCTCTTGCTAAACGAGCACTATCTTCACCAAACCAGTTAAAGAATACATCTGGTCCATCATTACCATTTAAGGCCACTTGAATTTGAGTTTTGTAAGCTTCATTTTCAAATGTTTGAAGAATTATATTTACATCAGGATTAATTTTTTTGTATTCTTTATTGAGATTATCATAAAACTCATCCTGACCGTTCCTACCACTTAAATCCCATATTGTTATATCAGTAGCATAACTAGTTGTTATAAAACCAAATGATAAAAATAATGAGAAAATAAATAAGTAAATTTTTTTAGTAATAAATTTTAAAAAATTCATTTTTCCTCCCAAATTATTAAAATAATGAATTTAATCTAGCCGATATAGAAATTTATACAATAATTTAAAATGACAATTTTTTTTTAAAATAAAGATATTTTCCTGGGATTTGTGGTATTTTTTAGAAATAATTTTTTAATAATTCTTCTGGAGGATCATAATTTTTAATTTCTTCCAACATGATATTTTTATATTTATTCATTAAAGAAATATCATTAACTGGGCTTAATTGACCTGGATCTTTTTTTAAATCATAGAGTGAACTTTTAGTATCTTCTAAAGATTTATGTGGATCAGTCTTTCGAAGTATTCTATTTACTTTCATAACTGGTATGTTCTTTGTAAAATCAAAAGGCTCATGCATAGTTGCTGTTTGTAACTCTTCGTGTGAAAAAAATTGTCTCATATTAGTTGGCATTAAAGTGTATTGGAATCTACTTCTATCATACTGATCAAAATTTTCAGGGTAGTGAAAATATGAATATTTTCCATCAGAGATATTAATTCCACCGCCCCAATATCCATACAAAGCAAAATAATCATTTTCATTATCTTTATCTAAAAAATTCAAAATGGACTTACCTTTTACTTCTTTAGGAACATCATGGCCGTGCATTGTCATAAACGTAGGCATCAGATCAATATTTTGTGTTACAACATTTCTTTGCTCACCGGTATGATCTTTAAATTCAGGATGATAGAAATAGAACGGAATATTGGCAATTTCATTATATAAAGGCATTCTATTTTTAGCCCACCAATCATGTTCTCCGAGCATAAAGCCATGATCAGTAGTTAAAACCAATGCAGTGTCATCCCATAAATTATTCTCATCAAAATAATCTAAGACAGTACCTAACAAGTAATCACATAAACCAATTAAAGCAATGTAGTTAGCTTTTAATTCCGCGACTTCATCATCTGTTTCTTTAACTCTGTCATATTGAGGCCAATCTAATCTTGGGCCTTTGTAATTAGTTTTTAATTTTTCTCTAAAGCGCTCAGGTGCAAAGAAAGGTTCATGTGGATCAAAGGTTTCCAATTGAAGGAACCAGTTATCTGCATCTTTATTGATATTAATAAAATCTAATCCAGATTGAAAGCATTTGACGGAAGGAAAATCTTTTTCTTCTTTAATAAACTCACTATTGATTGCATAATGATAATAACCTGTTTCCCTATCAGTTAGATTTAATTGAGATTGATGATATTTTTCTCTCAGTTTTTCAAGAGGCGGTTGAACCATAGCTTTCCATGGGTCACTCTCTTGTCCTCTAATAAAATCCCAAGAATTAAATCTATTATGATACGTTGCACCACCGTCTTCGAAGTAATGATAATGATCAGTCACAAGATGAGTATATGTATTTTTAAGTCTTAAAATTTCTGGAAATGAATTATCAAATGGTTCTAAGGGGCCCCATGCACGGTGCAAAAAACTTAAGCGTCCCGAGTGCATATCACGTCTTGCGGGCATACATGGCATACTTCCAATATAATGATTATTAAATTGAACTGATTTTTCTGCCAATCGGTTAAAATTTGGTGTTTCAATATATTTACCACCATAAGAATTTAACATTCTTTTATTTAAAGAATCAAATAAAAGGAAAACTGTTTTCATAAAAATTAGATTAATACGAAAAAAAAAATTATTAAAGTTTTTTCTTTAATCTGTGAAAAGAATCGGGATTTAATCCCATTTGACCAGGATTATTTACATTTTTAGCTTTTATAATTTTAGTTGTTATATTTTCAACTTTTTTAATTTTACTTTTAATCTTTTTTCTTAAGGAGGTTACTATTTCATCATAAGTATTAATACCAATTAAGTTATTTAATTCATATGGATCAGCATCAAGATCATATAAATTTGTTTCTGTGTATTGATTAGATGAAGGTTTATCACTTCCATTAGAGTCTTGATCAGCAATACAATATTTCCATTTTTCTGTTCTCAGACTTCTAGCTAATTGACTTTCACTGATCTGAATAAAAATTTCGTTATCCCATTTTTTGGAAGTTTTATTCACTAAAGGCAATACTGAACTACCATCACAATGAGAAGTATTTTTGACTTTTGCTAAATCCAATATTGTTGCATGAATATCTAATATGTTGGTTAGTTCTTTTATACGTCCACCTTGCTGGAAAACATTTCCAATTAAAGAAGTAGGAACCCGTATTGAACTTTCATGACATGAACGTTTATATTCTCTATTTCGTGTTTTAAAATTATTTCCATGATCAGATGTAAAAATAATGGCACTATCATCAAATAATTTTAAGCTTTTAATAACATCAATCATTCTTCCATAAGCTTCATCTATTCTTTTCACCATTCCATAATAACCTCCTAAATGTCGAGGAGACGATCCAACCAGAGATGAAAGATCTGGCGGAGACCACTTACCTGTATATTTTTCTCTGTATCCAATAGGTGGTGGATAATCATCTGTATTGTTTTGGTGATGTGGTTCAATAAGAGAAACGAAAAGAAAAAATGGTTTTTTTTGATTTAGTTTTATAAAATTTATAGCTGCATCAGTTATTGCATCAACTCTATATCCAGGAAGAAACACTTTTTTATTCTGCCCATCATAAACATATGTTTCATAAGCATCAGAAGTAAATTCTAATAGATTTGATCCCAACCAATAATCATAACCACCTCGATCCTCTTTTTTAACAGGTTCAGATGAGCCGAGGTGCCACTTTCCAATATATCCAGTAGCATATCCTTCTTTTGATAAATGTTTTGCTAGAGTTTTAATATTTTTTTTTAAAGGTATTCTATTTTTAAAACATCCAGTTTTTGTTGCATACATTCCTGATTGTAATGAAGCTCTTGCAGGCCCACAAACTGGTTGGCATGTAAATGAATTATAAAGATGTGTGCCTTCGACTGCATAATGATCGAAGTTCTCCATCAAGGATAATGGATTGCCATGTAAACCAGAAGTATCCCAACGTTGTTGATCAGTAAAAAATACAATGATGTTTGGTTTAGATTTAATATTCATTATGATTTAGATTTATTTACTAAAAGGTTTTCCTTTATATTTCCTAAGATTGTCAGCGTGTTTTTTTCTATCTGTTTTTTCAAGACGCTCAACATATGTATTCCAGACTTTTGAATAAATATTTGCATGATGAGGACCGCCTTCTCTAATTACACCTTGAAGTGGATCTCCTCTATCAGCCTCATACATATTTTCTTCAATCCACTCATCGATTAAAAACATTCCGTGAGCTAGGAGATCTTTATGCTGATCTGCTAGGTTATTTAACTCATGCGGATCCTTTTCAATATCAAAAAGCATATATTTTGGAAAATCTTTTAAACCAGTGTCGTACGTTCTTATCAGTAACCAATTATCCCATCTTACTGATCTTTGACAACTCCAAGCACCATGACTAATAACTAAATAATCCCTTCCATTTGATGATTTACTATTAGTTAAATTTTCAGTGAAATTAATACCGTCCCATCTGTCAGGTTGTGAAGATGAAGTAATTTGAGAAATAGTTGAAGTTAAATCTAAATTATAAAATTTATTTTCTACAGTACTTCCTTTGTTTGTATCTGTTAGCCCCGGCCATCTAATTATTAATGGAACTCTATTAGTTATATGATCAGCTGTTTGGTGATCTCCCCAAACATTTAACTCGCCTTGATTTTCACCGTGGTCTGCTGAAATAATTATTGCTGTATCATCCCAAAGATTCATTTTTTTTAAATCTTCAAAAACTTTATTTAAATAAAAATCAGCGTACTTAATTCCAGTGTCATATGCATCAATTTGTTCTTTAGCATCAGAAGTATTTTTAATTTCGCCCACTCCCATTGTATACTTTCCTCCAAGATCTTCATTAAATCCAGGTACCTCTCTAGCGCTATGCGGTCCGAAACTAATCCTTTGTTTTTTAATTAATTCTTCTGTCACCCATTCTTCAATAGGATCATCTTTAAAAGGATTTCCAAAGTCTTCAGGCGTATCATACGGAGTATGAGGATCCCACATATTTACATGTAAGAACCAATTTTCTTTTTCTCCATTATTTTCTAACCACTTTTTTATAACAGGGTAGACTTCATCAGCATTTTCTAAACCACCTTTTCCAGTGTCATATGTTTCGGTAAAACCAAACCAAACTTGATAAGCTGTATGTCTTTCAGGAAAAGGACTGATACTTGCTGTATAATATCCTGCATCTCGAAGAACTTTTCCAAGAGATGTAAAAGCATATTCTCCTCTTAAACCGCCTTTAAATTCTCTGTTCCAAATATTTTTTCTAGGAGCAATATCAGAGAATTCACCACCATGATTAACAACTCCAGTTTTGAAACCAAAATTACCGCCAAACAAAGCAGTTCGACTAGGTAGACAAGGTGTGTCAGTCGAATAAAAATTTGTAAACTTAACCCCTTCTTTTGCTATTGCGTCAATGGTGGGAGATGTGTTTCTGTGATAACCATAACATCCCAAGTGATCAGGCCTTAAAGAGTCTATATCTACGTATAAAATTCTCATCTTTATCCTTTCTTAATTAAGCGCCTGAAACTCTTTTCATTTTTGATGTTTCATCTTTTAATGTGGCTTGCGCAAACTTAAATAATAAATCTTTTTTTAATGTTTGCGCGTTTGTATTATCCCATAAATTATTATATTCGTTTGGATCATTTTCTAAATCAAAAAGTTCACCGTAGTTAGCTTCTCGGTAAATAGAAATTTTATAGTTATCATTTATGTAAGTTTTTAAATGTGGCATTCTTGGATTATGTCTATTTTCAACGAATATATGTGAACGGATACTTTCCTTGTTACCATAAAATACATCCGTTTGATCAACTCCCTGCATTTGAATTGGTATATCAATGCCAGCGACTTTTAAAAATGTTGGCGCGAGATCAACTAAACTTAATAAAGATGAAGAGGATGAATTTTGAGGAACTTTATTTGGCCATCTAACAATAAATGGTAAACGGAGCATATCTTCATAGTGGAAAGGTCCTTTAGCAATTAAGCCATGCTGCCCTATAAAGTGACCATGATCAGTAGTAAAAATAATTATGGTATTATCAAGTTCACCCATTTGATCTAACTTATTAATTATTTTTCCAATATTCTTATCCATAAAACTAACCATGCCATAATAGATTGCCATGTCTTTTTTTAATTCTTCCATTGGATAAAGATGGCTCATGCATCCATGAGCGTTAAATGGTGAATGCCAATTTTCGAAATCAGGATTTGTCGTTTGTGTTTTTCCAAAATGTGGTGGATTTAATTCATGTTCACCTTCTTTTAGTGTTCCAGGTGACATATCTTCTGGATTATACATTGATGCCCATGGTTCGCTTAATACATACGGTGGATGTGGATCTTGAAAACTTGTCCAAAGAAAAAATGGCTTGTCATCTTTTTGTTGATCTAAAAATTCAATTGATCTTTCGGCTGTCCAATTTGTATAATGATGTTTTTCATCTAATTTCCAAACCCTATCTGGTCTGGCCCAGTAGTCATATTCACGAGCAATAGGAGGGGCATATTTAGAAGTTTCACCAGGTACTGGTTGAAAATACTCTTTCCAATCACTAAGACCGTTTTGTTCCATCCAAATTGCATAATGTTGACCTACATGACTTTCATCTGCATGATTACGTGCTAGCTCAATATGTTCAAAGCCATACCAAGGTCCTTTAAAATTTTTCCAAAACTCTAAATCTCTTAAAGTTGGTTGTCCTTCTATAGACTCCTGACCTGGAACTGAAGTTAATGGCTGGAAATGTGCTTTACCTATTAGCCCAGTAGAATATCCATTTTTGTATAAAAGCTCTCCAATAGTTTCTACTTCTTCATCTAATTTAACTCCTATTGTCCAAGCTCCATGAGAAGACGGATATTGTCCAGTAATAATACTTGCTCTTGAAGGTGTGCAAACTGGTGATGGACAATAAGCTCTTGTAAAATTCATTCCCTCATCACAAAGCTTATCTAAATACGGTGTTTGTATTTTTGAATTAAATTTTCCAATTGTATCGTGATGCTGTTGATCGGAAGTTATTAATAAAATATTTGGTCTTTTCATGTTTACCCTTTTACAGCTCCTTGAACACCTTCAACAAAATATTTTTGCATAAACAAAAATAAAACAATTATAGGCAAAATAGTTATGACAGATGCAGCTGCCATACCAGACCAATCGACAAAGTACTCACCTTTAAAAGCGTACACACCTACGGATAGTGTTCGTATATCAGGATTACCTAATGTAATGACGACTGGTAATAAAAAATCATTCCATGCATGTAAAACTTGTAAAATAGAAACTGTAGCTACTACTGGTTTTGTTAAAGGTAACATGATTGAAATAAATGTTCGAACAAAACCCGCTCCATCCATTTTAGCTGCTTCTTCAAGCTCTACAGGAACTCTCGAAAAATATCCTGCAAACAATAAAATATAAATTACAGGGGTGTGTCCTGCTGTTGCGAGTGTTAGTCCAATTAAGTTTTTAGAAATATTTAAATTGTTTAATAAATCAAAAACAGGAATAATTGTGTAACCTTGAGGAATAAAAATTGTACTAATTAAAATTCCAATTAGTATTTTTTTTCCTGGAAAAGAATATCTTCCAATTACGTAACCAAACATACCAGTTGTTACGACAACTATAATTACAGAAACAACTGTAATAATAAGGGTATTAAAAAAATACCTACCCATATTTGCGCCAAACCATGCTCTTTCAAAATTTTCCCAAACTAGGCGGTCAGGGATTAATCCTAAGCCTCCCCAAATTTCAAAATCAGTTTTGAAAGAGGCTGAAAGTACCCACAGTAATGGATAGATCCAAAAAAAAGAGAAAATAATAAAAGCAATAGTTATAATTAAATACTTAACTTGGTTTTTTTCAGCAATAAAATTTAAGTATCTACTCATATTCTTCGAGTTCTCCTCATCCATAATCCCTGAAGTACTGTAATAAATAAAACAGCAACGCCCCAAAATACTCCTGCAGCACAAGCGTATCCAAGCCTAGGCATTGTGCCAGAGTCAGTTACAAAAGCTGTTCTAAAAATATATATTTCCATAACTTCACTACTAAAGAATGGTCCTCCAGCAGTCATAGTTTCAATTAAAGGAAAAACATTTAGCGCTCCAACTGCCTCCACAAGAATAATGACAATAGCAAAAGGTAATACAATTGGTAAAATAATATGGACCCATAATCTATATCCCTCAGCTCCATCAATTTTTGCTGCATCGTAAACATCTTGAGGAACTGTTTGTAAAGCAGCAAGCCAATACATCATAGTTATCCCTAGCCATTTCCAAACATATACTCCCATTACAGTTGGAAGCACTGTATCTGGGTTTCCAAGAAAATCAATTGGAGCAGAAGTTAAATTAGTAGACATTAAAAATTTATTCGCAGGTCCATTAAAAGGGCTAAATACAAAAGTCATTACAATACCAATGATAGCAATTGCAGTAACTACAGGCATAAAGATTACAGTACGAAAGAAAGGGGCAAGTTTTAAAACCTGATTATTTAAAAATACTGCAATAATGAAACCTAAAACTATTTTTACTGGAACTGTTCCAAACATAAAAATAAAAGAACGAATAAATGCATCCCAAAAAAATTCATCATTGACAGCTTCATAATAATTTTGAAGGCCGATAAATTTTGCTTCTTTTGTAAAACCACTCCAATCTAATAAAGAAAAGTACCAAGACATTCCAATCGGATAAATGACAAACATTCCTGTAAGAATTGAGCATGGTAAAACAAATAAGTAACACCATCTTGCATCATATATTTGTTTAGATAGAGGTTTTTTGTGCATAGTAAAAAAAAGGCGAATTTAAAAAATTCGCCTTTAGATATTTTGTTTAAAGTTCTTGATACTTTTCAGCACCGTAATTTGAGTATACATCCCAGTTAGGGAAGACCCAATCATCACGAGTTACATTAGCACCGTCTGCTCTTGCCTCTTCAACAGCTTTATCAAGAGCATCTTCATACCTTTGATTGCAATCTTTAAGCTGTGCTTCCACACCTTTAAGTTGTCCAGTATACAACCCTTGAATAACTAGAGCCAAAGAAGGATCTGGTACTCTAGACTTTGCAGCTACAATACCAACATCTTTATTTCTTACAATTGGATTAGGTCCAACAAGTATGTTTTCAGCAAACATAGATAAAGCTTGTGCTGATGGTCCGGTTAAACCAGCTTTAGCAACTGCATCTGGATTAACAGCTGGATCTGCGGCACCAACAGTTTGTGCCCAGTAAATTTGACCTTGCTCAGTTCCCATAAATCTAATCAGGTCACCGGCAAATGGTCCCATCGTACTATTAGCACTTAACCAAAATGTATTCGATCCACCTTCTGCAATGTAAAGTGGTTGTGCTTCTTTTCCATCTGGAACTGGTTCACTTGCAATACCATATTTCCAATCTGGAGCATCTCTTCCCCAAACTCCAATACACCAAGGACCCTGGAATATCATTCCTGCTGCACCTTGTGGCATCAAAGCTCTAGCTTGAGGAGCATTCATACTCATAACTCCTGGGAAAGCGCTACCATCTGATTTTAATTGAAGAAGTAATTCAACTGCTTCCATATATTGATCAGATGCAATTTGGAATTTACCATTTTGGAAGTTAATATGTCTATTTGTAAAACCACCTCTTCCACTATGTGCTCCACCTACTTGACCAAATGTATGGACAACATCTTCCCATCGATTAACTTGGTTTCCACCAATGATCCAACCATAATACTGACCATTACCATTTTTAGTAATTTTTTTAGCAGCATCTCTGATTTCAGAATATGTCATACGACCAGCTTGAGGATCATAACCAGCTTCACTCATATATTTTTCACTATACAGAAGACAAGTTCCCGTTCTCTTATTTGCTGTTAAACATGTTCCATAAGTCTTTCCATTGAATTGGTTGACACCAGGAAGATAAACACCACTAGGAAACGCACCTAACCATTCGTCGATGTTTTCAATGTAGTCATCCCATGGTTGCACCCAACCTTCAGATACTGCAACACCCGGATCCATTCCTATCGGTAATTGGAATACATCATGAACAGTTCCATTTCTTATAGCAATTGGAACAATTTTATTTATTTCTTTCCATGGCAAACCATCATATTCAATAGTGATACCTCTTGAAGCTGCATATTCTGGAAATAATTTTTTCCAAAAGACACCTTTCATGTCACCACTATCAATCCATCGCATATTACCACCAGTTGTTGGTAATGGTTTTAGTGGATCAGGAATATTAAATTCTCCAGCAAATAGTTTTGAAGGTATAGATCCTGCTGACATCATTGCACCCGCAGCAAGAGCTCCTTTCATAACTGTACGTCTAGAGATTTTTAATTCTTTTTTCTTCTTCATTAATTCCTCCCTATTTGCATTTTATTTTACGTGAATTAAGCAAAATAACAATTGAAAATAAATTTAAAATTGTGTTAATATTTATTAGTTTTTATGAAATATTTACACACAATGGTTAGGGTTGAGAACATTGATACTTCTCTAGATTTTTACTGTAACAAACTTGGATTAAAAGAGGTGCGACGAGTTGACAATGAAAAAGGTCGTTTCACCTTAATATTTTTAGCCGCTGAAAATAGTGATCAAAGAACGGGTCTTCTTGAATTAACCTATAATTGGGATCCGGAAAAATATTCTGGTGGAAGAAACTTTGGTCATCTAGCTTACAGTGTTAACAATATTTATGAAGTATGTGAAAAATTAATGAACAACGGCGTCACAATTAATAGACCACCTCGTGATGGACATATGGCTTTTGTTCGCTCTCCTGATGGAATTTCTATTGAGATCTTACAAGAAGGGGAATCTTTACCTGAACAAGAACCATGGAAGTCTATGGAAAATTCAGGTTCTTGGTAGTTTAATTATTTAATTTAACTTTATAATATTTATTTTGATCAGTTGCTAAAGCTATGACAGCTGGCAAAACTTTTTTATAAAAATCAAAAAGACTTGTAAACGGTTGTGGTAATTCTTTATCAATTTCTTTTCGTAATTTTTTTAAATTATATGAAGGCACCATAGGGAACATATGATGCTCTAAATGATATTCCATATGCCAATAAAGAAAACTTAATACTGGATTAATTCTAACAGAGTAAGTACTTAAGCGGTGATCTTTTGTGTCAACTTTAGCAGCTAGATGTTGAGTCACATTAACAGCAAACCAAATTGGCTTCCCAATATATGTTGGTAAAATAATATAAATTATTGGTAAGAAAGAACCTAAGTAAAAAGAATATGCAATAACTGTTAACCAAATAAAAACATATAATCTTGAGTTCCAAAGAATTTTTTTCTTTTCTTCTTTAGGTGCTGTTATATCAATAACTGGAGTGAATTTTCCAAAAGCATGTTTTAGAACTTCAAACTTAATTAATTTATGTGGGTATAATAAATCTGTTAGAGGAATAAAATTTAAAAAAAATGCAAATAATTCTATCGGTCTTGAGACTTGTATTTCGTGATCATAGTCATCTTCTGTTTGCATGGTTTTTGAATGATGAAAAGTATGACTCCAGCGCCATCTAAAACCTTCAAAGTCACACATGAAAGAACTGATGTGGTAAAAAAATTCATTTATCCAACGAGTCTTGAATGCAGTTCGATGAACAGTTTCATGCCAGTTTGCTACACTGAACGCGTAAATTGTACCATAAATAAAAAAGAATAGATATGTCCACCACGTACCTAAAGTAATGTATGCTAAATATCCTGAAATAAATAAAGATAAAAAATAAAAGAAGAAATGGATTAGTCCAGGTAGATCTTTTCTTTTACTTAAGGCTTTTAATTTTTTTCTGTCGACTTCTGGTCTGTACCAATCATCGAGATTAATTTCCATGCTTAATAATTAAATTAATTATCCCAACGCTCTAACCATGACCCATCAACTGTGGAGTCAAATTGGTCTTTTTTTGAAGTCCCTCTAAATTTAGTGTGTTCTTCTTCATAACCTTTAAACCAAGAATCCCAATCAGCTGTATAGCTTGGGTCTTCTGATTTTCTCATTATGATTGGATCAACCAAACCAGTATGAAAACCAGCTTCATCTTTTGGATTTTGAAATCTTAGGTCAACACTCCATCTTACATCCTCAGATAAATTTTCAAGTGATCGATGAGGAACTAATTGATGTAAAAATAAAACTGAACCAGCCTTCATTTCACAAGTAACGACTTTCTCCTCTGGAATATCTTTGTCTTCAATAAATAAATACCAAGAATCTTTTACTGAACCATCTTTCTTTTCTAATTTATGATTCAAAACTCTTTCAGGTCTATGTCCACCAGGAACAACTTGCATACATCCATTATGTTTATTTACATCTATAAATGGAATCCACGCAGCAGGCTGAGTGGTTTTTTCTGCTCCATCTTTTAAATAAGCAGAATCTTGGTGCCATGGAACTGTCATCCTAGCTGTCTGAGGTGTTTTAGATCTAATATTCCAAACTGGATGGCCAGAAATATCTTTACCAACCCAATTTTCAACCATATCTAAAAGTTTTTTTGATCCCCATAAGTTAGCAAGTGCTGGTTTTAATTCACCTCTATGATGAATTAAAACCGAAGAACCTTTAAAATCTCTTTCGAGAGCAGCTAGTCTTTTAAAAACATCTTTATCATCATGTTTGTTTGTAATTTTTCCAGCTTGAAAAGCTTTTTCTGCAAAATCATCAACAATTTCTTCAAATTCATTTAATATTGGATTTAACTCATCCATACTAAAAACATTTTCAACGATCGTATAACCTTCTTCGTTATATTGTTTTATTTGCGCATCACTAATCATAATTCCTCCCAAAATTATCCATTTACTAATAAATCAGTGAGATGATCTATTGTTGTATCCCTTTTATCCAAATCAGCAATTTTTTCACCTCTTGCCATTACACATAAATGATCAGCAATTGGATACACGTGACTCAAGTTGTGAGTAATAAATATTGATGTCACGCCTTGGCTTTTTAATCCTTCTACAAACCTTAGTACTTTATTTGTTTCTTTTACTGATAGGTGGTTTGTTGGTTCATCTAATATTAAAACTTTTGATTTAAAATACATTGCTCTTGCAATGACAACACCCTGTCTTTCACCTCCAGATAATTGGTTAACTGGTGTATCTGGAGATCGAAGATGCAGTTCAACATCTGTTAATGCTTTCATCGCATCGTCCTGCATGGTTTTAGTTTTCATCAAACCAAAATTGCCAACATTATATTGAGTTTGTTCACGTCCAATAAAAATATTTCTTGCAATAGACATTTCAGGGATCAAAGCTGAATACTGATAAATTGTTTCAATACCTAAATTCATGGCTTCTTTTGTAGATTTAAATTTAACCTTATTACCTTCAAAATATATATGACCTGAATCAGGTTGATGTGCACCAGATAAAATTTTAATTAATGTTGATTTACCAGCACCATTGTCTCCAATAAGACCAACAACAGAGTCTTTTTTTATCTTTAAGCTTAAATCTTTTAAAGCATGAACTCCTGAATAGTATTTGTTTAGACCCTCACAAACTATTATATCTTCCATCTTTAATCCTTTGCCTTGTTTTGACCAATTCGTGTCGCTCTTCTACTTATATAAGTATTAAACACTACGGCTATGATAATTAAAGAGCCTAAACCTGCTCTAAACCATTCAGCATCTATTCTAGCCATAATGATTCCACTTTCTAAAAACCTAATTAGTATTGCGCCAATAACGGCACCAAAAACTGTTCCGATACCTCCAAATAAACTGACACCACCAATAACTGCTGCAGCAATTGACTCTAGTTCTAATAAGTATCCTTGAGATGGTAATGGTGCTTCCAATCTAAATGTTTGAATCATTCCTGCAAAGCCTGCTAAAAAACCACATAAGATGAAACAAAACATTTTAACGTTTCCAGTCTTTATTCCCATTGAAGATGCTGCGTTTTGATCTCCGCCAGTTGCATAGATCCAGTTACCAACATTACTTCTGTGAAGCATAACACCTAAAACTACGGCAACTAAAAGAGCCCAGTACAAGGAAGCTCTAAATAACTCAAATTGATAAACGAATAACTCATTTGGTAAAATATGAGGAAATGGTGGTGGAAATCCTGCAGTAGCTACAGTTGTAAGACTTCTAGCAATATAGAGCATTCCAAGAGTTGCGATGAAAGAAGGAATACCAAATCTTAAGGTAATAAATCCATTAACAAAACCAACAATAATACCAATCATTAATCCTAGAAAAATAGCGAACCAAGGTGGTATCCCTTGATGTACCATTTGTACAATAGTCATCGGGACTAATGCAAAAACAGAGCCTACAGATAAATCAAATTCACCTGAGATCATTAATATTGCGATGCCAATAGCAACAATAATATATTCGGGTGTAATACCCATAACTATTCTTATATTTCTTGCATCTAAAAATCTTTCATTAGCAATATAAAATCCAATCATTATTGCTAGAAACATTAAGAAGGTTGCTACTTCTGGTCTTACTAATAAACTTCTAAGACTAAAATTTTTACTCATATCTTTTTTATTTTAAAAAAAACCAGGCTCTATTTAAAGAGCCTGGTTAAGATATTTATCTTACTGACATTCCTTTGAATGATCTGATTGTTTCAACATCATCAGGACCAATCATAGCTTTTCCAGTGTTGATATCTAGTGCACTTAAACCATACTTGTTCATTAAGTATAATTGGTGAACTGACATGTAACCTTGGTAGTATGGTTGTTGGTCAACTGTTAGTTGAACATAACCTTTGTCCATTTCTTCGAAAACTACGTCAACTAAGTCAAAACCAGCAAGAAGTATTTCACCAGGTCCGTAACCTAAGTTTCTTACTGCTGCAGCTGCACCAGCTTCCCAGAAACCTACATCAAGATATGCAGTTGTATTTGGGTTAGCTTGAACATAAGCTGCCACTCTGTTTCCAACAGTTGAAAGATCTAGACCTGACTCGATTTTCTCATAAGTTACTTTTCTATCAGGGTTAGCTGCTTTGTAATCTTCCATGAAACGTGCAATACCGTTTCCTCTAGTGTATGCCCATGATTGGTTCATGTCTGCAACACCGATTAGAACGTGAATATCTCCATCAGGAAACATTTCAGAAAGATTAGCTGTTAATTCATAACCAGCTGCTTCTAAGTCTTGTCCAACATATGCTAGTCTGTTACTACCAGCAGCACCTTCTGGATCATCAGTATTAGCTGTAATTACTGGAATACCAGCAGCTAATGCTTCATCAACTGCAGCATCAAAGATAGTTGGGTTAGTAATTGTAGTTACGATACCATCAACACCTTGAGCTATTGAAGACTCTAAGTTTTGTAATTGCTCTTGTTGGTCTCCATCACCTGAAAGAGTTAACATTTGGCAATCAGCATTAATTTGTGCACAAGCATCTTTAAAACCTTTATGAACAGCTGCCCAGAAAGCGTTGTTCGTATCACTGTGCATTACGAAGTTAAATTTGTATTCTGCCTTCGCTGAAGTAGCAAAAAGCGCCACAGAGGCAAGAATAATTGAAGCAATTTTTTTCATGCATTCCTCCTATAAATAATATTTTCCTAGCAAGAATGGGTATGTAAAACAAGGAGAAATATTGGGAATTAGGCTGTAAAATTATCGCACTAATCAATAGCGAAGTAAAATTTACATTTTTTTTAGGATTTGCCTTATGAAATCGTCATGCATGGGTTCAGGCTTCACGCATGAAGAGCGAAGTTCAACCTCCACTTTATAAATTGATGAAATCATTGCACATTCAATTACATCTAAAACGTGAAGAGCAAGTTCTCCATTACACCTATGCATTCTATTATTTTCGATAGCGTCAATCATTTCAGCTAACCCAATACCCCTGTAGTTGGCTTGTTCAGGCGCCTCATTACTTCTTCCACTATGGTTAACAATATTTGTTTTTCCAAGGGGTTTATCTTCGACACTAATATCTCTCCATTCAGATCCAAACTCACCAGATATGGAAACTGGACCACCAAACATATTTGGATCAGGAACGACTATTGAACCTTTCGTTCCATAAAGCTCCATATGATTACGTTTATGATTTAAAACATCAAATGAAATAAAACCTTGAATGATAGCTTTATTTTGAAACTCAATATTAAACATATAAGAAGTTGGAATTTCAACATTAAAAGTTTCTCCTTTTTTTGGACCAGCTTTGTATTCTCTTTTATCAGAAAATTTAGCCCCTCTTCCTCGTATATTTTTTACGGGACCTAGAAGATTAACAAGTGTGGTGAAAAAATATGGACCCATATCTATTACCGGTCCTCCTCCTTCTTGAAACCAAGACTCAGGACTAGGATGAAAATCTTGAACGCCAGGAAAAGCAAATATAAAATTACCAGTTAGAACTTGTCCAATATCATTGTTGTCAATTAAATTTCGTGTAAGTTGACCTCCTCCTCCTAAAAAAGTATCGGGTGCATTCCCAATGTAGAGACTATTTTTTTTTGCTAAATTTAATAATTCTTTTGCTTCATCAAACTTAACACTCATTGGTTTTTCACAATAAACATGTTTATTGGACTCAAGGGCTCTTTTAGATATATCATAATGCGCTTGGGGAATAGTGAGATTAAGAATGATGTCTACATTCTTGTCATTAAGTATTTCATCAACTGATAAAGGAATAATATTATATTGATCAGCTGTTTTTTTAGCGGCATCTAAATTAATATCAGCACAAGCAACAAAATTTATATTGTTAAAATATTCCTGAGCCCTGAAATAGGTCTCTGCAATATTACCACAACCAATTAGACCAATATTTTTCATAAATTGTTTCTATAAATCAATTGTAAAAAATGGAATAGTAAAAAAAAAGGCCGTAAAAAATTACGGCCTTTTAAAAATAATTTTGCTTAGACCTACATAAAGTCTGCAGCGTTTTCTTTAGTAACTAATACAGTTCCAGTATCAATGTTATCTGGAATGCTCTCACCATTAGCTAATTTAAGTGCATTTTCTACACCCATGTATCCCATGTTGTATGAGAATTGAGCAATAGTTGCTGACATTTCACCAGCCATTACACTTGCAGCAGCATCAGGGTTAGCATCAAATCCAACAACGACAACATCATCTAGCATATCAGCATTTTTTAATGCTTGGATAGCACCTAGACCCATATTATCGTTAGAAGCAAAGATTGCTTTTAGATTTGGGTTACCAGTGATGATATCTTCCGTTACTGACATACCTTGTGCAGTATCCCAGTTAGCTGGAAGTTCAGCAACAATGTTCATGCCACATGCTTCAAGACCTTTGTGTGATCCTTCAGCTCTGTGTTGACCAGTAGTTTGCGTGATCATTCCTTGAAGGATTGCAACATCAGAACCACTTGGAACATTATCACAAATGTATTGAGCAGCTAAAGCAGCACCATTGATATTGTTTGTACCAATGAAAGTTACACCTTCATTAATTCCATTAGTATCAATGTATACAACTGGAACACCTGAAGCCATTGCATCATCAAGAATTGGTGCAACTGCGTTAGGGTCAGTTGGTGCAATCGCTATACCGTCTACACCTTTAGCAATTTGGTCTTCAATTTGCGCTACCTGAGCCATAACATCACTCTCTTGTGGTGGTGAAAGGATAATAAGGTTTACACCTAATTCAACAGCAGCATCTTTAGCACCAGCTTCAACTGAAGCCCAAAAAGGGTTTCCAGCACCTGGTCCTTTAGTACTTAGCATAATTGTTTTTGCATGTGAGCCTGCTAAAAGACTACCTGAAAAAAACAATACAGAAGTAGTAATTATAGAAATAAAAAATTTCATTTTTCCTCCTAAAATTTTTTTTTAACCATTAATCAAAAATCAAATTCTAATCAAGTGACTGTTTGTCAGAAAGTGATTATTTTTTGATATTATGTTCTGGTTGCAAGTTGTCTTCTTAGAACATCGATATAAACAGCCAAAATAATAATTGACCCAATAAGAACTTGTTGCCAGAAAACACTAACATTCATTAGATTTAGACCATTTCGGAGTATACCCATAATCATGACTCCAGCAAATACACCTAAAACAGTTCCTCTGCCCCCAAAGAAGCTTGCTCCACCTATAATGACTGCTGCAATCGCATCTAGCTCAGATTGTAAACCAGCATTTGGATAAGCGGAATTTGTTCTTCCAGCTAAAATTAAACCTCCAATACCAGCCAAGAAACCACAAAGGGTGTAAACTACGATCAAAATTCGATCTACGTTAATACCTGCTGCCCTAGCTGCTCCTGGGTTGCCTCCAATCGCATAAATCCATTTACCTATTCTTGTATGATTTAAAAATATCCAAAAGATAAAAAATATTACAATCATTAAAATTAAACTTGTGGGAATATACTCTCTAGCGCCTTCTCCAAAAATTACATCTAGTTTAATTTTACCATTTCCTATAACTCTAATCTGTTCAGCAAAACCTGTTATTGGAACACCTCCGGATATAAGATTACCTATACCTCTAAATATATAAAGCGTTCCTAGTGTCATTATGAATGGATGAGGCATTCGAAGTAAGGTAATGCCAATACCATTAAACATACCACACAAAAATCCAATTGCTGGCGCAACTAACATGACAACGTACCAAGGCATTCCTGCCTTCGAAGCAATAGCGAGTCCCATTAATGATAACATGATAATTGAACCGACTGATAGATCTATACCTGCAGTTACAATGACCATAAAGACACCGAGTGCTAACATAGACTGCCAAGAAACTTGTTTAAAAATATTTGTTACATTTCTCCATGATAAAAAAACATCAGGTTGCAACAAATGCAAAACAGCTATCATTATTAGGATAAGTAATAAGATTCCATATCTTTCAAAAAAAGGAATAAGTCTGACAAATAAAGATTCTTGATTCTTATCCATTAATCTTTTTTCCCCATGATCCATCCAATCACTTCGTCCCTTGAAGTGTTTTTTAATTCTGATTCAGCGAAGTTTGTTCCTTGAAAAAGTGCCATTACGCGATCACAAACAGTAAAAATATCATCCATTCGGTGACTAATTACTATTACACTAACACCTAACTTTTTAAGATTTAAAATTAAGTCTAAAACTTTCCCAACTTCCTTAACAGCAAGTGCTGCTGTTGGTTCATCCATCAATACAATTTTTGCATTAAAAGCTGTAGCTCTAGCAATTGCAACTGCTTGTCTTTGCCCGCCTGATAATTCTTCAACCTTTTGATCAGCACTTTTTACATTTATTTTTAGTTTTGCAAGATGTTCTTCGGTTAACTGTTTTCTTTTTTTATGATCTAAAAAATTGAAAGGACCAACTTTTCTTGTTGGTTCTCTTCCTAGAAAAATATTATCACCGATAGGGAGATTCCCAGCTAGCGCTAAATCTTGATATACCATTTCTAAGCCCAAATTTTGTGAGTCTCTGGGACTATTTAAAGTTACTTTTTCCTTATCAAAAAAAAGTGAACCTTCGCTTGGCTTATATAATCCTGATAAAACTTTCATTAATGTAGATTTCCCAGCACCGTTATCGCCGACGACACCAAGAACCTCACCTTTATTTAAATGAAGATCTACATTTTGAAGAGCTGTGATAGTACCAAAAAATTTTGAAACTGATTTAGCTTCTAGTACTAAGTTATCTGACATAGTGTGTTTTTAAATAAATTTTAATTAATATCAACTGGTTTTGAACGTAAATATTTAACGGTTTCTCTTTCAGCTTTTTTGCATAATTTAGGCGGCAGGCCTTTTGAAATAAGTTTTAAATCTTGAATTACTAATTCACCCATCTCTTTAAATGCACTGTCTAATGCTCCAGCCCTATGCGGAGAAAAAATTACATTTTTGAGTTTTCTTAATTTATGATTTTTAGGAAATGGTTCTTGTGGAAAAACATCAATGGCAGCAAACACCTTTCTATTTTTTAAAAAATTAAAAAAATCATCAAAATTTATTATGGCTGCTCTACTCATTAAGACAAACACTGATCCATCTTTTATTAATTTAAGTTTAGAAGAATTAATCATAGATTCATTAGAGGAAGTAATGGAAGCTAATACATAAATGATGTCAGCATTTTTGAGTAACGAATTTAAACTTGTAGGCTTAACAGCAAATTTTTCGATTTCTTTATTGGGAATCCAAGGATCATAGGCAATGATATTATTCGAGAATGCTTTGAGTATAGGAGTAAGTGATTTTGCTAAATCACCAAATCCAATTAAACCAAATGTTTTATTTTTTATTAAAAAATTACTCTGACTTATTACGCCACCATATTTTTCTTTTTTTGAAATAAAGTCTGAGTGAGCAATATGAATACTTCTGGCTATAGATAAAGTAAGGCCTATTGCCATTTCAGCAACAGGTTGAGCAAACACAGGCGACGTTGCTAAAACATGTATTCCTTTTCTAAAACAAAAATCGTAATCCATATTGTCCATAAAATTGCTCTCTACATTAAATATGGCTTTAAGTTTTGTGGATTTAGAAATTAAAGATGAAGGTAAATTGGGTTGCCCAAAGATATAATCTGCATTTGGTAAATTTTTTTCATAAAAATTATTTTTATTCTTATTTGGGGCAGTAATAAGTTTAAAATTATTTTTTAAGTATTTTAAATTTTCTTTAGAAAAAAGTAGATCCATTGTTCTTGGATATGGATCTAATAAAATTATAGGCTTGTTTTGACTCATACAATTTTTAAATTTTAGAGAAAGAAATTTATTTTTATACGCCCTTACGTTGTTTATTTTTTCCTTCTAAAAATTCATTAAGAGCTGATTTCTTACCTTCAGTATTATCTACTTCAAGTGTTGGGCTTTCCCAGAAAGCTGTTCCTTCTAACCATTCATATCCATCTGTTTTCATAGAAATAACGTATGTTTTGTCAGATTCTTTTGCTCTTTTAAAAGCAGCCTCTAACTCTGAAATAGATTTAACTGTCTCACCATTTGCCCCCATACTTTTTGCATGCGCTTCAAAATCTACAAACTGAACATTTGTCGCTCTTGCTGCATTGAGATTACAAAGATATTCATTTCCACCTTTTGCCAGTTGCAATCTATTAATAACCATGTGGCCGCCATTATCACAAACAACTATAATTAATTTTTTATCATATAAAACTGAACTGTAGATGTCGCTATTTTGTAAAAGGTATGAACCATCACCTACAAATACAATTACATCTTGTTCAGGTTTTGCCATTTTGATTCCAAGTGCACCTGATATTTCATAACTCATGCAACTAAATCCCCATTCAGTTTCAAAAGTATTTAGTTCTTTAGGTTTCCATATTTGAACTACTTCACCAACTAACCCTCCAGCTGCAGTTACAACAATATCTGATGGGTCTGAGTTTCTATAAACTGCACCTACAGCATGAGCATAGGATGGTAATTCTTGGTTTGTTGGTCCACTTTCTTTGGCGACATATTCATCCCATTTATTTCTTTCCTCAATTGAACGCTGGTACCAATTATCTGGTGCTTTCCAATCTCCTAATGCTTTTGATAATTCTTGTAGTCCAATTTTTGCATCGCTTACAACAGGAGTAGCGCGATGTTTTGTAGTATCAAATCGTGAAGTATTTATTGATACAAGTTGAAAATTTTCATTTTCAAAATTAGTCCAAGAGCCAGTTGTAAAGTCTCCTAGTTTTGTTCCCACAGCTAGTGCTAAATCTGTATCAGTAGCAAGGTTATTAGATGAGCCTTCTCCTAAGCATCCAATTGCACTTATATAATAGGGATCATCTTTATTCATACAACCTATACCCATCACGGTTGCTGTTGCGGGAATATTATGTTTTTTTGCAAAAGCAGAAATCTCCCCTTCTGCTTCTGAATATAAAACACCTCCACCTGAAATAATAATTGGTTGTTTAGATTGTTTTAATTTATCAGCTGCCTTTTGTATTTGATTTGGATCAGGATGAATTCTTCTAATTTCATGAATTTTTTCTTCAAAAAAGATTTCAGGATAATCATAAGCTTCTCCTTGAACATCTTGCGACATAGAAATTACTGCTGGGCCACAGTCTGCAGGATCAAGCATTACATTAATTGCCTGCGGTAAAGATGTTAAAATTTGTTCAGGTCTAGTAATTCGATCAAAATACCTTGATACAGATTTAAATGAATCATTTTGAGTTTCTGAAGGAGAGTTAAAATGTTCTACTTGTTGTAAAACAGGGTCTGGAAAACGACTAGAAAATGTATCTCCTGGTAAAAGTAAAATTGGAAGTCTATTGCTTAATGCAACTGCAGCAGCTGTAACCATATTAGTAGAGCCAGGTCCAACAGATGAAGTTGCAACAAATATTTGTTGTCTTCTTTTTGCACGTGCGTATGCAATACCTGTTAGTGCCATATTTTGTTCGTGATGCCCTCTGTATCCGGGAAGTTCATTTTGATATTCTTCCATAGCTTGTCCAATACAAGCAACATTACCATGGCCATAAATACCAAATGCACCTGGAAATAGAGGTTCTTTTTTTTCATTAATTAAAATTTTTTGCATTGTTAAATATTTAATTAATGCATGTGAACATGACATTCTAACTGTTTTCATAGGTCCCTTTCCCAATAAAAATTGATACTATTATAATAAAAAAATAATTTAAAGAGTTAATCAATTTATTTTTTTAATATTTTAGAATATAAATAATTTATGAAAGTTGGAGTTGTTGGAGAGATTCATAAAAGTGGGTTCGAAATTTTTGAGAAAAATAATATCGAATATTTTGTTACAGAAAACAAGGAAGAGAATCAGCTTAAAGAAGAATTAAAAGATGTAGATGGCATTGTTGTTAGGACAGTGAAATTAAACAAAAACATTCTATCTAATGCTAAAAACTTAAAAATTGTAGCTAGACATGGTGTTGGTTACGACAATGTTGATACTAATTTTTTAAATGAAAATAAAATTGCTTTAGCAATAACTGGTACGGCTAATTCAGTGAGTGTTTCTGAGCATGTAATGACAATGATGCTCTGTTTGACTAAAAATATTTTTGAATCAGATAAATTAGTCAAAAATAATAAATTTAAAGAAAAAGCAAAACTTCCTAATTTTTTTGAATTGTATCAAAAAAAAATTTTGATTTTAGGTTTTGGTAGAATTGGAAAAGCTTTAGCTAAAAGATGTTTAGCTTTTGATATGCAAGTGTACATTCATGATCCTTTTGTTTCTAGTGATGAGATTCTAAAATTAAATTATATTCCAATTGAAAAGGAAAAGGGGTTTAAAATTGCTGATTATATTAGTATTCATTTACCTTTAAATGATAATACTAAAGATTTGATTTCCTATGAGTCATTTAACATTTGTAAATCTAATTTAATTCTTATAAATTCAGCTCGTGGTGGGATTGTTAATGAAGAAGCATTATATGATGCTTTAAAGAACAAAAAAATTTTTGCTGCAGGATTAGATGTTTTTGAAATTGAACCACCAATAAATAACCACAAATTATTTTCATTACAAAATACATTGTTAACTCCTCATAATTCAGCATTAACATTAGAATGTAGGAAAAGAATGGCAATTGAGTCTTGTGAAAATGTATATAATTTTTTGACTAAAAGTAAAAAACTGA